>DASZJR010000087.1:0-6635 GCA_035947855.1 Candidatus Dormiibacterota bacterium
TACCCGGCGTTCGAGCAGATCGTCAGCCACGTCGCCAAGTATCGAAATCGTTCCGGGGTCGCGCTGCCGATCACGATTCGCGTCCCCTTCGGCGGCAACATCGGCGCGGTCGAGCATCACTCGGAGAGTCCTGAGGCGTACTTCGCGCACACCGCCGGCCTGAAAGTCGTCACGCCGTCGACGCCCGGCGATGCCTATGCCCTCCTCCAGGCGGCGATCGACGACCCGGACCCGGTGATCTTTTTCGAGCCCAAGGCGCGCTACTACCTCAAAGAAGAGATCGACCCGGCCGCTCGCGTGCCCATCGGGAAGGCGCGGGTGGCGCACGAGGGCTCCGGCGTTACCGTGATTGCTTACGGGCCCACCGTCAGCATTGCGCTCCAGGCGGCGAAAACGGCGGCGGCCGAACAGATATCGATCGAGGTCATCGACCTTCGCAGCCTGTCGCCGCTCGACATGGACACCGTCATGGCCTCGGTGCGCAAGACGCATCGCGCCGTGGTTGTGCACGAGGCCCCGGTCTTTTGCGGGTTTGGAGCCGAGGTCGCCGCCCGCATCAGTCATGACGCCTTCGACCTGCTGGAGGCGCCGGTGGCGCGCATCGGTGGATTGAACGTCCCTTATCCCCCAGCCCGCTACGAGAAGCTCTATCTGCCCGACGTCGACCGCATCCTCCAGGCGGCCGACGCGGCGCTCGCCTATGGCTGATCAGACATTCCGATTGCCCGACCTGGGCGAGGGGCTCACTGAGGCCCAGCTGGTGGCGTGGAAGGTCGAGGAAGGCGGGCGGGTCGACGTCAACACGCCACTGTGCGAGGTCGAAACGGCCAAGGCCGTCGTGGTGATCCCCTCGCCCTGGGCCGGGACGATTCAAAAACTCCACGCGCGACCCGGCGAATCGGTCGCGGTCGGAGAGGCGCTCGTGACGATCGCGGCGGCGGAGGCCCAGGCGGAGGACACGCCAGGGACCCTCGTCGGTTACGGCCCGGGGGCGCCCGAAGCCGGCATTCGACGTAAAGCGCGAACCGCGACATCGGTCCAGGAGAGCGGCGGCGACGTGCGAGCGGCACCATTCGTCCGCCAGCTGGCGAAAGAGATGGGGGTCGACCTGGCACAGGTGCAGGGCAGCGGCCCGGGCGGACGGATCGTCCGCGCCGATGTCGAAGCAGCGGCATCGGCACCAGCGGCGGCACCATCGACGCCTGCATCATCGACGGACGGGGAGCGGCGCATCAGCGTGGTGGGGATCCGCAAGGCGATCGCCCGTCAGATGGTGCGATCGGTTTCGACGATTCCACAATTCACCGAGTTCGCGATCTTTGACGCCACCAGCCTGATGAAGGCCCGCGAGCGGCGAAAAGCGTCCGGCCGCTCGATGACCCCTCTCCCCTATTTCATCGCGGCCGTCGTGAAGGCGGTCCACGCCTTTCCCTTGATGAACAGTTCATGGGATGAGAGCCGCGACGAGATCATCGTCAAGCAGCTGGTCAACGTCGGGATTGCAGTCAATACCAGCCAGGGGTTGCTGGTGCCGGTCCTCCGAGCCGCCGACCAACTCGAGCTCACCGCGATCGCGGAAAAAAGCGCCCAGCTGATCGAGGGCGCGCGCGCCGGAACGCTGCCACCCGGCCAGATGAGCGGCGGAACCATCACCGTCACGAACGTCGGCGCCAGCGGCCCGGTCGAGACCGGCACCCCGATCATCAATCCGCCGGAATGCTGCGTCGTCGCCTTCGGCGCCATCAAGCCGCGGCCGATGGTGGTCGACGGCAAGGTCGTCGCCCGCAGCGGCGCCTGGATTTCGATCTCGGTCGATCACCGGATCGTCGACGGGGCGCTGGCGACCGAGTTTCTCACCGCTCTGGTCGCTGAGCTCGAGACGATCAGTGCCTGACGAAGCGCAGCTGATTTACGACTGGAACACCGTGGACGCGCCGCCGAAGCCGGCCCACCCGGTGGCCATACATGATGAGACACTCCGCGACGGCATCCAGGGCCCATCGGTAAGCGACCCCGATATCGAACACAAGCTTCGTTTCCTCCACCTGGCCGACGAGCTCGGCGTCGGCTCGATCGACCTCGGGCTTCCGGGATCCGGTCCACGAGCCGTTGCGGACGTCGAACGGCTCGCTCAGGAGATTCGCGATCAACGCTTGCGCATCAAGCCGCTCTGCGCGGCACGCACGCTCGAGGTCGACATCCGGCCGGTCGTCGAGATCTCGCAGAGGGTTGGCGTCGAGATCGAGGTCGCGACCTTCATCGGTTCCAGCCCGATTCGCCAGTACGCCGAAGGCTGGACGATCGACCAGATGGTGGAGAACACGCGCAAGGCCGTCCGCTTCGCCCGGCAGAACGAGTTGCCCGTGCTCTACGTCACCGAGGACACGACCCGGGCGCAGCCCGAGACGCTTCGTCGACTCTTCGGCACCGCCATCGAGGAGGGTGCGGCCCGCGTCGCCGTCTGTGATACGGTCGGCCACTCGACGCCGGAGGGCGCCCGCGCCGTCGTCCGCTACGTCCGGCGGATGCTGGACGAAATGAAACCCAGCGTTGGCCTGGACTGGCACGGCCACAGCGATCGCGGTCTCGGCGTCATCAATGCCATCGAGGCGGCCCTTGCGGGCGCCGACCGCATCCATGGCTGCGTGCTCGGTCTTGGCGAGCGCGTCGGCAACACCCACCTGGATCTGCTGCTGGTGAACTTTCGCCTAATGGGCTGGATCGACACAGATCTGACCAAGCTTCGCGAGATGGGCGATGTCATCGCCGAGGGCACCGGGATGGCGATCCCCGCGAATTATCCGGTGCTCGGCAAGGACGCCTTCCGCACAGCAACTGGCGTCCACGCCGCCGCCGTGATCAAGGCCAAGCGCAAGGGCGACGACTGGCTCGCGAACCGCGTGTACTCCGGTGTTCCCGCCGAGCTGTTCGGCCGCGAGCAGGTGATCGAGATCGGTCCGATGAGCGGGGAATCGAACGTCCTCTTCTGGCTGGAGCAGCGCGGCATCCAGCCGCGGCCCGACCTGGTTGGCGCGATCATCGAGCGTGCCAAGCAGGGCAATCATCTGCTCGACGAGGCCGAAATCTATGCGGTTGTCAACGAACGCTCGGTGAAAACTGGATCCTGACCCAACCCAAGCGGCGCTAACAGTAATATCGGGCCCGTCCGACACGAAAGGTGGCCATCGCGAGGATCTCTTGCGAGTCCGCCACAGCGATGGACTCTTCGGCTTCGGAGTCAAGCCCGAAGAGAGCTAGAAAGTCCTCTCGTGTGAGTTTGTCGAGCACGAATAGCTAACTCGGGGCGCACTCGGGAGGTTACGCATGCTATCCATTCAGCCAACGCCCCGGGCGCACCATCTCGCCGGGCACACGTCAGGGCGCTGGCTCTCGGGCGCCGGGGCGTCTCAGGGAGTGACGAGAGAAGCGCCGAAATGGTCCGATCGCGGCACAGCCCCCGGTTGAAAGCAAAACGTCGCGTAATTTTCTGAAACAGCGCTGGTTTTTGCTTGACACAACCCGCGTTCGGTGTTACGTCTCGTGCGCCAATCCTTCGACGATCGCGGTAGGAGGCAGATTCGCTTCGGGGGGTGAGCGGTGAGTCAACCGCGCGTTGAGTCGTTTTCTTTCACGCCGAGCGCACACCTTGACGCAGCGCTCAGCGAACTGAGACTCCGTGCGGCATGGCGGCGGCCACTCCGACAACAGATCATCGTCCCCTTCCTGCTGCTGCTCATCTTTGTCGCCGTCGTGGGCGTGGCGGCGCTGACGTACCAGGCCACCAGCGCCGGCATGGCCAGCTTCGACCAGAGCCTCGTTCGCGCCAGCGTCCAAGCAAACGACAGGCTCGCTAGCCTCGAGGCGGGCCGGCTCAACGACCTCCGAGCGTTGGCCGCCAGGCCGGGCCTCGCGGCCGCACTCGCAGCCGGTGATGGACGGAGATTGGCGGACTTGTATACCGCTGACATTGCGACGGCAGGCCAAGCCCGCTTGGTAATCCGGATCCTGGACGCGCACGGTAACCGCGTGCTGTCAATCCCAGCTGACACAACGCCGGCGGGCTATGCCCTGCTGCCGGCCATCAGACAAGTGCTCTCGGGGACAAATGACGGACGCGGCGATAAATACGCGGCCGTGGTGCGCGAGGGCTCGGGGCAAATCGTGTACTGGGCAGCCCCCATAAGGGACCCCCGCGGTGAGGTCATTGGTGCCGTTCTCCTGGGTGAGTCGATCAGCGGCATCGCGGCGGAAATCCACGGGACGGACGCTGGCCGGCTGTTTTTCTACGGCCTGAACGGCCAGCCCCTGGAAGGATCGCGGCCAACCCTCGGCCGTGATGTCCGCCAGTCCGTGACGTCCGACCACTTGATGCGGGTGAGCGCCAGCGCCGACGGACATACCTACGCAGTCGCGGTCGCCGACTGGACGATGCGCGGCGAGCGCTTCGGATACCTCGGAGTCGGACTGCCCGCGGATGGCGTGGCCGACGGCGCCCTCAGGTTGCGCATCATTCTCCTTTTTGTCTTTGTCGGGACCGCTCTGCTGGTCCTTGCGGTCGGTGGGCTGCTCGCGCGGCGGATCTCGCAACCGTTGGAGCGGCTCGTTAGAACGGTGGCCGCCGGAGACCTCAGCGACCGAGCCTCGAATGGCGCCGCCGATGAGGTGGGCTACTTGACCTCTTCGTTCAACGAGATGACGGCCAGCCTCGAAGAGAAGACGAAGGCGTTGGAGTCAACATCATTCGCGAGTATTGAGGCGCTGGCGCGCGCCATCGACGCGCGCGACCCCTATACCTACGGTCACTCCGCTCGGGTAGCGAGGTTGAGCTTCGAACTCGCCGACCAAATGGGGCTGCCAGCGGATGAACTCATCGCCCTGGGTCGCGCCTCGCTTCTCCATGACATCGGGAAAATCGGCGTCGAGGATCGCGTCCTCCGTAAGCCGGGGCCACTGGATAAACGGGAGACAGCGGCAATGCGCGAGCACCCAGTCATCGGGTACGAGATGCTCAAGGGCCTGCATTTTCTGGAGCCAAGCCTCGAGGGCGTGCGCCATCACCACGAGCATTGGGACGGTACTGGGTACCCGGACGGTGTCAAGGGGGAGAACATCCCGGTCGCCGTCCGAATCCTGACGGTGGCAGATGCGCTCGACGCTCTCACGTCGGATCGACCCTACCGCGTCGCCATGAGCTTTCGAGCAGCCGTGCGCACTATCGAGGCAGGAGCCGGGTATCAGTTCGATCCGGCTGTAATTCGCGCTCTACGCGCGCGCAGCGCGGCGATCGCGACGCTGCTGACGGTGATGGGCAAGCCTCGTGCCATGTCGCTGGAAGTCATCAAGGAGCCGGCTGGATGAGCCAGTTGCGGTCGCGGCTCCAGGTCCTCGGCGCAATCATCATCGCGGCCGGGCTCGTTTGGGTCAGCGGCACAATTGCGTCCGCACTGCCGCAATGGGAACGCGTCCGTGCCGACGTCCACTCGGCCCGCGTGGTCGACTACACGACGGACGTGGTGGCGCCGGGGTCGCGCTTCATCCACAGCCGGCCGACGTACGACCAATAACTGGGTTAGATCGAGACGTCGAAGCGCTCCGGGTTCCATTCGATCCCGAGCGCGGAGGGTCCGGCCATGTAACCGAGCAGGGCCGACGACGCGACGACCGCGGGGCTCGCGAGGTAGCCGAGGCCACCAACGCCCATCCGGTTCTGCCAGTTGCGGTTGAACGACGTGATCGCCACCTCGCCTTTCTTCAGGGCATCCGGCCCCTGCCCGAAGCACGGGCCGCACCACGACTCGCGGATTTCCCCGCCGACGGATCGCAGCACCGACGCGATCGACTCGCCGCCGAGGCGCGGCTCCGCGTTTTCGATATCGCGCTTGACGCCGCCCGACCCCGGAAAGATGACGAACGTCTTAGGCGCCTTCTCGAAGCCGTGCTCGCGCCCGGCGCGGAGCACCAGCGCCGCCTCGAGCAGGTCGTCGTATCCGCCGTTCGTGCAGGAACCGATGAAGGCCTTATCGAACGCCAGCTTTTCCAGGGCGACCTCGTCCGCCGGAAAGGCATTGCCCGGTGCAAACGGCTTGGCGATGAAGGGCACCAGCTCGGAGAGGTCGAGCGTCTCGTCGATATCCCAGGCCACCTGGTCGCCGGGCTCGAATCGCGGATAGGGCAAGTCGCCAATGCCCTTACGCCGGTACCAGTCGAGCGTGACCTCGTCCGGCGCGAAGATGCCGTTCTGCGCCTCGGCCTCGGCCATCATGTTCGCGACGGTGTTGCGATACGGAATGGGCAGCTGGCGCTCGGCGTCGACGAACTCGACGCTCATACCTTGCGCCTGGGCCTTGCCCCAACGACGCAGCAGCGCCAGCACGACGTCTTTGCCGCTGACCCATGGGCGCAACCGGCCCGTAAAGACCACGCGACGGCGCTTGGCCGGCGTGAAATAGATGTAGCCGGTCGACCAGCCGAAGCCGAGCTGCGTGCTGCCCACCCCGGTCCCGACGGCGCCGTACGCGCCGTAGGCGCGACTGTGCGAGTCGGCGCCAGGGATGAACGACCCGGGCACGACCAGGCCCTGCTCCGGAAAGTAAAAGTGGAAGATCCCATCGCCAGGCGTGGCGTAGTACGGCTTG
>DASZJR010000088.1:0-7672 GCA_035947855.1 Candidatus Dormiibacterota bacterium
AGCAACAATTCGGTCGAGCTGGTCAACGGCGCGAGTGTCGCCGGAGCGACGACGCGGCACACCCCCGTCGACCGGGGTGGCGGCGCCGGCAACGGGTTCCTCGGTTGGCTGCGCGCGCTGATCGGGATCCTCGCCCTCGGCCTGATCCTGATCTTCCTGCTCCCTGGCGTGAGCACCCGGGCGATCGACACCGAGCGGGCGCAGCCGTGGGCGAGCTTGGGCATCGGGGCCGCGATCCTGGTGATCACGCCGATCATCGCGCTGCTCGTGTTCATCGTTGGGATCTTTCTCGGGTTCTGGTGGCTGGGACTCTTACTGATCCCACTCTGGATCCTGGCGCTGGCCATTGGCTACGTCGTTTCCGGGTTCCTGCTGGGCCGGCTGATCTTCGCGCAGCTAGGCTGGGGCCGCTACCACGACGCCCTCGCGCTGCTGGCCGGCCTTTTTGTCCTGGCCGTGATCGGGGTTATCCCGGTGATCGGATGGCTGGTCGGGCTCGTGGCACTGATCCTGGGTGCCGGCGCGCTGGCGCTGGTGGTGACGCAGCGGGTCCGGATGCGACCGGCAGCGGCTTAGACCGAGGGGGCCGCCGCGCCCGATCGTCGAATGACCACCAGCCGAATGAGTCCGGTGGTCACGACCGCAGTGGCGGGCAGCGGGAGGAGGAGACCCAGCCAGACGTGCTCCGCGATCACGCGTCCGACTGCATCGCCCATCGTCACCCCCAGCGTGAGGAGTGCGCCCGCCCAGATCGAGGCGGAAATCGCCGTGCTGCCCCAGAAGGTGCGATAACTCACCCCCAGGGTGCCGCAGGCCACGGCCATGCCCCAGCGCAATCCCGGGATGTAGCGCGAGACGCCGATCGCCAGCGGGCCCCAGCGAGCAAACCAGCGCTGCGCGCGCGCAATTCCGGCGGGCGTCAGATGCAATGCCGTTCCGATACGCCCGAAGACCAGTCGGGGTCCGAATCGGCGTGATGCGGCGAATAGGTTTGTCGATCCAAGCATGATCAACGCGGTGAGTCCGATCCATGCCGCGAACAATGCCAGCGGATTCCGATTGATGCGCTGCCCCAGATACCCGATGGAGACCTCGGACGGCATCGGCAACGGGACGCCCGACTCCTCCAGGTAGATGCCCGCAACGGCGAGCTCGACCCCGACCTTCTGCTGGATGCCGGTTTCAACGGCCGTCACCTTACCGGCGAAACCGGGTTGGGCCACGGCGCCCAGAACGCCGGCAGCGAGCGTGCCAACGGTGAGGCCGATGGTGATCCGGGCGACCACGCTGCTGCGGGAGGGTCCTGTGCGAGGACGATGCTGGAAGACGTTCGTGGCATCGATAGGGTAGCGCCGCAAGGCGATCGGTGCGGGACATTCAGTTTGGATGAAATGTGAGTGGCTCGATGGCGCCCTACAATGTTGCTCGCGCCGGGATGACGAAATAGGTAGACGTTGGCGACTTAAAATCGCCTGCCCGTAAGGGCGTCAGGGTTCGAGTCCCTGTCCCGGCATACCGGCTAATCTGAGCGGCAGACATGATCGAAATCATCGAGTTCCTGGCCGGCGCGATCGTCGTTTTCGCCGTGCTCAACGACGTCTTCCAGTCGGTGGTCGTGCCGCGACCGACGGTCGGAGGGTTCCGACTGACGCGTTTGGTGATCCGGACCAGCTGGCGAGCCTGGCGAACATTCGGGCTGCGAAAGAGTTCGTCTGAAGGGCGGGAGCGTATTCTCGGCACTTTTGCACCCCGCGTTCTCATCGGCCTGCTGCTCGTCTGGATCCTCGGCCTCATCATCGGCTTCGGGCTGATGCTCTACGCCCTCCGGACACAGACCCGCCCGCCCCTCGAGAGCCTGCCGGTGGCGATGTACTTTGCCGGCACATCGCTGCTCACCATCGGCTATGGCGACATCGTTGCGCATACGTGGTCGGCCCGGCTGGTCTCGATCACGGCCGCGGTCGCCGGGCTCGGGCTGATCGCGCTCGCGATCAGTTTCATCTTCTCGCTGTATGCGTCTTTTCAGCGGAGGGAGGTCCTGGTCGTCACGCTCGATGCGCGGGCCGGTGCGCCGCCGTCGGGCGTCAGCCTGTTGGAAGCCTCCTCGAAACTCGATCTGAAGGATGATCTTTCGCGCATCTTCATCGAGTGGGAGAAGTGGGCCGCGGAAGTACTCGACAGCCACATGGCCTATCCCTTGCTCGCCTACTTTCGCTCGAGCCACGACAATGAGTCCTGGATCAGTGCGCTCGGGGCCGTGCTCGATGCCGCGACGCTGGTGCTGACCACGGTGGTCGATGTTCCGCGTGGCCCTGCCCAGATGATGTATGCCATGGGCCGGCACGCGGTCGAAGACCTGGCACGCTTTTTTGCGATTACGCGGGACCACCAGCCTGGGGTCGAGCGGTACGAGTTCGATGAGGCTCGCCAGCGCCTCGCGAAGTTCGGCTACACGCTAGCGCCGCCCGACGAATCGTGGCTGGCGTTTGCCAAACTGCGGTCCGAGTACGCAGGCGCGCTCAACGACATGGCGAAATGGTTCGCGGCGCCGCCGACGCAATGGATCGGCGACCGCTCATACCGCCGCTTCACCCAGAACCGGCACGAGGACATCTCCGCGGGCGCCGCCTGAGGGCACGGTCGTTACCGGCTCAGGCCGCGAAGGCTTCGGGTGCCTTTCCGCGCAACCGGAGGTAAAACGCGGTCGCGAGAGTGTAGGGCAGGAGGAGCCTGACTTCGAAATCCGGTGGTCGCCGAGCGATCCCGGCGAACAGCTCCGGCAGCTGGCGCCGCTCCATCGCCTCGGTGATGTGCTGGATCGAAAAGGCATCCGACGCGCGGATTCGCGCGGTGGCGCCGTCCCAGACGGTGGCGCCGTCGTCCAGCTGCCGCCACTCGGCGAGAAGGACGCCTTGCACGGCGCTCAGGGCGAGCGCCTGGGTCAAGCGCGGCTGGCCCTCGGGACGGACCTCGACGCCCCGTGACCGCGCCAGCGCCAGGGTCTTTTGCACCGCCGCCTCGATCACCGGCCACGTTTCGGCGTCGGCGGCGGCGTGTGTGAGGAGGTCGGGCGCCTCGATGATCCGCCGTGTGCGACCAAGGGCAAAACCGTCGAGCTGGCTGCGAAGCGTGGAGCTCAGCCCGAGATGGGCGAGCGGGGGAGTCCGGGCGGCGAAGAGCTCGACCACGGGCTCGGGGAAGCCGATCACCGGGTCGTCAGCGGGGGCCGGCAGCTCCTTGTGGTGATTTTTGGGGCGCCAGACCGGGCCCTTGGGGCCCTTCTTGCGGATCCCGAACGCGCCTCGCTGGTGACGGCCGACGAGGACGGCCGCGGTCACCCCGAGGGCCATGACCAGGATCGTGACCAGCACGCCATATCGCACCAGCGCGATCAAGGTGAGCACCAGTGTGGCTGCGAGGACGATGGGGCGCCGAGGCAGGCGGGACATGCCTCCGAATACAACGTGCCGCGGGCCGAACTCGTGCAGCCGGAGAGTCTAGTTCAGATTCCGAAAGAGGGTGGCGATCCCCTGGCCGCCGCCGATGCACATCGTCACGATGCCCCATTCGGCCTGCCGGCGCTTGAGCTCGTAGGCCAGCTTGACGGTCAGGATCGCGCCGGTGGCGCCGACCGGGTGGCCGAGTGCGATGGCGCCGCCATTCGGGTTCACCTTGTCCGGGTCGATTTCCAGCTCGCGGATCACGGCGACCGCCTGCGCGGCGAAAGCCTCGTTGAGCTCCATCAGATCGATGTCGTTAATCGTCATTCCGACCTTCCTCAAGAGATTTTGCACAGCAACGATCGGGGCCACTCCCATGATCTCCGGGGCGATGCCGGCGACGGCATCGGCGACCCACTCCAGTTGGGGCGTGACCCCCAGCTCGTCGGCCTTCGCCCGAGTCATCACCACGACGGCGGCCCCGGCGTCGTTGATACCCGACGAGTTGCCGGCAGTCACGCTGCCGCCGTCACGAAAGGCGGGCTTCAGGCGGCCGAGCGACTCCACCGTCGTGCCGGGCCGCGGATGCTCATCGAGCTGCGCCATCACGGGATCTCCCTTTTTCTGCGGGATCGCGACCGGCACGATCTGGTCGTCGAAGCGACCCTCGGCGATCGCCGCGGCCGCCCGCCGCTGGCTTTCCGCCGCGAAGGCATCCTGCGCCTGGCGCGAGACGCCATAGCGCTCGGCGACCTTCTCGGCGGTGGCGCCCATCTGGTAGCGACCAAACGGATCCGTCACCAGGGACAGCGTGCCGTCGACCAGCGTCGCCTCGCCCAGTCGCCAGCCGACCTGGGACCTGGGGAGAAAGTAGGGCTGGATCGACATGTTCTCGTTGCCGCCGGCGACGACCACCTGCGCCTCACCGGTGCGCAACTCCTGGACGGCGCTGTTGATCGCCTGCAGTCCGGATCCGCACAGCCGGTTGACGTTGAACGCCGTGGTCTTCTCCGGCAGTCCGGCCTTCAGCGTCGCGAGCCGGGCATTGAACGCGTCTTCGCCGACCTGGCCGACACAGCCCAGGATGACTTCGTCGACGACGTCGGGGGAGATTCCCGCGCGTTCAACGGCGGCGCGGATCGCCTTCGCGCCCAGATCCGACGTCGGGGTGTCCTTGAAGGCGCCGGCAAACTTGCCGATGGCGGTACGGACGCCCCCCGCAACGACGATGCCCTCTCCGTTACGCGTCACAAGATGATTCTAGTTCGGGGTCGGACCGGTGGCACTGCCGCTACCCATGCGCGTGATTCGCTGGGCCTGCTGCTGGGCCTTCGAAATACCGCGTTCGACCTGGGGACGGGCCGAATCCACGACACCCTGGGCCTGGTCCAACACCGGCTGCACCTGGCCACGCACCTGGTCGAGGCGGTCCGAAAGCTCCGCGCGCATCTGCCGTCCGGGCTTGGGCGCGTAGAGCAAGGCCACGGCCCCGCCGATGATCGCTCCATGCACGATGCCTCGCAAATACCCCATCGTTTCCTCCTTGCTGGGGGGCCATGCGCTGGTGGCTGACCCGGATGCCCATCTTACCATTGGCCGCGGTTTTCTTTATAGCGCCGATATCAAAAATGGCAACCGATCAGGCGCCCGAGGGCTCGAGGCGGACCGCGGCCGGCGCCGCCGCCGGTCGAGTGCCGCGGACCGCGAGGATGGTGGCCCGCACGGCCAGGTCGATCACGGCGCGAAGCAGGACTGCCGCGACGCAGCAGAAGCTGTACAGAAACACCTCGGGGATGCGCTCCCGCAGGAAGGGCACGCCGATGGCGAGCCCGCCGATCAGGACTGCGGCCGTGCAGAGCGAGGCACCCAATTCGATGCCGCGCGCCTTCAACCAGTCGGTGACAGTCATCGCTGTAATAAATGATATAGACCAAATATCAACAAAAGTCAATCCCACTTGCGGGAAGGAGACGCGGCTAATGTTGACCTCGCCGTGATCGACACAGGCTTACGACGGCGCATCACCCGGGCACGGGTCGGGCATCTGGCGACATCGGATGGCCGCACCCCCTCGCTGGTGCCGGTCTGTTTCGTCCTGATTGGGGAGACGCTCTACCAGGCGATCGACGGCAAGCCGAAGTCAGTCAATCCAGGCCAATTGCGACGCGTCAGAAATGTGCGGGCGAATCCGAGGGCGTCGTTGCTTATCGATCACTATGTCGAGGACTGGCGGCGACTCTGGTACGTCCTACTGCGTGGGAAGGCGCGCGTCATCGACCACGGCGCCGAGCATCAGCGGGCCATCACGGCGTTGCGAAGAAAATATTCTCAGTACCGAACGACTGTGCCGCTCGCGCCCGACGCGCTTGTCATTGCGATAGATGTACGGCGGGTACGGCATTGGCAAGCCAGCTCACGCGGCCCTCGCCGCGCGCGCCGCCCGGGTCGGCCGGCATGAACGTCCGAATCGAGACGATGCCGGCGGCGGGATCGCCGTAGCGGTCACTGAATCGCACGCTGTCGGCAAACCAGGGATCGTTGATCAACAACCCGCTTTCGGTCGCGTAGCCCGTCAGCAAGACAAAGTGCTGGTTGCCGCCGAGGCGGACCTCGGCCACCACCGGACGCCCGGCGTCGAGCTCAGTCTGGATGGCGTTCAGATCGGGACCAAGCCATGCGGAGAATGCGACCTGATCGGCCGAGTAGTTGGTGACGGCGTCCCAGATCAGCTGGTCATCGTATGCGTAGCCGCCGTTCGCCGTCAGCCAGGCATTGAGGGCTCCGGGGTCGGTGTCGATGCCGTAGTAACGCAGCATCATCGCCACGGAGGTGATCGCACAGCCGTCCGAGCCGATGGACGCGGGTGACGTGCCAAGGTTCATACTCGCCCAGCCGGCCTCTTGCTGGCCCATCACCGGGATGCTCATCACGCTATCCGCCGAGGCACCAACCTGGTTGCCCAAGGCAGTCGCGACCGCGATTCCTCCGGCAAGCACCAGCGCACGCAGGCCGAACGTCGGGCCAGCGAATCTCACGACATCGGGACCTCGTCTGCACAGCCGGACAAAACGCCGCCCATCATGCGGGGCGTCCCAGGCGTAAACAAACGACGACGGTGATCGAAGGTGGCCGGGCCGGCATGCCCCATATCCATCACCCCCCTGGGCGGAAAAAGCCGGACCCATCCACCGCCGGCGTCGAGCGATGTAACGGGTTCTGGACGCGGGGTGCTGATCGCTATTGGCCGTCCGTAAAGGACCACACAAGATCGGAGCGCGAAGGGTCTAGCGGTCTTGGGGGGTTTTCCGGCAGGCGCAGGTTAGGCGGCTTGCTTCTTGGGGGCAGCCAGGCGGGCTTTGGCGCGCTGGATACGCTTCTCTTTGGCGGCGCGACCGCGGCGGACGTGAGGCTTCATCGCCGGTACAACCGCAGCGGAGGCGCTCACTTGCAGTGATTTCGGTGCGGAGATCAATTCGGGGCCCGATTGCCATTCGTAGCGGGTTGCGGTCCAATTCAATTAGGGATTGTTAAGATGGGGTGGCGCACATGAGTGACCCGCGGCCCATCGGCGTCTTCGACTCAGGCGTCGGCGGCCTCACGGTGCTGCGCGAGCTGCAGCGGCAGCTCCCGAACGAATCCACGATTTATTTCGCGGATCTCGGCCATTTTCCCTACGGGCCCCGCTACCAGGCGCAGGTCCGGACCTTTGCCCTGAACATCA
Organism: Candidatus Dormiibacterota bacterium; assembly: GCA_035947855.1. Classification (GTDB taxonomy): domain Bacteria; phylum Chloroflexota; class Dormibacteria; order CF-121; family CF-121; genus CF-13. The sequence goes on from DASZJR010000088.1 coordinate 7,162, forward strand.
TTCGCTTTCTGGAGAAGCTCGACGTCAAGCTGGTCGTGATCGCCTGCAACACCGCCACCGCCGCCGCGCTGAACACTGCGCGCGAGGTCTTCGACATCCCGATCATCGGGGTCATCACCCCGGGCGCCGAAGCCGCGGTCGCCGCGACCAAGAACAAGCGCGTCGGCGTGATTTCGACGGAGGGCACGATGCAGAGCCAGGAGTACCTGCACGCGATCCGGGAGGCGAACCCCACGATCGGCGTTCTGCCCAAGGCCGCCCCGCAGCTCGTCGACCTGGTGGAAGCGGGTAAGTCCGATGCTCCGGAGACCGAGACCGTGCTGCGCGCGGCCCTGAGCGACATCCTCGACTACCACGCCGACACGTTGATCCTCGGGTGCACGCACTACCCGATGCTAAAACCCCTGATCCGAAAAATCACCGGCGACAAGATGACCGTGGTCGATTCCGCCGAGACAACCGCGGCGCGGGTCAAGCGCGTCCTCGCCAAGAACGGGCTCGACTCGGCCCC
>DASZJR010000089.1:0-5507 GCA_035947855.1 Candidatus Dormiibacterota bacterium
TCGACAAAGAAGCGCACCAGGCGCTCGCCGAGCCCGTCCAGGCCGGGCGCCACCAGCTTCGGTATGAACTCGCCCGGATCGACCGGGAACCGAACCGCCGCGCGGAAGACGCCTTCCTTGGAGTCGAAGTAGTGCATGACCAGGGCTGGGTCGACCCTGGCCTGCGCGGCGATGCCCCGGATGGTGGTGCCTTCGTAACCGCTGTTGCCGAAATCGGACCTGGCCGCGGCCAGAATCCGTTCGCGCGTGCCGCCCGAGCCCGGGCGCCGGCCCGTGCGCGCCATTTAAGCCTGCACGGTCTCCGGGCTGGCTCTTCGCCCGGCAACCAGCCCGCCGAGCAAGATCAACGCCACTCCGACGACCAGCCATCCTGCCATCACCGCGATCGGCCCAGCCACAGCGGCGCCGGAGAAGAACAGCGCCCCACGCAGCGCGCTGTACACCTGGGCCGCGATCGTCCAGGGCGCCAGCGCCCGGTAGAAGTCGGGCAGCAGCTGGCTCCCAACCGGTCCGCCTGACGAAACGAGGCTGAGCAACATGAGCAGCGCCGCCAACCCGATGCCGGGCGTTCCAAGGAGGCGAGCCAGGCCGCCAACCATCGCGCCCAGCGCCATCGAGGCCAGCGCGACCAAGCCGGCCGCCGCCCAGAACCCGTCTCCGTAGCCACCCGAGATCCACGTCGCCATGCCCATGGCCGTCAATCCGACCAGCACGCCATAGACCGCGGTCAGGCCCAGCCGCAAGCCCAGGCCCACTGCGTTGCCGGTGGCGAGCAAGATCGCCTGCGAGGCCAGCGTGCTGATCAGCGTCGCAACGACGACGAAGAAAAGGATCAGGCCGTGCGCGTCGCCACTTGGGAATGGGCGCACGGTCTCAACGGTCAGCGCCTTGCTCTGGGCTTTGAAGGCGTTTGTGAAAGCTGCCGTGATGACGCCGGTCGCCCCGTCGCCGGCTGCGCCGGCCACGATCAGGGTCCCGCTGCCGAGGACCAGGACGCCATCCACCGAGCGTGCGTCGACCGCGGCCCGTGCCTCCTGCTCGGAGCCGTACTCCGTGAACTGAAACGCACCGGGCGCATTGGCGCCGAATGACGATTCGATCTGCTGCAGAGCGGGGGCGGGTCCGACCAGGCCCACCGGGATGTCGTGCGGCTGCGGGCTTCGGATCGCGGTCCCGATGAGGCCGATGAACACGACGACGATCAAGAGGCCCCCGATCAGAGGCGGGACCAGACCCCTAAGCGATTCTGTTCGACTCAACATTTGCCCACCCTCCTTCGCTTAATTCAACGCTCATTGAATTCTACGCTCGTTGAATTCTGGATGTCAAGCGCGCTGCTCGGAACGACAATTGGCCGGTGATCAAATGACCGACGACCCCCAGGCGGTGGTGCGCGCCCATCTGGCCGCCATCGAGCGGCTCGATCCGCGCATTCACGCGTACGTGCACGTGGATCGGAGCGCGCGGGCTGGGACCGGCCCGATGGCGGGCACGACGCTGGCGGTGAAAGACAACCTGCCGGTGGCGGGCATGCCGTGGACCGACGGGAGCGCGGTGTGGCGCGACCGCGTCCCGAACGCGGACACAGTGCCCGTGGCCCGAGCCCGGGCGGCCGGTGCGGCCATCCTGGGCAAGACCAACCTCCCGGAGCTGGCGGCGGCCGTCGGGACGACCAACGCCATCTTTCCCGCCACCAACAACCCGTTCCGGGCCGGCATCACACCGGGCGGCTCGAGCGGTGGCAGCGCCGCTGCCGTGGCCGCCGGGATGGCCACTGTCGGGATAGGCACGGACATGGGCGGCTCGATCCGGATCCCCGCCTCGTGCTGCGGAGTCGTGGGCCTGCGCCCGTCTCCCGACCGGGTGCCCTGCGAGATCGTCGACCCGGCCGGGCTGTCGGTCGTCGCCCCGCTCGGCCGGACCGTCGGGGATGTGAAGCTGCTGTTCTCTGTGATGGCGGACGCCGCTTTGCCTCAGAAAACCCCGATGGCGAAGGGCCTCCGGATCGGCGTCGCCGACACGACCGAGCTCGGGATGGACGCCGCATGCTCGGACGCCTGCCGGCGGGCAGGAGACGCGTTCGAGTCAGCCGGCTTTCGAGTGGAGCGGATCGCCTGGGAATCGGAGGCGGTGGCGGCCGGCTACGGGGTGGTGCGGCGGGCCAGCATGGCATCCTTTCCCGCCGACCCGCAGCTGTTCGCCCCGGGCATCCGCAAGCTGGTCGAGCAGGGACGCGCGCTGTCGGCGCTCGACTACTTCGGCGCCTTCGAGGCCGCCACGAACGCCGCCTACGGCGTCGTAGTGAAGCCGCTGCTCGCGGACTTCGACTTCCTGCTCACCCCCACCCTGGGCCTGGTCCCCATGGCGATCGAGGCCGTGCCGCCTTTCCTCAGCGAGCAGTACGGACGCTACATCCAGTTCGTGCTGCCGGTCAGCTTCGCGCACACGCCCGCGGTTTCGGTCCCGGCCGGCCTGCACGACGGGCTGCCGGTCGGCGTGCAGCTGGTCGCGCCATCGGGCCGCGAGTGGCAGCTGCTGGCCCTGGCGGAACAGTTGGAGGCGATGCCGGGCTTCGGTTTCCAGCGCCCGCATGACGGCGCCTGACAATGTGCACGTGATGAAAGCTCAAAGGGTCGAACTGTTCGTCTGTCCCATGGCCACGCCGGCCGACACGACCGGGCTGCAGCAACTCGCGGACTCGGGGAAGATCAAGCCCGACACGCTCGTCGCGCTGGTCGGAAAGACAGAAGGGACCGGCGCGCACGACGACTGGGGCCGCGTGTGGGCCGACGTGGTGCTGCGCGAATGGACGGGTAAGTTTCTCGCCATTCCCGCGAGCGACGTGGCCAAGCAGGTGATTTTCGTGCTGTCGGGCGGTTGCCCGGGCGTGATCACACCGCACATTGCGGCCGTCACGCGCGAATGGGTCGAAGTTCCGGATGGGGATGCAAGCGGCGGCGGCGAAAAGATGCTGGTGGTCGGCCGGGCAGGGTCCGATCCGATGCCGCCCGAGGAAGTCGGCCGGATGGGCCAGATCCGCAAGGTGGCCGCGGCCACACACAAGGCGATGGCGGATGCCGGCCTCACCGATCCCAAGGACGTGCACCTGGTGATGGTCAAGGTGCCAGGGCTGACGACAGCGAGCATCAAGGACGCGGAAGCGCGCGGGAAGACGGTGGTCTCGCACGACCTCACGTTCGGACCCGAGGGCGCGGGGGTCTACGCGAACGACGCGGCCGCGCTTGGAGTGGCGATGGCGCTCGGCGAGGTCCCGGAATCGTCGCTCTCAGACGCCGTCGTGCGCCGCGACTGGAACCTGTACTCCGAGGTGGCGATGACCTCCTCAGGGGGCGAGAAGCGCCACGGCGAGGTGGTCGTGTTTGGCAACTCCGTCACGTCGCAGAGCCGGCTGCGGATCGGCCATGCGGTCACGCGCGACTTCATCGACGCCGAAGGCGTAAGGAACGCGCTCCGCGCCGCGGGTTTGAAGTTCAGCGCCTTGCCGACTGAAAACGACCTCTCGCGACTCGTTCATGTCTTCGCCAAGTCGGTGATACCCGGGAGCGATCAGATCCGAGGCCAGAGGATCACGCTCCTGGACGATGCAGACGCGTATCAGATCGGGAAGGCGCTGGGAGGGATGCTCGTGGCGTCGGTGACCGGCCGCACCACGAACTACGTGAGCGGAGGTGAGCGCAATTCCCACCAGGGGCCGCCCGGGGGCAACATCGTCGCCGCCGTCGTCAGGACGGGTCGTGACTCCGCGCGCGGGTGACCGAGATCTCGACCCACCGAGTGCGGCGGTCGAGCACCCTCGTCACGAGCCCTGCAAACCTGCCCAGTAGATACATCTTGCTGCTCGCAACCTAGACCTGCGTTGGCCGGCTGTCACTGGGACTTTCGGCCCTCCCCCAGTACTTGCGTCAGGTTGCGGGACGATAGACATACCAGGAACTCCATCCCGACGACGCACCGCAGGTTACTTTGATCGGCCACTGGCCCGCCATTGCGCTCTTGTCGACGAACAATGTCCACGCGACATCACCCGCGGCGTCGGTGGTCTTGGGGTCGAATCCGGGCGCGTTGGACTGTCCTGAGGAATCAAACACGACGATGCTGCATGAGGTGTTTGGGCGCGCGTGCACATCAATCGGGGCGCTGCCGCCGGGCGCGATCCCAACCGGCATGTGGCTGAATGTCACCGAGTACTGATCGCGGTAGTCGCGCCGCTCCCAGTAGTGGATGATGCCGATGGCGTAAGAGTCGTTCGCCGGCCAGTGCGTGCGGATGTCGGCATAGTCGGTCACCATCGCGCACCGCCCGACACTAGTGTTCGACGGGGGCGCCGAAACACGGTCGGTGATGATCAGGCAGGCTCCGGCATTGCTGGTGTCGACATCCCGGCTGTAGCTGGGGCTGATGCCTCCATCTTGTGGCAGCCCTGAGACGGGTCCGCCGAACGAGACATTTTGTCCGCGGGCGGCCAGGGCCTGGTGGATGGTTGTCACGTCTTTCGACATTTCACCCGTCCCTCGATAGATCAACAATGTCGACTTCAGGCATGTGTGCTTGTCCACCCAGCCCTGCACGCGGTCCACGCAGCCCAGGTCGAGCCCCTCGTAGACGGTGGTCCTGCTGAATGGAAGCGACAGCTCTCCAGGGGTGCTCTGGTGGACAGGTCCGATGAGGCCCAAGCCCTGGCACGCGACAGGCAGGAGGGAAACGACGGCGCTCGCCGCGAGGATTTTCGCCCAGGGCACTGACCTGAGGAGGGCGGCGCCGAGGGCGAGGGTAGCGATTGCGGGGAGGAGCAGGAGCGGCGCCGCCGAGGCCGCGGGCGGCACGATGTCGCTCCGCGTGAAGACCAGGGGAATGATCACCCCGACGGACCAGACGATCGCCAAGGCGTCGATGAGCGCCACGATCGTAAGCGGCCACAAGCGTGGTCCTCGCCACCGCCAGGCGACGAGCAGCAGCACCAAGATGACCGGCCCGAGGAACGTCAACGAAAGTGCGAAGGGGGCGCCCCGGAAGTCGAAACACCAGCCGCATTCCAGCGCCCGGGTTTGGTAGTCGATGAAATCCGGAACGGTGAGCCCGATCGTCGCCAGCATTCCACCGACCTGCAGCAAGGCTGCGACTCGAAGGTATTGGTGCAGTCGAGCGCGGTCGGCGGTCATACCGACCGGATTATGGTCGCGGGTCAGGCGTTCCTTTCCGGTTTAGCTCGTGTTCGTATGCCGGCCGGCCATCTCGAAAAGCTTCAGGGGCGAGAGCGGCATCTCGGTGATCGGAACGCCGAGCGCCTCCTCGATTGCTGCAGCGAGCACTGCTCCCACGGGGATCACCCCCGCCTCGCCCGCTCCCTTGATGCCCAGCGGGTTGAGAGGCGACGGCGTCTCGATATGGTCGATCTCGATCGGCGGGATCTCGGTCGCGTAGGGCATGAGGAACTCCATGAAGGACGCATTGCGAAGCTGCCCGTCGGCGTCGTATGCGAGGCGTTC
>DASZJR010000090.1:0-2962 GCA_035947855.1 Candidatus Dormiibacterota bacterium
GCCGCGCCGACCAGCTGGACTGACGTGCTCAACAACGCGAAGACGTACAACGCCGCGAATTTCTACGGCTACGTCATCCGCGGCAAGGCAACCAACCCGGTGAGCAGCGACTCGCTGCCGATCCTCTGGTCCTTCGGCGGGAATATCTTTGACGACAGCTGGAAGGTCCAGCTCGACACGGACGCTTCCATCACGGCGGTGGACTTCCTGACCAGGAAGCTCAAGCAATACGCAGAGCCGGGAGCCGAGAGTTTTGACGCCGCCGAGCGCTCGCAGGCGATGGCGACCGGAAAGGCGTACCAGTCCACCGTCTGGCCCGGTGAGATCACGGGCATCGTCGAAGACCCGACCGTCAGCACGGTCAAGGGCAAGGTCTCGTACATCCCGATTCCGCAGGGGCCTAGCGGCAAGGGTCTGGGAATGATGGGCAACTGGCTACTCGGCATTCCCAAGGGTTCGAAGAACGGTTCAGCGGCGGCCGACTTCATCAAGTGGATGCTCAAGACCGACAAGATGCGGAACTACGTCGCCCAGGGCGGCATCCCGATCCGCAACAGCATCCTCAACGACGCGTCGCTCGCGGCGGCGAACCCTTACTTCAAGGCACTCGCCGCCTCCTTCGCGGCTGTGCCGAACTGGCGGCCTCGCACCGACCAGTGGGGCGCCGTCGAAACCTCGTATGGAACGGCGATGAACGCCGCGGTGGCCGGCCTGCTGACCCCGGCGGCCGCCATGCAGAAGGCGGCGGGCGAAATTCGCACGCTGATGAAGGCCGCCAACTACCCGTCCTAAGCGAACCGTCCTACATTTGACGATGTGAGCCGCGTGGTCGCCGAACTCCCGGTCCCGACCGGTTCGAAACCGGTGGGGGCCGGTCGGCGACGGCGCAGCCGACAGGAGCGGCTCGCCTACACGATCCTCCTGCCGGCGCTCGGCACCATCTTCGTCATCGTCACGATCCCCTTCGTGATCGCGGTCTGGCAATCGCTCACGCTGGACGACGGCACGTTCGTCGGCTTCCGCAACTATGCGAGGGCCCTGGGCAATCCCCTCTTCGTCGATGCGCTGCGCGCCACCGGGCTGTATGCGTTGATCGTTCTCCCCACCGAGATCCTCCTCGGCCTCAGCTTCGCGCTGCTGGTTCATCGCGCCGTCAAGCGCGCCGGGCTGCGCGCGACGCTCTACGTGCTGGCGGTTGTGCCGCTGGTCGTCCCGCCCGTCGCCGTGGGCGTGGTGGCCCGGCTGATCTACGCTCCCGGCTACGGCGTCCTGAACTATGTGTTGCAGTCGCTTGGCATCACGCACTCCGAGATCCAGTGGCTCGGGGTGCCCATCCTCGCCATGGGTTCGGTGGCGAGCGTCGACATCTGGCAGTGGACGCCGTTCGTCTACCTCGTGCTCTTTGCCGGACTGCAGACGGTGCCCAAGGAGTCCGTCGAGGCGGCACAGGTCGACGGCGCCACCTGGTGGACACAGTTCATCTACATCGAGCTGCATTACCTGCGACCGCTGTTTCTGCTGATCCTGTTCTTTCGGGTGGCCGACGTGCTCCGCGTCTTTGACCATGTCTACATCCTCACTGGTGGCGGCCCCGGGACGGCCACCCAGTTGCTCAGCCTCTACATCTACCGGATCGAGTTTCGATTTTTCGACGGAGGCCAGGCCGCGGCGCTCGCCGTGATGGTGCTGGTGTCGATCAGCATCCTCTACTCGCTCGTGACGCGAGCCCTCCCGTTGGAGCGGGCCTGATGCGCAGCCGCGGTGCCGCCGTCTGGGCTCGGATCATCCTGATCGTCGCCGGCCTCGGCGTCGCCGGCTTTCTTTACGCCTTCCCGCTCTACTGGCTGATCGCGACGTCGCTGAAAAGCAAAGCGGAACTGTATCAGTCGATCACGCTCTTCCCGCAGCACCCGAGCTTGAACTCATACGGCAGCGTCCTTTTCGATCGCGGCTTCTGGGTATTGCTCAAGAACAGCGTGATCGTCTGCGCCGCCACCGTTGTGGTAACGATTGCCGTCGGGCTGGTGATCACCTACCCGATCACCCGCCTTTCCGTCCCCCCGCAGCTGCGCGTTGGTGTCCTGAACTGGGCGCTGTCGCTTCGCTTCCTCCCGCCCGTCGCCGTGGTCGTCCCGTATTTTGCGATCGTCCGCACGTTGCAGATCTACAACCAGCCGATCGCCCTGATCGGCATCTACTCACTCTTCAATTTGCCGTTTGCGATCTGGATGTTGAAAGGCTTCCTCGCAGAGATCCCCATCGAGCTCGAAGAGGCAGCCCTGGTTGATGGGGCCAACCGCTGGACCTCATTCCGCCGCGTGCTCCTGCCGCTGGCCACCCCCGGCCTGCTGGCGGCGGCGACGATCGTCTTTACGTTTGCGTGGAGCGAGTTTCTCTTCGCGCTGATCCTGACCGCCACGCCGCAGTCCCAGACCTTCCCGGTCGGCGTCCAGGGCCTGGTCACCCAGTTCGAGATCATCTGGAACGACATGGCGGCGTCGGGCGTGATCGCCATGTCCGTGCCACTCGTCCTGATGGTGCTCGCGCGCAGGTACATGGTCGCCGGGCTGACCTTCGGCGTCATCCGCGAGAAGTGATGACGGCCATCTACCTGAACGGCGCGACGCTGATGACGACGCCGACGCCACGCGTCCTGGAGATTGCGCGCGACACGGGGTACGCGGGAATCGAGGCACGCGCCGAGCGCCTGCTGAAAGACGCGGCCGAGGTCCGCGCCACCGCTGCCATCGTGCGGCCCAGGGACGTCCTGACCCTGAACGGCGTGGCCCTCACCGTTCAAGCCGACGGGCGGATGGACCGGAGACTCATCGAGGATGACTTGAAACCCCGACTGCAGATCTGCCAGGACCTCGGCGCCCCGTTCCTGCTGGCGATCCCCCCGCGGGCGCCGGGGCTCGAAACGCGCCGGGCCATGCCGGCAACGCGCGATGCCCTCGAGCTG
>DASZJR010000091.1:0-25530 GCA_035947855.1 Candidatus Dormiibacterota bacterium
ACCGCGTGGCGGGGGTAGCCTGAGGTCGAGGACATTGACATGGTCATCAAGATGACGAACCGCATGCTGAGCATCGTCATTGCGATCGCCTTGACGAGCGGGGTCGTCGCCCACGCGGCATGGGCACCGCAGCGGCCGCTCGCACCGCTGACGCTTCCCGCGGCGCTGCAAACGGCCGCCAGCCACGTGGGCGAAACAGCCACGGGCGCGATCGATCCGAGCGCCGCGATCCGGGCCGCCTATCAGCGGAACCGCGTCGGCCTCGAACATCTGCGCCAGCAGGCCTCACCGCTGCAAGGGGCTACGCGTGCCGCCTTCGAGCAGTTCATCGCCGACCAGGAACTGGCGTTGACGCAAACCGAGCGGGCAGCGCTGGCCACCAGCCGCCCGGACGTATCGAGCTCGATCGCGGCGATGGACAACGTCGTGGCCGCGGCCGAATCGGAATTGAACCGTGAGCTCTCACAGAACAGCAACCTGAGCGCAAGCGAGGCCAAGCAGGACGGCCGGTGAGCCATCGAAGGACGCAACAGAACACGTTAGGCGACAGCCTCTTGCCGGCGGCGACCCCAGCGGAGGCGAATGGCCAGGTAACCGGCGGTAATCAGAGGCAACAGCCACAGAACGATCAAGAGAACCACCGATAGAACGACGCCGATGACCTGAAGTGCCGATGCACTCGTACACGAAGTCTGGATGTTGCCCGCGAAATCGGTGGAGGACGTGCAGCTATTCCCCTCACCGCGAACGCCGACGTGGGCAACGATCAGCCCGAAGTAGAAGATGCCGAGGTAGCCCCCAGGCGGTAGCAGCGTGCCAATGAGCTTGTCTCGCAGAGTCCAGGCGGGCGAGATCCAGAGCAGGATGACGCCAACCGGCCAGAGAAACGGGAGGAGGACGATGGAGGCAATCTCCAAAATGCCAGGCTGGTAGGGTTCGGGTAGCGCACCCGGCTGACTCGATCCGAAGACCTCGGACCGGCGGCCCGCCTCTGCCACGACCGCATCCGGTTCACCGAGACGGTCGAGGATGTTGAGGATCGTCGCGTCCGTCTCCTGCGGCTCGCGGCTGCGGGCCTCGGCGATGTGGGCCCGCATATCCTCGATCAGCTCATCGCGGACGCCCGGCGGGAGGTCGGCTGCCGCGGCGTGCAGCCGGGCGAGGTAGCCTTCGATCAACTGGTCAGCATGGGGAGCAGTCATGATCTCGTACCCTCCTGAAGGATTCCGTCGACGGCGCCGCGAAAGCTGACCCATTCGTTCTTGAAACCTGCCAACGCCCGACGACCCTCGCCTGTAAGTTCGTAATAGCGCCGGGGCGGGCCGTCCGTCGACTCCCGCCACTCCGTTTTCACCAAGCCATCACGCCGGAGCCGGCTGAGGAGCGGGTAGAGCGTGCCCTCGGTCGTGAGCAGGCCGGTCTTGCCGAGGGCCTCGATCATCTCGAAGGCGTAGCGCGGGGTCTTCACGATCAGCGCCATCACGCAGTACTCCAATGCCCCGCGGCGCATCTGGCTGACGAGTCCGTCCGCCGGCACGCCCGCAATGTAGCACAAGCTTCCTTGTTTCGCAAGGTACTGGAGAGAGACAATCACGCAACGTCGCTGGCTGGTGCCTTACCGGCGGGTGGTGTATCCTACCGGCGCTTGAAGCGTCGTGCCCTGGTCCCGCTACTCCTGCTGCCCCTCGTGGCAGCCTGCTCGCCGCCTACCAGCGGCCCCACCGGAAGCTCACCGATCGCGGCCCACGCCCCCACTCCGACGCCGACGCCCACGCCGACGCCCACCCCAGAGCCTCCGGCGCTGAGTCTCGCCAGCATTTTTGGCGACAACAAGCCGGACTTGAGCCTCTACGACCCGTCGCAGCTTCGCGTCATCATCGCCACCGGTGACGTGATTCCGGCTCGCGAGGTGAATTACCAGACGGTCATCCACAAGGACTGGCTCTACCCCTGGCGGCAAACCGCCGACTACCTCAAGACCGGTGACCTGCTCTACATCAACCTCGAGGCACCGCTGATCAAGAACTGCCCGATCATCCACGGCGGCTTCAAGTTCTGCGGCGACGCGCGCGCGATCGCCGGACTCGACTACGCCGGCGTCAACGTTGCCAACCTGGCCAACAACCACCTGACCAACTTCGGACCGGCCGGCACCAACGAGACGCAGATCCTGCTCTCGAAGCATGGGATCGGCATGTCGGGGCTCGGCCTCTATGAGATTCGCGATATCCGCGGGATCAAGTTCGCCTTTCTCGGGTTCAACGGGGTCGGCGCCCGCATCGACCGGGCGGAGCTGAAACGGGAGATCGACCTGGTCCGTCCCCAGGCGGACGTCGTCGTCGTCAGCTTCCACTGGGGCAAGGAGTACGAGTTGCTCCCGGTCGCGGGTGCCGGCATCGCGCCCGATAATCCGCGGGAGATCGGCCACCTCGCGATCGACGACGGCGCCGACCTCGTCATCGGCAACCACCCGCACTGGGTGCAACCGGTCGAGATCTACAAAGACCGGCTGATCACCTACGCGCACGGCAACTTCATCTTCGATCAGATGTGGTCGCAGGAAACACGCGAAGGGATGGTCGGCCGCTACACCTTTTACGGCAGCCGGCTGGTCCGCGTCGACTACCGACCGGTGGTGATCGACAACTACGCCGTGCCGCGCTGGCTGGACGAGACCACCGGCGAGGGGAAGGCGATCATCGACCGGGTCGCTAAGGCGTCGCAGCAGCTCGCGGCGGGGTGAGCGCCGCGGCCTTGGCGCCGTCCGACAACGCGAAGGCCTCGACCTCGACCGACCCCTGGCGGTAGACGGCAAGGTACCGTTCCGCCATGTGGCGCGGGCTAAAGCGCTCGCGGGCGACGGTGGCGCAGCGCACCCGGTCAATCGCGTCGAGCCGGTTGGCACCCTCCACCAGGTCGTCGACGTCTTCGGCCAGGAAGCCGGTGACGCCCTCTTCGATCAGCTCGGGCGTGGAGCCGACGCGCAGCGCCAGGATCGGTGTGCCGGCCACCATACACTCGACCATCGCAAGGCCAAACGGCTCGGCCCACTGCAGAGGAAAGATCCCGGCGGCGGCTCGCGAGATCAGCCGTGCCTTCTGGGCACCGGCGACATTGGGATAGTACTCGACCGTTGGACTGAGGAAAGGCTCCACCTGCTCTTCGAAATACCGCATGCCTTCCCCGGAGCGCTCGACCTTGCCGGCCAGGATCAACTTGCGGCCGGCCCGCTGCGCCACCTTGATGGCGAGGTGCTGGCCTTTGTCGGGCGTAATCCGGGCGACTTCGATCAGGTAGCGCTCGTGCGCGGTACTGGCCGGCGCCGCCGGAAGCTCGACGGCATTATGGACGATGCCGGCCAGCTTCACGTCGGGGGCGCTCGCCGCCTGCGCGAGGCTGATGGCACACAGGCGAGCCCGCTCGGCCACCTCTTTGTAGAAGGTGCACATCGGTTCGGACAGCTCGCCATGCATGGTGTGGACGACGACGGGCGCCAGCCCACTCTGGAGGGCCAGCAGTAGGCCCTCGAAACCGGTGTGATCGTGGATGACATCGAAGCGCCGGCCTGCCATGGCGTCGTAAACGCGAGCCAGGTAGGTCGCCTGCCGAGCGGCTTCGGCCGGCCCTCCGAGATCCTGGCTCCAGGCGGCGTCGGCCAGCATCGTGACCCCCGGCGCCGATCCCTCCGCGCCGAAGACGGTGACCTCGTGGCCCATGCGGCGGAGCTCAGTGTGGAGCAGATGCACCACCAGCTCGGTGCCTCCGTAGCCTCTCGGCGGCAGTGGGTACCAGGCTGGCGCGACGATCGCGATCCGAAGCACGTCGTCCACCCGGTTCACCTCCTCTTTCTCCCCGCTTTTTCACGCCGGAGCGGGGCCCGCTGAGGCCCGCGAGGCCAGCCCGATGATACCGGTCGGCTGAGGCCAAACTTGTTTACGGAAAAGGTGATAGCCACGTAATGGTGGTTAGGGTGCGTCACCAGATGTCGCTTTCTCTGATGAGCCAGGCGTAAAGTTGTGATCGTGAGCGAGCCGCTCCAGATCGTTCAGGCGGCCGTCAGCCTCAGCTTCCTGGCGCTGGGCGTGTTCACCGTCGTGGACTGGCTTCGCCATCGGGAGCGGAGCCGCGGCTACCTGGCGTTGGCGCTCGCCACGCTCGGGGTGACGAGTGTCGTCGGCCAGCTGAACACCCTCACCGGCCACCGGCTTGACCCTGCCCTGGGTGATCTTGCGCTGGTCCTCTTCATGGCGTCGGGCTACGCCCTCCTCCTCTTCCGCGACAGCTTCATTCCGTTGAGCCGGCGCTTGCAGGTCGGGGCACTGGCGCTGACACTGGCGGCGACGGCTTTTGCGCTGGTGGTGGGGATTCCGTCTGATCTGCACCAACGGCCGACGGCCCTGCAATCGATTGCCACCATCGTCGTGGTTCTCGTCTGGTCCGCCTGCGTGGTCGAGCCGATCGTTCGCTTCTGGATCGCCTCCGAGCGCCGGCCGGCGGTGCAGCGCGCGCGGCTGCGGGCGATCGCGGGCGGCTACGGGGCGATCGTCATGATCCTGCTGGTCGCCGGGTTTGGGGGAGCTGCGGCCACCAACCCCGGGGTGCAGTGGCTCTTCGAAGCGGTGGCGATCGTCGCGCTGCCCCTGCTCTACGTCAGCTTCGCCGCACCCAAATGGCTGCGGCGGGTCTGGCGCCAAGGAGAAGAGGATGAGTACGGCGACGCGGTTCACGACCTGGTGCTCTTCAGTCCGGACCGCGCGACCCTGGCGAAGCGTGCCGCCGAGTGGGGCCTGCGGCTGGTCGGGGCTGAGGGCATTGCCATCGTCGACGCCAATGGCGAGGTGCTCGCGCTGCGAGGCCTGGACCAGGAGACCGCGCTCGGGCTGGCCGCCCACGTCGACCCCAAGGGCCAGCCGGCACTGCTCGCCACGCCGGGCTCGCGCCGTGAGGACGCGATCGTGGTTCCCCTCCCTCTGGATCTCGGTCCGGGCGCGATGGTGGTCGTCTCCGGCGCTTACACCCCCTTCTTCGGTACCGACGAAGTGGCGCGGCTGCGGGGCTACGCCGCCAATATCACCGCGGCGCTCGATCGTGCTCGGGTCACCGAGCGGCTGGCGGCACTCGAGAAGACGAAGACCCAGTTCCTCAACCTCGCCTCGCACGAGCTGCGCAGCCCGCTGGGCGTGATCAACGGTTACCTGTCGATGCTCGAGCAGGGGTCATTGGGCGAGCTCAAGGAGTCAGGGCTGCGGGCGGTGGAAGTCTTGAAGGCCAAGACGGGCGAATTGAACATGCTGGTCGCGCAGATGCTGGATTCGGCGCGACTCGAGGATGGCCGGCTGGCATTGAGCCGCGACCGGCTGGACCTTCGCCAAGTCGCGGCCGACGCGATGCAGGTTGTTCGACCCCTCGCCGGCCCGGATCACGTGTTGAGCCTCGAAACGCCCCCGGTGGCTGTCATGGTGTTCGGCGACGCGGATCGGATCAAGATGATCGTCAGCAACCTGCTCGAGAATGCGATCAAGTACTCGCCGACCGGCGGTCGGGTCCAGTGCGCTGTTTCAGGGACTAACGGGGTCGCGACGCTGCGCGTGGTGGACAGTGGCGTGGGCGTCGCCCACGAGGACCTCCCGCGGCTATTCAACCGATTCGACCGGATCGAACATCGTGCGACCAGCCACGTCGGCGGGACCGGTCTTGGCCTCTACCTCTCCCGCGAGCTGGCCCGCCAGCATGGTGGCGACATCCGGGTGGAATCACGCCCAGGCTCCGGAAGCACCTTCACGCTCACGCTTCCACTGGTCGTCGCCGCTCCGGACGGGAGCGAACCGGTCGAAAGCGAACCCCAAGCAGTCGCGCCACGCCTTCACATCGTCAGCGCCGAGGCCGACGCCGACTCCGAGTCCCGGCTGGCTTAAGGCCCGGCGCGCAACTGGCGAAGCGTGTCGCGCATCTGCTCGAGGTGGAAGCGATCGTGCCCGGCCAGCATGCGGAACATCAACTCGTAGCTCTCGGGTCCTCGTTCCGCGTGCATCGCGACTCGTTGACGGTCGTCGGCTGACGACCGCCGCCAGAGTTGAAGGTTGGCGCCGCGCAGAGCGGAGAACACCGCCAGCAGCTCGTCCGGCTGGCCGTCGTTGTGCCGCAGTCGTGCCACCCACAGGTCCTGGTCGTATCCGAGCAGCGGCGGTTCGTCCTGGCTGACCGTCCAGCGAAAGCGTCCGGACATCACCGTCTCGGCGTCGACCAGATGGCCGAGCAGCTCGAGCACTGACCATTCGGCGGCCGCCGGCCGCCTGCGCAGGTCGGACGCCGCATCGTTCAGAACGGACCGCAGCAACGGTTCGGTCGCTTCCATGACCCTCGCCGGGTCGTCGTCACCCAGCAGCGCCAGCAGCCGGCTCTGGTAAGCGCGACCCGCGGCGAGCGCGTCGGCTGACGTTGCCAGCGGCCGCCGCCTCAGCTGCCGGGCTGCGTCGCCGGCTGCGGCATCGAGTCGGTCTCGCCGACAGCCCGGCGCACGTGCGCGGCCACGCCCGGCGCGTCCAGCCCGAGCTGTTTGAGCAGCTCCGCCTGGCCACCCTGTTCGATGAACGTATCGGGCACCGCCATCACCGTCACCGGAATTCCCAGAGGCGCGAGCACCTCGGCGACGGCCGATCCGAAGCCACCGGTCGCGACGTTGTCTTCGAGCGTGAGCACCGCGGGGTGACGTCGCGCCCAGCTCTCGAGCCTGGGATCGAGCGGCTTGATGTAGCGGCTGTTGACGACCGTCAGCGGCATGCCTTCCTGGTCGAGCATGGCGGCGGCTTCCATCGCGACCGCCACCAGCTTGCCGGTCGCCAGCAACAACGCCGCACTGCCCTGCCGCAGCACGTCCCATTCGCCGACCGGGAGGATCTGCGCGGGTTGCGCCTCACTCTCGCCGGCCGCGCCTTTAGGAAAACGAATCGCGAACGGCCCGGCGGGCTCGCGGGTGACTGCGGTATGCAACAGGTCGCGCAGCTCCTGCGGATCGCTGGCCGCGGCCAGGGTCAGGCCCGGCATCGCGCGAAGGAACGTCAGGTCGAAGATGCCGTGGTGCGAGGGGCCGTCATCGCCGGTGATCCCCGCCCGGTCGAGCACGAAGGTGACCGGCAGCTTGTGCAGGCAGACGTCCATCATCACCTGGTCGAGGGCGCGTTGCAGGAAGGTCGAATAGATGACGACCACGGGGCGTAGGCCAGCCATCGCCAGACCGGCTGAGAAGGTGACGGCGTGCTGTTCCGCGATCCCGACGTCGTAGAAACGGTCGGGGAAGCGCTCGGCGAAGGGCCCGAGCCCGGCGCTGCTCCCCATCGCGGCGGTGATGGCAACCAGCCGTGGCTCCCGTTCGGCTTCCTGCACCAGCGCCTCGCCGAAGACATCGGTGTAGGAGACTTTGCGGCTCAAGGGTTTGGCCGTCAGCACGTCGAAGGCACTGACGCCATGGAGGTGGTCGATCTCGTCTTCTTCGGCCGGCCCGTAGCCACGCCCTTTGGTCGTGATGACATGCACCACCGACGGGCCAACGAGCCGGCTAACCTGGCGCAGCGTGCGCTCGATGTCCTCGATGTTGTGGCCGTCGATCGGGCCCGAATACTTGATGCCGAGGTACTCGAAGAAGGTGCGCGGCGAGACCAGCTCCTTCAGCCCTTCCTTGATGCGGCGGACGGCTTCGACCGCCTTATCACCGGCGGGGACGCCACGTAGGATCCGGTCGACGCGGCTCTTCGTGCGGTGGTACGTCGGGTTGAGAACCGTGAGCTGCTGCGCCAGGTGTTGCGCCAGGCCGCCGACGGTCGGCGCATAGGACCGGCCGTTGTCGTTGACGACGATGATCACCGGCGTCTTGCGATGGCCGATGTTGTTGAGTGCTTCATAGGCCATGCCACCGGTGAGCGCGCCGTCCCCCACGACAACGACCACGTGTCCGTGATCGCCCTGCCGCCGCATCGCCTCGGCCATCCCAGAGGCGTAACTGAGCCCGGTGGACGCATGGCTGTTCTCGATGAAGTCGTGCTGGCTCTCGGTCCGGTTCGGATAGCCGCTCATCCCGCCGAACTTGCGCAGCCGTGCAAACCCCTCGCGGGGGCGGGTCAGCAGCTTGTGAACGTAGGCCTGGTGGCCGGTGTCCCAGAGGAGTCGGTCCTTTGGGCTCTCGAACACCCGGTGGAGTGCCAGAGTCAGCTCCACGACACCGAGATTGGGGCCGAGGTGGCCACCGGTCTTGGAGACCGTCGCCACCAGGAATTGGCGGATCTCCTCCGCGAGGGCGCGCAACTCCGCCTCGCTGAGCGAGCGAAGATCAGCCGGACTGGTGATCCGGTCGAGAACTGGCGTGTTGGAAACCTGGTCCATGTTCGCTGTTTCGAGTCTAGCGAAGAGCCGGCTACGCCCCCGCTCGACAAGTAACGGGACTACCCTCGCTTTGGTTTCTGTGCCCATTGACTGGGCTAAGCCCTCCGGCTACGATTCGGCTTGCCGCTGGGGGCGCGGCATTAAGAAGTCGTTAAGCGGGGGCAAAGGGGTAGTGGAGGAGATGCGGGGAAAATTCCGCTTGTCGTTGGCTGCCGTCGTATTCATGGCCGCAGGCGTTTTGGTGCCCACGCCAGCCGCGGCCGCTGGCGGGCCCATCCTGGTCGCTTCGGGGTTCGACAGTCCGCGCGGCGTCGCGTTGTTCCATGGCAAGCTGCTGGTGGGCGAGGCGGGCCACGGCGGCCCGGCCTGCGTCGGCGCGCTCCCCACCTGCCTGGGTCTCACCGGCCAGGTTTCCTCGGTCAATCTCCGCAATGGGCACCATACGCCGCTGGTGTCGAACCTCATCTCCGTCTCACTGGGCCCTGAGGGAACGATCGGCGTCAGCGGCATCTCCGTAACTGACGGGCGGAGCCTCGTGATCATCGGCGCAGCGCCGCAAGCGATCGCCGGATTTCCCTGCGCCACGGACGAATGCCGGGCGATCGTGAGTGCCGGCGCCAAGCAGCTGGGTCAGCTAATCTCCGTGTCACGCGACGGCAGCTGGCGGGCCATCGCCGGAGTCGGGGCGAAGGACTTCGCCTACACGACGACGCTACCGGCGCCCAATGAGCACGATGCCAACCCCTACGGGGTGCTGGCTACGAATCGGGGGACGTACGTCGCCGATGCCGGCGCCAACACCCTCGATTTCGTCAACAAGCGGGGGCAGATCTCGATTCTCCAGCACTTTGATCGCTATGCGCCAACTGACTTCCCGACGGACGCCGTCCCAGATTGCGTGGCGCAGGCGGATGGCTCACTTTGGGTCGCGGACCTCTCGGGTCGCCTCTTCCGAATCGACGGCGACAGCGCGACGCAGGTGCCGCTGGCGCTGATCCACCATGTGACCGGCTGCGCCGCCGACGACAGCGGCAACCTCTACCTGGTCGATATGTGGACCACACCGGGTTTGCCAACGCCGTTCACCGGCGACATCGTGAAGTTCAACGCCGATGACGGCACCTCGTCCGTCATTGCCAGCGGGCTCAACTTCCCGAATATGGACGTGGTCGGACCCGACGGCAACCTCTACTTCAGCGCCGATAGCATCTGTCCAACGGGAGGCATCCCTGGGCTCTGCCCGCAAGGTGGCACCGTCTGGAAGCTTGCGCTCTCGCATGAGGATGGCGGAGGCGGCGATCAGAACAACCACCGCGACTGAGTAGCGCCCGAATTCACGGGGGGCTGGTGGTGACCCTCGTCCGCCACCAGCCCCCCAACGGCGTCTTGCTCTAGGAGTTCACCCGGGCTAAACTCGGCAACGAAGGCCGGGAGGCAGGAGGAGAAAGGGCTCGATGGAGACGCCGCTTACGCCACTCGAGTTCATGCGGCGGACTCGACGGTTGCATCCTCAACGCGAGGCGGTCGTCGACGGCGACCTTCGCCTCACCTACGAGCAGTTCTTCGACCGCTGCGACCGCTGGTCCGCCGCGCTCCAACGGATGGGCGTTCGCCAGGGTGACCGGGTCGCCTACATCGCGCCAAACGTCCACCAGCAGCTCGAGTCCTTTTACGCCGTGCCGCAGATTGGCGCCGTGCTGGTACCGGTCAACTACCGGCTGACCGCCGACGACTTCGCCTACATCATCGACCACTCCGGGGCAACGGTCGTCTGCGCCACCGAGGAGTACCTCGACGGCGTGGACACGATTCGCGACCGACTTGGCGACGTCAAGCGTTTTGTCGCACTCACGGGTACACGAGCCCGGTGGCTGAACTACGAGGCGACCCTCACGGCCGAATCACCCGACATCCACCGGCCGGACATCGACGAGGGCGACCTCCTCACCATCAACTACACGAGCGGTACGACGGCGCGGCCCAAGGGCGTCATGATCACCCACCGCAACGCCTACCTGAACACCGTTGGAACGCTGCTGCACCTGCGGCTGGGGATCGGGGACCGCTACCTCTGGACCCTGCCCATGTTCCACGCCAACGGATGGACCTTCGTCTGGACGGTGACGGCCGCCGCCAGTACGCACATCTGCTTGCCGAAGCCCGACCCGGCGACGATCTTCCGGCTGATCCGCGAAGAGCACGTGACCTGGCTATGCGCGGCGCCGACGGTCCTGATCGGCCTCGCCAATGCCCCGGCCAATGTCCGCGGCGAGGTACCGCGCGGCGTGCGCGTGGTAACCGCGGGCGCACCGCCGGCCGCCGCCACCATCGAGCGGCTCGAGGGTGAGTTGGACTGGGAGGTGACCCAGGTCTACGGTCTGACCGAGACCTCACCATTTATCTCGGTCTGCGATCCGTTGCCCGAGCACGCCACGTTGTCGGCCGCCGAGCGTGCCACGATCAAGGCACGGCAGGGCGTCGAGCTGATCACCTCCGGCGACCTGCGCGTCGTGGATACGGAAACCGGTGAAGAAGTACCACACGACGGGAGCACGATCGGCGAGATCGTGGTGCGCGGCAACGTGGTGCTCGAGGGCTACTACCGCGATCCGGAGGCAACGGCCAAGGCAATCCGCGACGGCTGGTTCCACTCCGGCGATGCCGCTGTCGTGCACCCCGACGGCTACGCCGAGATTCGCGACCGGCTGAAGGACGTGATCATCAGCGGCGGCGAGAACATCTCATCGGTCGAAGTCGAAGGATGCCTGCTGCGTCATCCCGCCGTCCAGGAGGTGGCGGTGGTGGGCCTCCCACACGAGCGCTGGGGCGAAGCGCCCTGTGCGTTCATCGTGCTGAAAGCTGGTCAGACCACGACCGCGGAGGAGCTTCGAGAATTCGCCCGCGCGAAGCTGGCGCACTTCAAGGTGCCGCAATGGTTCAACTTCGTCGAGGAGCTCCCGAAGACGGCAACCGGGAAGATTCAGAAGTTCGTCTTACGCGGGCGCGCGCCGGCCATCGTCCGCCAATGAGCCACCGGCGCATGATCAGGCTTAGTAGTTACGGGAGGAGGACACGATGTTCACGTTGACCATGCGATTTACATTGCCAACAGACACCGACTGGTCGAAGATCCCATCGGTCATGGAGGACCGCGCCCGGAATCTCTATATCAACATGCCAGGCTTGATTTCCAAAGCCTTTATCTACGACCCCGAGACCCGCGAGTACGGGGGCAATTACCTCTGGGAGAGTCGCGAACAAATCGATGCCTTCCTCAAGTCCGACATCGTCGCCGGAGCCCGTGAAAAGTTCGGCGAGCCTACCTACAGGGTGCATCGAGTTGCCGCGTACCTCGATCGCGGCAGGGTCTACGTCCCCGCTGAGGCCTTGACTTCCTGACCGGGAAATCTAGGGGGCGGGAGCCAGGTCCGTGTAGTCATTAATGATGACCTGGTGGGTCACGCCGGCCGCGGTGTCGATGCCCCAACTCTTCGAATAGGGCGTGCTGGTCTGCGAAAGCACGTTGCCGGAGGCGTCCCGGGTGATAAAGGTCGAGGTCCCCGTCAGGGTGACGCCGACGAGCCGCGACGCCTGGCTGCTGAACTTCGGAAGGAAGAGGTTGAGGCTGACCTTGTCGAAGCTGTAGGTCTTCTGGATGATCTTTCCGGAACTGATGTCGCCCATGATGACGTCGGTAAATTCCTTGAGGCCATCGCCCGTAGCTCCACTCTCAGCCAGCTTGAGGTCGTGGGCACGACGGGCCTCGGATTCGATGATGAGGTCGAGCACGGCGTCCTGGGCCATCTTCGCCGCATTCCGCGACGCCGACTGGTCGAACGCGATGACGTTCGACGCGACCGTTACCGTGGGAATCGGCGGCAGGATCCATAGCTGTGCCGATGCGGACGCGGGTCCGGAATTTCCTGGCGGCGGAAGGGCGGCACCCGCCGAACTGGAGACGGCGCTGCCGATGGCGGGCCCGGCGCCAACGGTGAGCGTGAGCGCCGGCGTCGACCCATCGGCGAGCCCCGCGGCCGGCTCCGGGCTGTGGGTCGATAGATCGGCGGCCACCGGAAGGGTGCCAACCAACAGCAAGGCGAGGGCGAGCGCCGCCGGCAGGCGCCAGCCCAGGCGACGCCTCCCGGCCCTCTGCCGGTCCCGGGCTTCGAGTGGGGCCAGAAACCGCGCCAGCGCAAAGCGCAGCGCGCAGGCGATGACCAGGCTGGCCAGGAGCGCCGTCTTGGTCCAAAACTCAAGCGACGTCGGGCCGATCAGCAGCACCGCCAGGATGGCCACGACAATGCCGAACGCCACGCGCGCCACCGGGCCGTCGGGCACGGTCCTCGGGTCGGGGATCATGAAGAGGCCGAAGACGAGGAGTTCGGGCGAGGTCACCAGGATCTGCCAGAGTTCACGACCGCACATCGGAGCCACGTGCCAGCTGGCGACCATGCAATGGTCGGGTACCAGGGCAAGCGCCAGGGCGGTAAAGGCCGCAAAGCCAGCCATGAAGGCGAGCTCGAGACCCAGCAACCGCAGTTCCCACGCGATCAACAACCCCCCGACGATCAGGACGGCGTACGTCACGATCAGCCACGGCCCGGGTGGGATCCACCACAGATCCTGCGGCTCCGTGAGCTTGGGGCCAAGTGCGACGAAGGCAATGACCAGGCCGAGGTTCGAAGGGTTGAAGATGTGCCGTCCCCGCCAGCGGATCACGTACTTCGACGCCATGGAGACGGCGACCACGCCGACAAAGATCCAGATGCCATGCGTGCTCCACCATTGGCCGTGAAGTGTGCCGGGAGTCCGTAGGATGAAGGCCGTGCTGTTGCCAGTCAACAATCCGCTGGCCGGCCACATGATGGCGCTGTCCTTGAAGAAGGCGACGACGAACTCGATCAGAGCACCAGTCGCGAGGCAGATGAGGATCTGCGCCACCGAGAGCCGGAAGCCGAGGACGGTCTGGCCCAGCACCTGGAGCGTCAGCAGCACCGCGGCGACATGCATCCGGGGATCGCGGATGCTGGGGAGGATGACCGAGTATTCGCGGCCGAAGAGGCGAACCGCCCGGCGCCTGGCGCTCACCGTTGAGTAACGGTCAGAAGACCCAACGCGTTACAGGGCCAAGGCCGTGTTAGCATTTCGCCCCCTGTCGCACGCGAGGCCCTGGGCCCGGGCCGGGTTGATCGGAGTCGTCGTCATTGCCGTGCTCTCCGGGTGCGATCTTCCGGTCGGTCTCGACCTGCCGACGACCCGAAGCCTGGAGACCGGCGCCACGGGCAGCCTGTCCGCGGCCGACAGCTTCGAGATCACCGGGTCGTACAGCGAGGGCAGCAGCCAGTGGTCGATCGACCTGCAACTGAGCCGGCCCGACTCTGAGCACGTGACCGTCACGACGCCCGACCTCAAGCTCGAGGCGATCATCCTTGGCAATAACACCTATTTTCGCGGGCAACAGTTTCTGTCCGCGCATATGGGCAGTGACCTTGTGTCCCGAAGCTTCGTCAAGGCCGCGGGAGATGGGTGGTGGAAGGGCTCGGCCGGCCAAATCCCTCACCTGACGGACCTGACCGATGGAAATGCCTTCAGGTCGACGTTCCTCGGCCAGGCGGTCACGAAGCGCAGTGACCACGTGTCGGTGGATGGAACCGATGCCGTCGACCTGTCCGGCGCACGCGGCGAGGTGTTCATCACCGCGCAGGCCCCTTATCGGGTGCTGCGCGTGCGCTTGAAACACGGCGTTGTCGTTGACGGCATTCGCGACGCCGACCTTCGGTTCATCAACTACAACCACGACTTCCAGATCTCGCCGCCTACGAGTGTCATTGATTTCTCGAACCTCACGACGCTGCCGCCAATCTACACGGTCGTGTCGGTCGACACCTCGGGATGCGGCTCGCCGTGCGCGGTCTCGGCCCTGCTCAAAAATTTGGGCGGGCTGGTTGGTGCCCGGGGACCGTCCACCATCACCTTCGCGATGACTGACACGGCCTCGCGACAGGTGCTCGGAAGTTGCCAGGCGCGGGTCGTGCCCGACGTCCCGTACAACGCGACGACGACCGTGACGTGCTCCATCGAGAACGTTTCCGCCCAATCCTCAAACGCGGCCAGCGTCACGGCGACGCCCGACAACCCGGGACGCGGCTAGGATCGTGAAAAAGCTCGAGCTGGCCGCCTGGGGTTTCGTCTTCGCCTTGCTGGGCGCTGAGCTTGGGCTCGCCGTCCTTCGGCCCTGGGACGACCACGTCGCGCTGTCGCTATCCGGCTCGCACACCTCGGCGGTAGCGACCGAGCCCGTCACCCCCTCCCCTGGTGGCACGTGTCCCGACGTGGCGGTCCGGAGGATCGAGCAGGTCCATTCGATCCCGCGGAGCGCCTGGATCCATGCTTCGGACGGGGTCAACGTTCGGGCCGCGCCATCGTCTTCGGCGACCCGCCTCACGACGTTGGCCACTGGAACCCAATTGACCGTCCAGGAGGAACAGGCCAATCCCGATGGCACCTGGTATCGCATTCGCCTGGGCGACGGACGGGACGGCTGGCTGGTCGGCCGCTATACGACCAACTACCCGATTAGCCTGGCTGCGACCGACTCGCTGAAGATCTGGCTGCCTATGGGCTATCAGTTCCAGCCGGTGGCACCGGGGAAGGCGGAAGCCCGCTACCAGGGCGGGCCGCAGGCGTTGCTATATCTGGAAAGTGGCGCGAAAGACCAGGCGCCGACGGAGACCGTGGTGCCGGCCCCCCTACCCCGCCGGTCCACCTGGACGGCGCGCTCCCCCGAACAGGTGCTCGTCGGCGACCTTCCCGCCACTGACCGCGTGTCCAGCATCAAGCTGGCGGGCAGCGGCTGCCCGGCGCTCGTCCACGAGGTCCGGATCACGACGACCACCCATTACTACAACCTGGTCTTCCTCCTGGACGAGTCGAGCTCGTCGGTGGTTGCCCAGTTGCTGGACAGCGCCACGGTGCAGTAGGGGCAGTCCCGGGCCGCCTCTAAAGGCTCAGGCCTCGTCGGGTTGGCTCAGGACCCCGGGGACACCGGCCGGATCGTACGACGGGTCGGGGTGGATGTCGAAGGCATCGGCAAGGCGCACGAAGAGGTTGAAGAGCGCGCCGTCGTAGACCGCCTCCGCGATCTGGGCATCGGTCCATCCGACCTCCCGAAGTCGCTGGACTTGCTCATCCGTGATGCGATACGCGTGCCGCGTCAGCGTTTCGACGAATTCCAACAGCAGTCGGTGTTTCTGACTCAGGTCGGCGGCGTCGAGATCCCCGTCGCGCAGCGCCGCCGCGGCCTTCGAGTACTGCTCTCCCTGCAACTGCAGGAACCAGGCGTGGCTGCTGAGTCAATAGTGGCAGCGGTTCAGCGCCGAGACGTAGGAGGCGATCATTTCGTGCTCCGCTCGGCTGAGCGCCCCGTCGGTGAAGTGCAACCGGCTCGCCTGATCGATGGCACGCAAGAAGTCAGGTCGTAAGCTCATCGTCCGCAGGATGTCGGGGACGTTTCCCCTCATCGACGTTTGCTTCAGCCCGCGGTAGAGTTCCGCGATCTCACCCGATGCGTCATTGTCCTCGATCCATGCGATCCGAGCCATGATGTCCCTTCGTCAATCATTCTCCATCTTTCGGCCAAATCAGTAACCTCGTCGCATGGACATCAGGAGACTCGGCCCAGGTGATGAGCAGGCGCTCGAGAAGGTCGGCCCTCAGTTCGACAAACCCGTACAAGCCGCGGCAGGAACGCGGTTTCTCAAGTCCGAAGGGCATCACATCCTCGTGGCCTACGAGGGCGAGGCAGTCGCCGGCTTCGTGACCGGGGTCGAGATGACCCACCCCGACAAAGGAACCGAGATGTTTCTTTACGAATTGGGCGTCGATCCGAGCTTTCGTGGCAGGGGCTGCGGCACCGCCCTCGTCAAGGCGCTTGCCGCGCTCGCCCGCGAGCGGAATTGCTACGGCATGTGGGTGCTCACTGACGATGACAATGGCGCGGCGCTGGCGACCTACGCCGCGGCCGGTGCGACCCGAGAGTCGACGAACGTCCTGCTGTCGTGGAAATTTTGACAGGTCCGTCCAGAGCGACCGTTACGGCTTGACCAGGCTCCAGCCGGTGTAGTTGCCTTTCGTGTCGCCCGGCTTGCTGTCACTGTGGAAGAAATAGAGCGGCAAGCCCTTGTAGGTCACCTGGAGCGTGCCATCGCTGCGGCTGATCGTCCCCAATTGCCCGGTCACACCCGGACCGCCCGCCGGCGTCGTGCCACTGGCGATGGTGAGCGGCGGCCAGACTGTCGCGCATCCGCCAGTGCAATTGCTCACGCCCGGGGTGTCGCTGTTGAAGTTGTAGACCGTGTGGCTGTTTGACGCGGCAACCAGGACCGTCCCCATCGCACCCACGCTTTGCGCCAGAACAACCGGCGCCGGCGCGGCCGTTGGGGATGGTGTGGCAGTTGGGGTGGGGGAGGGCGAGGGCGTGGGGGTTGGCGTTGCCGTTGCCGCGGTCCCACTGGTCTGACTGCCGCAGGCGGCGAGCAGCAGCGCCGAGCACGCCACGACGGCAGCCGCCGATCCCCAGCGCTTTAGGCCCATGACCACGGTTGTTGGTACGGGGGTGCGTTACGTCTAAACCGCGTAGACCTCGACCTGTCCGCGCTGAATGCGCACGTTCAAAGAGGGCAGCGGCGGAAGGGGCGAGTTGTACTGGTCGCTTGGTTGACCGTCCGTCTGGAAGGTGGCGCCGTGGCAGGGGCACTCAATCTGCTTGCGGAACTTGCTGTAGTTCAGGATGCAGCCCATGTGCGTGCAGACGGCGGAGATCCCCTTGACCTCCTGTCCTTGCCGGATCAGGAAGCCTTCGATGGCTCCGGACCGGAACGCGACGGGCTCCCCTTCCGGGAGGTCGGCCAATGCCTTGACCGGTTTCCAGGTTCCGTTGTTCTGCACCAGCGCCTGGTTATTTGGCGGCGCCGGGCTCTTTGCCAGGCGGTCGATCCCGACGGCAGCCGCCACCCCGGCGGCAATTCCGGCGGCTCCGGTCACGAGGAGCGAGCGACGGCTGGGTCGCGCTGTCGGTTCCGGACGCGCCGACCGCTCTCCAACCCATCCCTGAATCGAGCCCTGCATCCGCTCCAGGAACTCTTTCGACGGCAGGCCGGCCCCCGGCTTGGCAGCCCGGAGCATGGCGGCGGTTTGCCGCGCCCGCAGCGCGGCTTCATCCCCGAGCGGCGTGCGCTCCGGCCGGCGGTCCTGCAGCAGGTCCTCGACGTGCTTGTCGAGCTGCTCGGGATCGTCGTTCACGTCGACCTCCCGCGTTCCCGGCCCGCCCGGTTCAGCGCCCGGAATTGCAACACCTTGACGTTCGTCTCGCTGAGGTTGAGCTCCTGGGCCGTCTCGCGCACCGAGTAGCCGCGCAAGAAGCGCAGCTCCAGTACGCGGCGATAACTTTCAGGAAGGGTGGCGAGCAGGGAGTCCACCCGGAGCACGGCTTCGGGATTCTCCCGGGGCGCCGGCGGTCGGGTCACGTCGTCCTCCAGTTCCCCGGCGTCCTCCGCGTAATACTCCCGCCAGTGGTCGGCGAGCGTCGTTTGGGCCACCCGGTAGAGCCAGCTGCGCAGCTCGGGGACCGAGACGTCGTTACGCATGCCGGTGATCGCCTTCATGAACACCTGCGCGGTGAGGTCCTCGGCGTCCGGGCGGTTCCCGACTCGGCTGTAGATGTACTGGTAGATGGCTGTGACATGTGTCTGATACGCCCAGGTGAGATGGTCCCGATCCTGGGTGGCGCCGACCTGAGGCAACGCCACGACCTTTCCGGAGGGAGCGAACACCGCGGCGCCGGTCGAAGGGTCCTCAGGCATCCACTTCCGCAGTTATATACCGACCGGGGTTACGCTGCGCGACGCTCCGGTCAGGCTCGTTGAGGATAGGCCAATTGGGGAATACTGGAGTTGGGATAAGGCTTAGATAACATGGGAGCTTCGCAAGCGATGGAAAAAGACCGCCAGTACGACGTGGTCATCATCGGCGCCGGGCCGGCGGGCCTGACCGCGGCCCTGTACGCCGGACGAGCGCGGGTCAAAACCGTGGTGCTGGAGCGTGGCGCGCCGGGCGGCCAGCTGCTCAACACCGAGGCGATCGAAGACTACCCGGGCTTCGACCACATCACTGGGCCGGAGCTCGCCCAACGCATGGCCGACCAGGCCGTCAAGTTCGGCGTCGACCTGGAAACCGCTCGCGTGACGGGCATCCACCGCCGCGGGGACAAGCAGGTTGTCCAGACCGAGGACGGCGAGTACACGGCGGACTTCGTGATTCTGACTGCCGGCGGCGAGCCGTTGAAGCTGGGGATCCCCGGCGAGACCGAGTTCCAGGGTCGCGGTGTCTCGCAGTGCGCGGTCTGTGACGGCGCCTTCTTCAGGGAAGAGGAGGTGGCGGTCGTCGGAGGCGGTGATGCCGCACTCGAGGAAGGGGTGTTTCTGACGCGCTTCGCGAAGAAGGTCTACATCATCCACCGGCGCGAGCAGTTCCGGGCCCAGGCCATCCTGGTCGAGGCGGCACGCAAGCATCCGAAGGTCGAGCTGATCACCAACACGGTCGTCACCGAGGTCAAGGGTGAGGACGGTCAGGTCAAAGAGATCACCCTGAAGGACGTTGTCACCGGCCAGACCCGTCCGCTGAAGGTCACCGGCCTCTTCGTCTTCATCGGCTTTCAGCCGAACGTCCAGTTCTTCGATCACCGGGAACACGTCGAGCACGACCCGCTCGGCTTCCTGGTGACGGACTCGACGATGCAGACGAGCCTGCCCGGCGTTTACGCGGCGGGCGATGTGCGCTCGCAGTTGACGCGGCAGATCACGACGGCCGTCGGCGACGCGACCACCGCCGCTATCGACGCGGTGAAGAAGCTCGAGGCCAGGAAGCACGAGCCCACGCCCGTGCCGGTCGACCTCTACGGCCCCACCCGGCCGGACCTCGTCGGCGGCTAGCCCGGATCGGCCGCCTCGCTTTGCCGCCGGTGCGGTCGCCGGCGTGTTCGCCGTCGCCGCCGGGCTGCGGCTCTGGGGGATCAACTTCGGACTACCGGCCCTTTACCGGCCGGACGAGGACGTCACCGTCGGCCGAGCGATGGGCGTCTTGCATGGAGTCCTGAATCCGCACTTCGCCGACTGGCCGCACCTCTATTTCTACGTCGCGGCGGCCTGGCTAGCGCCCTTCCGTCTGTTGGGGCTGGTCTCCGACCCGGCGTCGGGCTACCTGGGGATCCGAGTTCTCGACGCGCTGCTGGGCAGTCTGACTGTCCTTATCGTCTTCGAGTTCGGACGCCGAGCCTATGGTTGGCTGGCCGGGTTCTTCGGGGCCGCCGCGCTGGCCGTCGCCTTCCTCCATGTGCGCGATAGCCATTTCGCGACGCTCGACATCCCTTTGACGCTGGCCACCATTGCGACGCTGTATGTCGCCTATCGGACGATCCAGTCGCGCGGCCTGCGGCCGCTGCTCATCAACGGCATCAGCCTGGGGGTGGCGGCCAGCCTGAAATACAACGGGGCGCTGGTTTTCGCGGGGATCGCGGCCGCCCAAACGCTTCGGGCCCGCGCCGAGCTGACCCGCTGGCCGCGACTGCTGGCACGGCTCGCACTGATTGCCGCGCTTGGCGTCATCACGCTCGCTCTCACGTCCCCCTTCCTGGTGCTCGACCCAGGGATGACGCAGCATGGTATCGGCTACATCTTTCAGCACCTGGGACGGGCGAGCGCACCCAACATCGGTTGGGTCCAGCTGAGCGTTGCGCTGTGGTTTGGCATGGATCCGGTGCTCGTCTTGCTGGCGGTTATCGGCGTCGGCTACGCCGCCTGGCGCCGACAACCGGCCGACCTGATCATCCTGACGTTCCTCGTCGTCTATTTCCTGTTGATCGGCGCCGGCCGCTCGGTTTTTCTTCGCTATGCCGATCCGATGATTCCGCCGCTGCTGCTGCTCGGCGGTCGCGGCCTGGCGGCGCTCGTCGAGCTCAGCGCGCGAGGTAAGGCGCGCCAGCTGGCGCTGGCCGTGGCCTTCGTGTTGATCGCGGTGGCGCCGCTCGCGCACGACCTTCGCTACGACCTCTTGATCCAGCAGACCGACACGCGCACGCTCGCCTTCGATTGGTTGGCGCAGCACGTGCCCGCCGGCGGCAGGGCCGCGGTCCCCTACATGGCCGGTCCGGCTCACGACCAGACGATGATCGACAGCGGGGAGCACAGTCACGGGGCGACGGACGCCTATGTCGCGTCCTTCCTCGACAGCCGGCTGGAAACCCAATACACCATCCACGAGCTGACGCGCGACGATCTCCAGCTGACGTCGCTCGACAGCTTTCGGCAGGAGGGGATTACCTACGTCGTGGTCGGCTATGAAACACCCGGCACGGGGTGCCAGGCGCTCAGCCCGCTCGAGCGGACGTTGCGGGCGCAGGGACCGCCGCTGGCGAGCTTTTCACCCACGAACGGATGTCCGGACAGCGTCTTCGACCCGATCGATACCTACTATGTGCCCCTCGCCGGATACGGGGGCTGGGTCAGGCCCGGCCCGCAGATCCGGATCTACCGGCTCGGCGGCTGATGGTTCGAATCCGGCCCTTGGCCAAGCGCTAGAGCGCCATCTATAGTGGACATCAGTGAATCTGATAGCG
Source organism: Candidatus Dormiibacterota bacterium (assembly GCA_035947855.1). Taxonomy (GTDB): domain Bacteria; phylum Chloroflexota; class Dormibacteria; order CF-121; family CF-121; genus CF-13. The sequence goes on from DASZJR010000091.1 coordinate 21,047, forward strand.
CTGATCAAGGAGCGAGCCAAGTACTACAAGTGCCTCGCATGCTCGCAGGCGCTGGCCGATTGCCAGGTCAAGTTGCTCAACGAGGCCGATGGCCACTGCACCGTCGAGGTGACCTGCGCCAACTGTGGGGTGAGCTTCGTCGCCGTCCTCTTGCTCAAGAAAGCCAAGCATCCGGATGGCCTCCCCAAAGCCGCCGAGGAAGGTCCGATCAGCACCGATGAGATGCTCGACGTCCACCAGTACATGAAGGCATTCAACGGCTCCCTGAAAGAGCTGGCCCGCGGGCGCCCCTTTCGCCAGACCTAGATCCCGACGCGCGATCGCGCCATAGAATGATGTCGATGGTGTACCTCGACCATTCGGCGACCACGCCCCTCGATCCGGAGGTGCTCCAGGCGATGATGCCGTACCTCACCGATGAGTTCGGCAACGCATCCAGCGTCTATGGCCTCGGACAGCGGGCCCGCCAGGCGATCGACCAGGCACGCGATGAGGTCGCCGCCTTCTACGGCGTGGCGGCCAAAGAAGTCATCTTCACCTCCGGCGGGACCGAGGGCGACAACTTCGCCTTCCAGGGGATCGCGCAGCGGAACGCGGACCGCGGCCGGCACGTGATCACCTCGACCATCGAGCACGACGCGGTGCTCCGCTCGGCGGACGCGCTCGAGCAGGCCGGTTTCGAGGTGACGCGGCTGCCCGTCGATCGCCACGGCCTGGTCGATCCCGCCGACCTGGGCCGCGAGCTGCGGCCCGACACCATCCTGGTCAGCCTCATGCACGCCAACAACGAGATCGGCACCATCGAGCCGATCCGCGAACTGGTCGGGGTCACCCGCGAGCGGAGCACCGCCTACTTCCACACCGATGCGGTCCAGTCCACCGGAAAGATCCCAACCCGGGTCGATGAGCTCGGCGTCGACCTGCTTTCGATGTCGGCCCACAAGCTGCACGGTCCGAAGGGCGTGGGCTGCCTGGTGGTGCGCTCGGGCGTGCGGCTCTTGCCGCAGATGCTGGGGGGCGGGCACGAGCGCAACCGGCGTGCCGGCACGGAGAACGTCGCCGGCATCGTGGGACTGGCGAAAGCCATCGGCATCGCGCAGCGCGACATGGCGAAGAACACGGCCCATCTCATCGGCTTGCGCGATCGCTTGATCGAGGGCGTGCTCGGCCGGATCCCAGGGGCCGAACTCACCGGACACCCGGTGAATCGCCTTCCGCACCACGCCAGCTTCCTCTTCGATGGCGTCGAAGGCGAGTCGCTCCTCCTCCAGCTCGACATGGACGGCTTCGCCGCCTCCTCGGGATCGGCCTGCACCTCGGGCTCGCTCGAACCGAGTCACGTCATCCTCGCGCTCGGCTATCCGCGGGAGCGAGCGCTTGGCAGCCTGCGGCTGTCGGTCGGCAAAGGCAACACGGACAGCGAGATCGATCTCATCCTCGACCGGCTGCCGGGGATGGTGGCTCGGCTGCGCGCCATGACGCCCATCTCAGCGGCCTGAGCCGATGCCGGAGACGTTCTACAGCGTCGCCGAGGCGAATGCGCTGCTCCCCCAGCTCAAGCCGCTGCTGGAGCGGATCCGATCCACGCAGGAGGCGCTGGCGAAGGACAAGACGGTGGCGGTCGTCAGGGAGAAGGCCTCACACAATGGGGGAGGCTTGCCGGCCCGGCATCTGGGCGAACTGACGAAGACACTCGAGCGTGACCTGCATCAGCTGCAAGAGTGGGGCATCGTGCTGCGCGATCCCTCCATCGGCTTGATCGATTTTTTTCATCAGCGTGAGGGGGAGACCGTGTTTCTCTGCTGGAAGTTGGGCGAGGGCAAGGTCGAGTGGTGGCACCCGGTCGACACCGGGATCGCCGGGCGCAAGCGCCTCTAGCTCTGGTTCCCGAAGGCGATCGCAAGAATGATGATCACGAGCTCGATGCACGTCAGCGATAGCCCGATGATGCCGAGCAGCCGCCCCGTCCTCGCCTTGTCCTCGCCCTGATATTTCTGGGGCTCAGCGCGGATCGCTTTCAGCGCGTCGCCGCCAAACACGATGGAAAGAATGCCGGTGGGAATGGCAATCAAGGGCATCCAGCAAAAAATGAGGGCGGTCACGCCCCACGTCATCGCGCTCGATGCATTGCGGTGGACGGGTCGGAGCGGAGTGATTCCCTCGCGTTCCGCCAGCCGGTCGAGGGCCGCCAACGGACCGTCGGCGGCGACGACATCCGGAAGGGCGGCGGTTAGGGCCGCTGCCGCGCTCGCCGCCAGAGCCTTTCGCCGCTGCAGCGGAAGCAGTTCCCTCCGGGCCGCATAGGCAACCACCAAGCGGCGCAGGGCTGGGTCGAGCGGACGCTCGATCGCGCCAGTCGGACCCGCGGGTGCGGGCGTCGACTCCGTGCCGGGTATTGACCAGATGGACGAGGCGGGCTTGGGCTCGGGTGCCGGCCCCGCAGGCGTGCTGGCCAAATCGTAGAGGCTGATACGTTCCCGGTCGCGGACGACCAACGTGCCGGCGGCGAAATCGCCGAGCCGCTTCGCCCGGCTGTTGCTGAACATGGTGACGATGCCGATCGCGTAGAAGAGCGGGAGGAAGTCGACGATCCGCACCAGGTTACGGATCGCCGCCTGCCCAACCGTGAGCGGCTCCCCGTGGTCGCCCACCGCGCGCAGGCGCACCGATCGCTTTCCCAGCGTCTGCCCGTTCATGGCGGCTTCGCTGATGAGGAAGTAGCCCGCGATCAGGACGAAGGTCAGGATCAGCTCTACCAGCGCAAAGACCTGGGCCGAACCGAAGAGACCGCCGAGCGCACCGGCTCCGATGGTGATGATGATCTGGATGAAGGTAATGATCAGGACGTCGATGAACTGCGCCAGGAAACGGCTGCCGATGCCGGCGATCTCGTACTGGAACGCGACCCGTTCCGGGGTGGAAACAACCAGGTCGTCCGAGGAATCCGGAGGCTGCACGCCTGCAGTCTAGCGCCCGGTTTTGCGACCGGGCGTCGCGATCCTGCTACGGGAGGGGAGTGAGGTTCGAGGCCGCCGTCCGTCATCATGGATAGGTGCGCGCCGATGAGTTCGTGACCCGGCGGCGCCCCGAGTGGGACCGCCTGGAGCAGCTGTTGACGCGGGCGGGGACGAGCCGCATCGGCGGTCTGTTGCCCACCGAGGTCCTCTCGCTGGCTGCGCTCTATCGCCGCGCCACGGCGGACCTTGCTCGAGCCAAACGCGACTGGCCAACCGAGCCCGTAGCCGGGTATCTGAATGGCCTGGTGGCGCGCGGGCACGCGGCGGTGTACCGGCAGGGCGGCAACCTGGGGGAGCGGATCGCGGTCTTCTACAAACGCACCCTGCCACAAACCTACCGCGAGGCCGCCCCCTACGTGATCGCCGCGGCGCTCCTGCTCTTCGGACCGGCACTGGTCGCCTTTGTCGCCGTCAGCCTCGACCCGACGCTGGCCTACTCACTGGTCCCGGCACAAATCGTGCAGGGCGTGCATAACCACCAGCTCTGGACTCAGATTTCCCCCGACACACGCGCGCTGATGTCGGGCGTGATCATGACGAACAACATCAACGTCTCGATCCTCGCCTTCGCGTTTGGCGTGCTGCTCGGACTGCCGACCATCTACGTGCTGATGACGAACGGGATCCAGCTGGGCGGCCTCCTCGGTCTGACGAATGCCTACGGCATTGCGCCCGGCCTGCTCGATTTCGTCATCGCCCACGGTGTGATCGAGCTATCGGTCGTCGTGGCGGCCGGTGCCAGCGGGTTGATGATGGGCTGGGCGATCCTCTCGCCGGGCGCCTACCGCCGGCGCGATGCGCTCGTCCTGGCGGCCCGCAAGGCGGTTATCATCCTCGCCGGCCTCGCGCCCCTGCTGATCATCGCCGGGATCATCGAGGGCAACCTCAGCCCATCGGATGCGCCGACCGCCGTCAAGGTCGCCGTCGGTCTGTCGACCGGCGCCTTGCTTTATTGGTATTTACTCTTCACCGGTCGCTCGGCTCGGAAGCCTAAGGCGAGCTGAAACCAACCCAGATCGGGCCCTGGACGATCCGTCTGGCGGTGCCATTGGCCTCAACCAGCCAGAGCTCATCGATGCCGTTCTCGCTCTGCGGTGCGATGCCGACGACCATGTCGGGTCCGTTCGGATGGGCAAGGGCGTAGACCGCTGAGCTGCCAGCATTTCCCGACGGCGCCGGAAGGCGCCACAGCACCGTTCCGCTCTGCCAGTCGACGAGGCGCGCCTCGTTGGCAATCGCTGTTCCTGTCGTCGGGATCATGGTGACCACGCGCGAGCCATCCCAGGAGAACGCCACAACGGTCAGCTTGTCGAGCCGTGCGACTTCCCTCCCGTCGGAGACTCGGCGGATCACGGTAGCGCCAAAACCCGCGCCACTCGACGGCGACGCCGTCTGCTCGGCGAGGTACTGGCCGTCGTGCGACGCGCGAACGAATGGTGTCTCTGTGTTCACGTACTGCCGGTGGTA
>DASZJR010000092.1:0-37202 GCA_035947855.1 Candidatus Dormiibacterota bacterium
GAGGAGGCAGGATTCCGGCGGACCGAGCAGTTGGTCCTTACGTGGCTTCCGCTGCCCGGTCGCTGAAACAGGCGAGCGTAGAATTGGGCTGAGTTCGATGGCGAGCGAACCTCAATACCTCCCACCCTCACCCGAACCGGCACCCCTGTCGCCCCTGCCGGTGGAGAAGCCGGTCGCGCCACGTCGCCGGATTGGCATCCTCGGGATCGTCGTGATCAGCGCGCTGGTCGGAGCCCTGGTGGGTACCGCCGCGACCATTCTGGTCGCGCCGCGGTTCATCAAGGTGGCGCCGTCCGGCGTCGTCACTGGTGGACCACTAGCCCCCATCACCAACAATCTCACCGAAGAGTCAGCCGTGATCAACGTCGCCGACCAGGATGGGAAGGCGGTCGTGGAGATCAAGACCACGATCTCATCGCCGGATCTCTTCGTTCAAACGGAACAGCATGGGATCGGCTCCGGCTTCATCGTCCGGTCTGACGGCTACATCGTGACCAATAACCATGTCGTCGAAAACGCCCGACAGCTCCAGGTCATTCTGCGTGACGGGGCGAAGAAATTCGATGCGCGGGTGATCGGCACCAGCCCGGAGGACGACATCGCAGTCATCAAGGTGGACGCGCAGAACCTGCCGGCGCTGAGCTGGGGCGACTCCAACGCGCTCAAGGTTGGCCAGCTCGCGATCGCGATCGGCAGCCCACTCGGCCAGCAAAATAGCGTGACGAAGGGCGTCATCAGCGCCCTCCACCGGTTCATCTCGATCCCGAACGCGACGACGGGCCAGGTCGAGAACATCCTGAACGCCATCCAGACGGACGCCCAGATCAACCCCGGTAATAGCGGAGGTCCGCTACTGAACTCCGCCGGCCAGGTTGTGGGCGTGAACTTTGCGATCGAGCAGGCCCAGGCCGGCCCCGGCCTCGGCTTCGCCCTCGACGGCAACGCCGCCCGCGACATCGCGAACCAGCTGATCCAGACCGGGCACGTCAACCGGCCGTTCCTCGGCGTCACGTACAACCAGCTCGACGAGACCACCGCCGCCGCCAATGGGCTGGTGGTCGGGGCCGTGGTCACCGCGATCACGCCCGGGTCGCCGGCGGACCGTGCGGGGATCAAGATCCAGGACGTCATCACCAAGGTGAACGACCAATCCATCGATGATTCCCATCCGCTGGCGGACGTGCTGCGCCAGTACGCGCCCGGCACCAAGGTCAGCATCACCATCTCGCGCGGCGGCAAGAACCAGACGCTCCAGGTCACGCTCGGAACGCACCCCTGATCGCGGCGCCTCCGAAATCGCCGTCGTCCATCATCGACCAGTCGGTCCGGCAGGCGGTCAGCTCCATCGGCGGGTGGCCGCCCGACGCGCCGGAGCTACCGGCGGTGCTGGTGGAGCGCACCCAGAACCCGGCCCACGGCGACTACTCGGTGACGCTGCCGCTCAAGCTCGCCAAGACCCTTCGCCGGCCGCCGATCACCATTGCCGACGAACTCGCGACCTCTATGGCGCTCCCGCCCTCGTTCGGTCGGACCGCGGTCGCGGCGCCGGGATTCATCAACATCACCCTCGAGCCCGCCTGGCTGCAGGCACAGCTCGCCTCGATCGCGGATGCCGGCGAACGGTGGGGGAGAAGTGAGGTCGGGCGCGGTTCACGCGTGCAGGTCGAGTTCGTCAGTGCGAATCCCACCGGACCGCTACTCTTCAGCCACGCCCGCGGAGCGGTCGTTGGCGATGTGACGGCGCGAATCCTGGAAGCTTCGGGGTTCGATGTCCAGCGCGAGTACTACCTGAATGACAAGGGCAGGCAGATTCGGCTCCTTGGCGAATCCATCCAGGCCCGCATCCTCGACCGACCGGTCCCCGAAGGTGGATACAGCGGCGACTACATCGCCGAGATCGCGATGGAAGCCACGGCGAAGGCCGTCTCTCCAGAGCCCGAGACCTTAGCCGAGTTCGGTATCGAGTGGGTCCAGACCCGCATCAAAGAGGACCTCGCCCGGCTGGATATCCGCCATGACGAGATATTTCTCGAAAGCGGTCTGTACGCGGGATGGGACCGGGACACGATGACGAAGCTGGCCTCGCTGGGGCGGATCGCCGAGTACGACGGCGCCACCTGGTTCACGTCCGACAGCGGAAAGGATGAGGTGCTCATCAAGCGGGATGGGTACCCGACCTACTTCTGGTCCGACATCCTCTATCACCGGGACAAGTTCGAGAAACGCGGCTTCGCCCGGGTCGTCGATGTCTGGGGCGCGGATCATCAGGGACAGGTCGGCCGGGTGAAGGAGGCGCTTGGCGTTCTCGGAATCGACCCGGCCCGACTCGCGGTGCTGCTCGTCCAGCTGGTCTCCGTGAAACGCGGACAAGAAACGGTGCGAATGTCACGCCGCGCCGGCGTGGGCATCTTCTTGAAGGAGATGATCGATGAGGTTGGTCCCGATGCCGTCCGCTACTTTTTCCTGCAGCGCTCGGCGGATGCGCAGATGGAGTTCGATGTCGAACTGGCGCGGCGCCAGTCCAGCGAGAATCCCGTCTACTACGCGCAGTACGCGCACGCCCGGCTGGCCAACGTGCTGACGTTCGGAGTCGGGGCGACCGCGGAGCCGGCACTCGCCCGGCTCGACTCCGAATGGGAGCTCGAGCTGATGCGCGTGATGCTGCGTTGGCCCGATGTCGTGCGCGAGGCCGCGGAGGCCCACGAGCCCCACCGGCTGGCGTTCTTCACCGACGAGCTCGCCGCCGCCATCCATCGCTTCTACAAGAACTGCCGCGTGGTCACCGAGGACGCGCCGCTGACCGCCGCGCGGCTGCTGCTATCGCGCGCAGCCCGTACCACGATTGCCAACGCCCTCGGACTGATGGGCGTCGCCGCGCCCGACCGAATGTAGACTACGGGCCGATGGAAATAACGTACTTCGGCCTGAACGCCGTTCGCCTGCGCGGCCGCGAGGCGACCGTGATGATCGATCCGTACGAGCCGAAGCTCGGTCTCGCCCCGGTTCGGTTGAACGTGCAGATCGTCATCTTCACCCACGAAGATCCGACCCATTTCAGCATGCAGGGACTGGCCGGGGATCCGCACGTCGTGACCGGTGCCGGCGAGTTCGAGATCAAGGCGGTCGCCATGACCGGCACGCAGACGTATCACGATGCCAAGAAGGGCGCCGAGCGCGGAAAGAACTTCATCTATACGGTGGAAATCGACGACCTTCGCATCTGCCATCTTGGTCACCTCGGGCACGGGTTGAGCGAAGATCAGCTGGAGGGGATCGGGAGCAAGATCGATGTGCTGTTCGTGCCGATCGGTGGCGGCAGCCACATCAACTCCGCGCAGGCAACCGAGATCGTCAACCAGATCGAGCCGAAGCTGGTGGTTCCGATCTCATACAAGCTGCCGGGCCTGACGCTGCTCGCGCAGAACCTGGAAGGCGTGGAGAAGTTCGCCAAAGAGATGGGCGCGACCGACATCACGCCGCAGCCGAAGCTGCAAATCTCGGTGTCGCCCACCGTCGAAGAAACCAAGCTCCTGATCCTCGAGCCGCGTGGCGCCGCGGCCACCGCCTCAGTGGATTAGCCCGCGGCTTCCTGCGGCTCGCGGGTCTGGGCGGCAGCCTGCTCGGCGGCGCGAGCCCGCTCCAAGCGCACCGCGCTGTCGATCACGCCCAGGTGACTGTAGGCCTGCGGGAAGTTGCCACGCGGCGCGCCCGAGACCGGGTCGTTGCCTTCCGCGAGCAGTCCCAGCGGCGAGGATAGCGCGATCAGTTCGGTCAGCTGGCGCTCGGCGGCGTCGAGCCGGTTCATCCCGATGAGGCCGTCCACGTACCAGAAGCTGCAGAGGAGGAACGCCGCGCTCAGGTAGCCCTGGTCATCGGCGCAGTCATAGCGGCGAACATAGGGGCCGTTCAGCAGCCGCTGGCTCACGGTCTCGATGGTGGCGCGCATCCGGGGATCGGTCGCCGGCAGAAACCCCAGCACCGGCATCTGCAGCACGGCGGCATCCAGGCACTCGTCGTCGTAGGCCTGCGTGAAGGCGCCAATCTTCGGGTTCCAGGCACGTAGTTCGATCTCCGCTCGCAGCGCCGCCGCCTGTTGCTCCCAGACCTCCACATGCGAGGTGTTGCCGGTACCCTTCGCCAGCGTGATCGCCCGGTCCAACGCGACCCAGCACCACAGCTTGCTGTGGGTGTGATGCTTGCGCTCGCCCTGGAATTCCCAGATGCCGTTGTCGGGTTCGCGACTCAGCTCCCAGACGCCGTCGGCGAGGCGCTCGATCACGTGCCAGAGTTTGGTCGAGATGAAACCGCCCTTGCGCTGATAAACCGCCATGCAGTCGATCACCGCCCCGAAGACATCGGTCTGTCGCTGGCCGGCAGCACGGTTGCCAATGCGAACGGGCCGGGCGCCTTCGAAGCCCGCCAGGTGTTCGAGGAACGACTCAGGGAGGTGCGGGTCACCATCCACCCGATAGAGGATCTGCATGGCAAAGTCGTGGTCGTAGGCGCGGTCGCGGATCCAGTTGATGAAGTCGACGGCCTCCTGGGAGAAGCCCGCCCGAAAGAGGGCCGCGATGCCATAGGAGGCGTCACGCAGCCAGCAGTACCGGTAATCCCAGTTTCGATCGCCGCCCGGATCTTCCGGGATGGAGGTGGTCGGCGCGGCGCATAGCGCCCCAGTCGGCGCATAGGTGAGCAGCTTGATCACCAGGGCGGAGCGCCGGACCGCGTCCTGAAATGGTCCTTGATAGAGACATTGCTCGAGCCATCCCACCCAGAAGGCTTGCGTGCGCTCAGCGAGCTCGGTCGCGTCGCTGCTGCTGGGAAACTTTCGTCCGAGGGCGAAGTAGCGCTCGCCGAAGCCGAGCGTGATCCAGACTTGCGGGCCGGGCTCGACCGTGAAGCGCAGGACGTACCGGGGCCGGCCGTCGACCTCCTCCACGGTCCCGTGAAGAGGGACCGTCGACGAAAGGATCACCTCCTGCGCGCCGCCGGAGGCGATGACGATGCCCTCGCGCTCGGCGAAGGTGGTGCGCGCGCGGCCGTAGGCGGGCGCGGGGTCGAGCACGCACTCGACCTCAACCGGGCCACCACGGGCCTCGAGGCCGCGGCAGATGCGCTTGAGCGACAGAAAGCGCTCGCCCTCGTTGAAGCAGGGCATGAAATCGGTCACGACCAGGGTCCCCTCGGCCCGGTGGAAGGTCGTGGTCAGGATGTTGGTGTCGTGGACGTAGGCTTGCTCGCCGGTCGGCACCGGGTTGACCGGCGCGATGCGGAAGCTGCCGCCCCGTTGCTTATCCAGGATTGCCGCGAAGATCGAGGGAGAGTCGAAGCGTGGGTAGCAGAACCAGTCGACGGCCCCGCCCGTCGAGACCAGGGCTGCGGTTTCGCAATTGCCGATCAGTCCGTAGGGATACACTGCTTGACCTTACAACGTCATATTGACAATGGACTAACGCCCTCAAACGCGGCAGGATACATAACTCGAAGCGCGGAGGGCGACGGACCCGCGTAGAATAGAGTCCCGGTGCCGAAGTACGTCTTCGTAACCGGTGGCGTGGTTTCCTCGATCGGCAAGGGGATCACGGCGGCGTCCATAGGGACCATCCTGAAGGCCCGCGGCCTAAGCGTCTCCCTCCAAAAGCTGGATCCCTATATCAACATCGACCCTGGCACCATGTCTCCCTACCAGCATGGGGAGGTGTTCGTCACCGACGACGGTGCCGAGACCGACCTCGACCTCGGCCATTACGAGCGGTTCATCGATGCCAACCTGAGCAAGGCCAGCAACGTGACCACCGGCAAGATCTATGCCGAGGTCATCGCCAAGGAGCGGCGCGGCGATTACCTGGGGGGGACGGTGCAGGTAATCCCGCACGTGACCAATGAGATCAAGGAACGCATCACCCGGGTGACCTGGGAAGACAACCCGGACGTCGTGATCGTCGAAGTCGGCGGGACGGTGGGCGATATCGAATCGTTGCCCTTCCTGGAAGCGATCCGCCAGCTGAAGAACGACCTCGGCCGCAAGAACGTCTTTTATGTGCACCTCACGCTGGTGCCCTTCATCGAGGCCTCGGAGGAGTTCAAGAGCAAGCCGACCCAGCACAGCGTCGCCGCGCTGCGGAGCATCGGCATCCAGCCGGACGCCATCGTCTGCCGCTCGGAGCGGGCGATCAGCGTCGCCCTCAAGGATAAGATCGCGTTGTTCTGCGACGTCGACCGGCGTGCGGTCATCTCGGTCCCCGATGCGGCCTCCATCTACGAGGTGCCCTTGATGCTGGAAGACTCCGGCCTGGGCAACGTCATCGTCGAGGCTCTGGAGGCGCCTGCCCAGGCGCCGGACCTGACCGATTGGAAGGAGTTGGTCCATCGCATCCAGCACCCGGCCGGCAGTGTACGCATCGGGGTGGTGGGGAAGTACCTGCCGGCGCCCGACGCCTATATCAGCGTGACGGAAGCGCTCCGCCACGCCGGCGTTCACCACAACCTGCGGGTCGACATCAAGTGGATCGCCTCTGAAACGCTGGAGACCGGCGATCTGCGCGCGCTCGACGAAGTCGACGGCGTCGTGGTCCCGGGCGGATTCGGTCATCGCGGCATTGAGGGGAAGATTGCCGCGGCCCGATTCGCCCGGACCTCGCTCACCCCTTATCTCGGACTCTGCCTGGGGATGCAGTGCGCCGTCATCGAGTTCGGTCGCGATCTGCTGGGTCAGCCCGACGCCAACAGCACCGAGTTCAATGCGTTCACCAGCCATCCGGTGATCGACCTCCTGCCGGAGCAGCGCGACGTCGCCGACAAGGGCGGCACCATGCGGCTCGGACTCTATCCCTGCAAGCTGCAGCCCGGCACGCTCGCCGCCGAGGCCTACGGCGAGCCGGTCGTCTACGAGCGGCACCGGCATCGCTTCGAGTTCAACAACGCCTATCGCGAGGCGATGTGGGAAGCGGGCATGATCTTCAGCGGAACCTCGCCCAATGATCGGTTGGTGGAGATCATCGAGTTGCGCGATCACCCCTGGTTCGTCGCGTCGCAGTTCCACCCAGAATTCCGCTCTCGGCCGAACCGTCCGCATCCGCTCTTCCGGGACTTCGTCAAGGCCGCCGCCGTCCGGGCGGGGGTGCTCCCGGCCGATACCCAGCCGCTGCAGAAGCCCGCGATTTCTCCGGACAAGACCGCTCAAAGCGCGTGAAGTCTGACGTCTCCACACCCTCCTCGGGCGGTGTGTCCACGCCGCGGTCGGTGCAACCGAATCTCGGCCTCGAGCTGGTGCGCGCGACCGAAGCCGCTGCGCTCTCGGCGGGCCGCTGGATGGGAAACCTCGATCGCGAGGGGATTCGCGGGACGGCCGCCAACGCCATGCGCGAAGCGCTCACCGGGGTGCATATGAGCGGCACGATCGTCATCGGCGAAGAGTCGGCGTCGGCGCCGCTCGGGCTTGGACAACTCGTGGGCGACGGAAGCGGCGACGCCTGCGACGTGGCGCTCAAGCCGCTCGACGGCTCCACGCTGGTCGCCAAGGGTCTCCCCAATGCGGTCTCCGTCGTCGCCACCGTCGATCGCGGTTCGCTGGTGCGGGCGCCGGTTGGTATGTACGCCGAAAAGATCGCGGTCGGTCCCGAAGCGCGGGGATCGATCGACGTCACGGATTCGGTCGAGAACAACCTGCAACGGGTCGCGTTCGCCAAGAAGGTCCAGGTCTCGGATCTCACGGTGGTGATGCTCGACCGCCCGCGCCACGAACCTCTGATGGACCAGGTGCGCCAGGTCGGCGCCCGTATCACGCTGCTGAGCGACGGCGATATCGCCGCCGCCATCATGGCCACCCTCGAGGGGACCGGCATCGACGTGATGCTCGGCATTGGCGGCCTACCGGAGGCGGTGCTGGCCGCCTGCGCGCTGAAATGCCTGGGCGGCGACCTGCAGTGCCGCCTCTGGTTGCGCTCCCGCGACGACGAGGAGAAGGCACGCGCCGCCGGCTTCGCGGACCTGCGTGGCACCTACTCGGTCGACGACCTGGTACGAGGTGAGGACGTTGCGTTCGCCGCCACCGGCGTGACCGACGGCGAGTTCCTGCACGGCGTGATCTATCACCACTTTTGGGCGGAGACCGAATCGATGGTTTTCCGCAGCAAGAGCGGGACGGTCCGCCACCTGAACACCAAGCACCACTACGCCCTCAAGTCGGTCGAAGGCGCGCACCGGAAAGTTCGCTAGCCTGGGCCACAAATTGTGCAAGCGGTGGTGCCTCGTTTGACGCGGGGGCCAAAACTGGCCTAGACTGCACGGGTTTTGGCGAGGGGAATCCCAAGGCTAGCCGCCCACGGGTGGGCGCTCGCGGTGGCCTTGATCGTGCTGGCTCTGGGGCCGCTCGCATTCCGGCATGCGATCGCCGACGTCCACGCGACCAGTGGGAGCGTCAGGGTCGCGGCCGCAAGCAGCGTGAGTGAGGCCGCGATCATGCCTGGCGCCGAGACACGGCTCCGCGCCCCGCAGGCGCTTCGCGCCCTGACGGCTGATGACCTGGCACCACCCGCGACGCCGGCTGAGCTCGTCGCCACCCGCGAACATCTCGTCCGGTTCGTCTGGCCGACGCACGGCATCATCACCCAGACCTTCTACGAGTACCACCCCGGGATCGACATCGCCAACGACGTCGGAACCCCGGAGGTTGCCGCCGGCGGGGGGCAGGTCATCTTTGCGGGCTGGGGATCGTATGGGATTTACGTTGAGATCGACCACGGCAACGGCTTCCATACCATCTACGGGCACATGTCGGCGGCGCTGGTCAAAACCGGCCAGGTCGTCGCGCAAGGCCAGCGGATCGGGCTGATGGGCGCCACCGGTCGCGCCAGCGGGCCTCACCTGCATTTCGAGATCCGCTTCCAGGGCGCCCCGCAGAATCCGCTCGACCTCCTGTCATAACGCCGGCAGCCAAGCCGGATATGGTAGCGGTGTGAACCGCCTCCTCTACGCGTCGGCCGATGGGCGGCTGCGCGTTCACGGGTCCCTGCAGGCGACGGCCCGCAGCGGTTGGGAGATCGGCGTCGCCGATCGCCTGATCCCGTTGCCGGCGGGTGCCACGCTGGTTCATCTCCCGGGCCGGATTCCGCAGGCGCGGTCGGCCGCCGGTGGGATCGCTCCGCTCGACGAAGCGGGCGCGGTGGCGGTCGCCGCCGTGTTGCCGCCCGGGTATCTGCGGACCTGGCTGCCCGCCTACACGGACGATGGCGAGCCGCCCGTCCTGCCGCTCTACGGGTACGCCGCGGTGGCCGCCGTCGACGGCGAGCCGCATGTGGCCGCGATGCGAACCGACCGCTGGAGCGCCTGGGACCCGCAGGCCGTCGATCGGCAGCACATTGATCGCGGGATCCGTGCAGCGCGACGTCCCCTACCTGACAGCCGGCTGCTCCGCCACCTCGAGACCTGCGCGACCGACTACCGCTGCCTGACCGCGCAGAACGTATTCCTTCGCCGCGGGGAAGGGGCGATTCCGGTTTCGCCCGCGTGCAACGCCGCCTGCCTGGGCTGCATCTCGGAGCAGTGGGGCGACGTCGCCTCGCCCCAGACCCGCCTCGCCTTCGCCCCGACCGCGGCGGAGATCGCCGAGCTCGCCGCGTGGCACCTGAGCTCCGGCCCGGCGAATTTCGTGAGCTTTGGTCAGGGCTGCGAAGGAGAGGCGCTGACTCGCGGCGCCGTGCTGGTCGAGGCGACGCGCCGCATCCGGTCCGCCTGGCCGGCGGCGACCATCCACATCAACACCAATGCCTCACGTCCGGACGTGCTCGGCCGCCTGATCGATGCCGGATTGAATTCGATCCGCATCAGCATCTTCAGCCTCCACGATGAACGGTTCCGCGCCTACTATCGGCCGGTCGGTTATGGGCTGGAGCAGGTTGCGCAGTGCGCGGAATTGATGGCGGCCGCCGGTGGACAGGTCACGATCAACCTCTTGACCTTTCCCGGCATCAGCGACGCCCCGGCGGAGCTCGAGGCGTTGGTCGCGTTCGTCCGCGAGCACCGCGTCCACCAGGTTCAGCTGCGCAGCCTGAACGTCGATCCGCTCTGGCTGCTGGCTCGGATCCCGGATCCCACACGCGGCATCGGCATGCGGGCGTTCGTCCGCGAGCTGGGGGTGCGCTGCCCGGGGCTTCAGCTGGGCAACTTCACGCGGACGTGGAACGTAACGGCGCCGATCTCGGCGTAACGCCTGGGGCAAGCGACCCGTTTGAACTGATTGAAAGGCCCAGGCGGTGGGCAAGCTAAAAATGATGGCTGATCCCTATCCTTCGAATCAGGAGCCCACGACGGGCGCGGCCGACTACGGCTACCGCACTGACCGGCCGGTCCAGGCGGATATCCCGGCACAGCCTGACAACCGTGGAAGGCGCAACGGCGGCCTGGCCGCGGGGATTCTCGCCTTCCTCGCCTTCGTGTTCGGCAAGCTCTCCTACATCGGGCTGCTGCTGCTCAAGTTCAAAGGGCTGTGGTTCACGATCGTCTCCACCGGGCTGACCGCGTTGATCTACGCACAGCTCTTCGGTTGGGCCTTCGCTGTCGGCATCGTGCTCCTCATCCTGATCCATGAGAGCGGCCACGTCGTGGTGGCCCGGATCATCGGCCTGCCGGTCAGCCTGCCCATCATGATCCCGTTCCTCGGCGCCTTCGTCAGCATGAAGCAACAGCCGCGCACCGTCGCCCAGGAATCCATCATGGCGATCGGCGGTCCGGTGCTGGGATCGATCGCCGCCGGCCTGTGCTACCTCGGCTACCTCGCCACGCCCGACTCGAACACCGGTCAGCTGTTGCGGGCGCTTGCCTACTTCGGCTTTCTGATCAACCTCTTCAACCTGATTCCGCTCACGCCGCTCGACGGTGGCCGCGTGACGTCGTTGCTCTCCAAATGGTTCAACGTCGCCGGGCTGGCGATTGCGGCCGGGCTGCTGCTCTTCGAGTTGCAGTCGGGAACCAGGGTGAGCCCGGTTCTCTTCCTGGTCCTGATCTTCGGAGCCTTCTCCACCTACCAGCGGTTTCGATCGACGGTCCTCAATCCGGCCTACTACGCCGTTGACGCCCAGACAAAGGTCATCGTCGGAGCCGTTTACCTCGGGCTGCTCTTCGCACTGGGCGTTGGCATGCTCCAGACGTCCGCCATCTTGAGATAGAATTGGGAGCCCCATGAAAGCCACCATCCATCCGACCTACTACCACGATGCCGTGGTCGTCTGCCTCTGCGGTAACAAGTTCACCACCGGCTCGACTCAGAGAGAGCTCAAGACCGAGGTCTGTTCGGTGTGCCATCCCTTCTTCAGCGGCCAGCAGCGAATCGTCGATACGCAGGGCCGCGTCGACCGGTTCCAGCAGCGCCAGCAGCGGAAGAGATAAGCCGCCAACCCGTTGAGCCCTCTGTGGCCAGCGGCGTTGCGCAGGGACTAGGATGAGCGCGGCTGTGAGCCAGGACAAGTTCTTCTATGGCGGCCAGGCCGTGCTCGAGGGCGTCATGATGCGGGGTCGCACCACGTACGCGGTCGCCGTCCGCAAGCCCGACGGCGAGATCCAGGTTTTGCGCGAGCGCCTACGGTCCATCATCTATACGCACCCCGTCTGGAAGCTGCCGCTCCTCCGAGGCCTGGCCGGGCTCTGGGAGCAGCTCCACCTCGGCATGAAGGCGCTGATGTGGTCAGCGAACATCCAGGCCGCTGCCGAGCAGGTGGAGCTGAGCGCGACCACCATCCGCGTGACGATGGCGATCGCCGTGGCCGGCGCGTTGCTCTTTTTCCTGGGCGTCCCCCTGCTGGCGGCCGGCTTCCTGAGCCGCGGCCACAGCAACCTCTTCTTCGGAGTGGTCGACGGTGCGGTCCGGATCGCGCTGCTCTTGCTCTACCTGTACGCCATCTCCTTCAAGGCGGAGATCGCTCGGCTCTTCGCCTATCACGGTGCCGAGCACAAGACGATCAATGCCTACGAAGCTGGTCTTCCGCTCGACGTGCCCAACGTCAGGACGCAGAGCACGCTCCACCCGCGCTGCGGCACCGGCTTCCTACTGGCGGTGATGGTCGTCAGCGCCTTTGTCTTTGGCTTGGTCGGGCGTCCGGCCCTGCCACTGCTGCTCCTCTCGCGCATCGTGCTCATCCCGGTGATTGCCATGCTGGCTTATGAGTTCATTCGCTTTGCCGGCCGGCATCGGAACAACCCGATCGTGAAGGTGCTGATCCTCCCGTTCCTTCTAACCCAGAAGCTCACGACGCGGGAACCGGACGACCGTCAGATCGAGGTGGCGTTGGCGGCATTCGAGGGAGCCCGGCTAGAGGAGAAAGAGGCCGCGGCCTGATGTTCGAACAGCTCGAAGCCGTTCGGGCCCGCTACTACGCGATTACCGAGCGGCTGGCAGACCCCGCGGTTCACGCCGACCTCAAGGAACTCCAGCGGCTGAGCAAGGAGCAGGCGCAGCTCCGCGACCTGGTGCAGCTCTACGAGGCCTATCGCCGCGCCGAGCGTGGCATGGCCGAGGCCCGCGAACTGGCCGAACAGGAACGAGATCCCGAGATGCAGGCCTATGCGCGCCAGGAGTTGGAGAAGCAGCAGGCGGAGCGTGACCGACTCGAAGGCGAGCTCAACGTCGCGCTCGTGCCCAAGGATCCCACCGACGACAAGGACGTGATCGTCGAGATCCGGCAAGGGACCGGTGGGGATGAGGCGGGATTGTTTGCCGCCGACCTGTTTCGTATGTACAGCCGCTATGCCGAGTCGCATCGCTGGAAGGTCGATCTGCTCTCGGAGAACGTGACGGAGCGCGGCGGCTTCAAAGAGGTGGTCTTCGAGGTTCGCGGTCGCGGCGCCTACTCGCGCCTGAAATTCGAAAACGGCGTGCACCGCGTGCAGCGGGTGCCGGAAACCGAGGCGCAGGGCCGTATTCACACCTCGACGGCCACGGTGGTCGTGATGCCCGAGGCCGAGGACATCGATGTCGTGATCAACCCTGAGCGGCTCAAGGTCGACGTCTACCGCTCCGGCGGACATGGTGGGCAGAGTGTCAACACGACGGACTCGGCGGTTCGTCTCACCTATACGCCCGAGGATGGCGGTCCGCCGATCGTGGTCACCTGCCAGGACGAGCGCTCGCAGCTCAAGAACAAGGCCAAGGCGGAAAAGGTGCTGATGGCTCGCCTGCTCGACCGGCAGATGGCGCAGCAACAGGAGGCCCTGACGGAGGTTCGCCGCTCAGCCGTCGGCTCGGGTGACCGCAGCGAAAAAGTCCGCACCTATAACTATCCGGAAGGCCGAATCACGGATCACCGCATCGATTTCAAGTACTACAAACTGCCCCAGTTCGTCGAGGCCGGCGACCTCGACCCGGTAATCGATCGTTTGATCGCCTGGGACCGCGGGAACCGGTTGAGCGAACCGCCGAATGGCGCCACGCGCAACTGACGGCGTCCGGGTCAAGGCGCAGCTCGCGAAGGCACGAGCCACCCTGGAGACGGCCGGCATTCCGTTACCCTGGCTCGACGCCGAGATCCTGGTGGCACACGTTCTCCGGAGCTCGCGCGAGCGGCTCCACAGCCACCCCGAGCGCGAGCTAACCGTCGCGCAGCGCGCTCAGCTGCGCCGGTTGACCAGTCGCCGAGTGGCCCGCGTGCCGGTGCCGTACCTGGTCGGCGAGCGCGAGTTCTATGGGTACATGTTTCGCGTTACCCCTGCCGTGTTGATTCCGCGCCCATCGAGCGAGCTGCTCGTCGAGCTGGCGATCGATTGGTTGACGGCGCACCCAGAGGCGCGGCGGATGATCGACCTCGGTACCGGCAGCGGCGCGGTCGCGATTTCGGTCGCGAAGGCTGTGCCACAGGTTCAGATCGAGGCACGGGATCTCAGCGCTCGCGCGTTAAAGGTCGCCGACGAAAATATCGCGCGCTACCGGCTGCGCCGGCGGATCACCACCGTGAAGGCCGACTTACTGCGCCGCGCGTCCCCCGCGGACCTGATCCTCGCCAACCTTCCCTACATCCCGGAGGCGCTGCGGCGCATTCGGCCGAAGGAGCTGGAGTATGAGCCGGCGCTCGCACTCGACGGCGGTAAGGACGGGCTGTCGCTGATTCGGGTCGCGCTGGCGCAGGCGCCGGCGGTACTGAAACCAGGCGGCCTCGTGCTCTTTGAATGCGACCCGGCGCAAACCCGCCGCATCGTCCGCCTCGCCCAGGGGCACTGGCCCACGGCGCAGGTGACCGTGCACAAGGACCTGGCCGGGCAGGACCGGGTGGTGCGGATTCAGACATGACGGCGCGCTGGCCGGCGGATGCATCGCACATCGCCCAGGCGGCGGAGCGGCTTCGCGCAGGCGCCGTCATCGCCTTTCCAACCGATACGCTCTACGGCGTCGGCGCGCGCGCCGCGGACGCGGCGGCGGTCGCGCGCCTCTACCAGGTAAAGCGGCGCCCCGCCGGGCAGCCGATGGTCTGGCTGGTCACCGATCGGGCCCAGGTCGAACAGTTCGCGGTCGTCTCACCAGCTGCAACCCGGTTGATGGACCGCTACTGGCCGGGCCCGCTGACCCTGGTGTTGCCCGCCCCAAGCCCAACCGACGGATCGACCATTGCCGTGCGCGCGCCGGACCACGACGTCGCTCGCGCGCTGCTCGCCGCCCTGGGAGAACCAATCGCGAGCAGCAGCGCCAACCCGGCCGGTCAGCGGCCGCCCGTCGACGCTGACGAGGTCATCGCCGCATTGGACGACGAGCTTGACCTCGTGCTCGACGGAGGGCCGTGCCGAATCGGTCAGCCCTCCACAATTCTCGACCTGAGCGGTGCGACGCCTCGCATCCTGCGCCAGGGGGCGATCCCGTCGTCGGAACTGATTCGGGGATAATGGGCGGGATGTTGCAGGCCCGCACCGACCTGACCAGCCGGATCGACCTCGTCGATCCCGAGGTCGGTGCCGCGATCCGCGACGAATACGAGCGCCAGCAGTACACGCTGGAGCTGATCCCCTCGGAGAACATCGCCAGTCCGGCTGTCCTTCAAGCCCTCGGTTCGCTGCTCAACAACAAGTATGCCGAGGGCTACCCGGGCAAGCGCTACTACGGCGGCACCCAGATCGTCGACCGGATCGAGACGCTGGCCATCGATCGGGCGAAGGCGCTTTTCGGCGCCGAGCATGCCAACGTGCAATCGCACTGCGGGACGACCGCGAACTATGCCGTCTACGCGGCCGTGCTCAACGTCGGCGACACCGTTATGGGGATGGACCTCAGCCAGGGCGGGCACCTGAGCCACGGCAGCCCGGTGAACTTCTCCGGCAAGCTCTATCACTTCGTGGCGTACGGGGTCGATCCGACGACCGAGCGGATCGATTACGACGTGCTCGAGAAACAGGCGAAAGAGGTACGGCCGAAGATGCTGCTCGCGGGCTATAGTGCCTACCCGCGCACGCTCGACTTCGAGCGGTTCGCGGCGATCGCCAAGGCGGTCGATGCCTATTTCTTCGTCGACATGGCGCACTTCGCCGGCCTGGTCGCGGGCGGCGCGCATCCCAGCCCCGTCCCCCATGCGGACTTCGTCAGCTTCACCACGCACAAGACGATGCGGGGACCGTGGGGCGCGATGATCCTATGCAAGGCGAAGTATGCGGCCGAGATCGACAAGAGCGTCTTTCCGGGGAGCCAGGGCGGACCCCTCAATCACGCTATCGCCGGGAAGGCGGTGATGCTGGCCCAATGGAAAACCCCGGAGTTCAAGTCCTACGCGCAGACGGTGGTCAACAACGCGCGGGTTCTCGCCGAGGGGCTGAACAAGCGCAAGCTGCGGCTTGTCAGCGGCGGGACTGACAACCACCTGATGCTGATCGACCTGCGGCCGTTGAACCTTACGGGGAAGAAAGTCCAGGACACGTTCGACACGGTCGGCATCACGGTGAACCGCAACTCGATTCCTTTCGATACCGCCAGCAAGTTCAACCCGAGCGGGATCCGGCTGGGATCGCCGTCGGTGACGACCCGCGGCATGGGCCCGCAAGAGATGACCCAGATCGCCGACATGGTCGCCGAGATGCTGTTTAACCTCGACGACCAGACGGTCCATGAGCAGGTACGCGCCCGTAGCCGGGCGTTGTGCGAACGATTTCCGCTTCCCTACTGACTGGCGCAGGCGTCTTCAGCGACCCGACCTTCTGGCGTGACTTCTCACCTGCCCGCTTCGGGCCGGCCGTGCTGCCCTTCCTCGCCGCCCTGCTGTGCACGGCCATCGCGGTGTTCCCCGCTCGCTGGCTCTCGTTCCGGCTGGGTGCCGTAGCTGAGCCGGGCGACCGGTTCATCCACCAGCGGCCGACGGCCCGGCTTGGCGGGCTGGCAATCTACCTCGGCTTCGGGCTCTCCGCCGCGATCTTTTCGACGAGCCCCGCGACCCTCGGGTTGCTGCTCTCCGCGGCGGTGATCACTACGCTGATGGTGTTCGACGACATCCACGGCGTGCGGCCCATCGTCAAGCTGCTCTTCCAGGTCGGCGCGTCGTTGCTGGCGATCGTCGTGTTCGACATCGCCATTCATTTCATCAACCTCCCGGGCGATCACCTCATCGAGTTGTCGACGGCGGCCGCGATCCCGCTGACGCTGCTCTGGTTCGTCAGCCTTCAGAACACCATCAATCTCATGGACGGCGTCGATGGGCTGGCCGCCGGGGTGGTGGCGATCGTGGCCGCGACCCTGCTGCTGGCGGCCATCAATCGGAGCGAACCCGACATCGTCATCCTGAGCGGCGCGCTGATCGGCGCCTGTATTGGCTTCCTCTGCTTCAACTGGCATCCGGCCCGGATCTTCATGGGCGACAGCGGCAGCAACTTCCTCGGCTTTACCCTGGCCGCGCTCGCGGTCCTCTCGGTCGCGAAGGGCACCGTCGTGCTGGCGTTGATCGTGCCGGTGGCCGCGCTCGCGATTCCGATCGTGGATACCGCCTGGGCGATCGTCCGCCGGCGTCGACGCGGCACGTCGATCGCAACGCCCGACACCGAACACCTCCATCACCGGCTACTCAACTTCGGTCTCAGTCCCCGCGAGACCGCGCTCGTCTTCTACTTTGGGACCGCGATCTTCGCAGCCGTCGGCTTGACCATCTACGGGCATCGGAAGGTCCTGCTCGGCGCCATCCTGCTGATGCTGCTCGGGATCGGCATCGTCGTCGTGCGCCGCTTCCGGCGAATCAGCCGCGCTTGAGTTCGGTTCGGGCGCTCGCCCGATGGCATTGCGAATTTCGCCCCTGATAAGCTTGAAACGGTTGAGGCCTAATTTCTGGAGGCAGTGATGGCCCCGACGGATAAGCGTAAGGACCCCAGCATGCTGGCGGCCTTTAGCCTCGCGTCGGGCGTCGGCCTCCAGCTCGCCGTCACGGTGTTGGTGGGGTTGGGTCTTGGCTACCTCGCTGACCGGGCCCTGCACACGTCGCCCTGGTTCCTCCTGGTGGGGTTGCTGCTCGGGATTCTGGGGGGCGGTTACAGTGTCGTGCGGAGGCTCATGAAGGAGATAGGTCGGAGTGGGTGAGCTGCGGCGGTTCGAGCTGACGACGTCGCTCGTTTTACTTGCCTTGCTCTGCGTGGTCGGCGCCGCCATGGTGGCCATCGGTCACCCCCGCGCGATCGCAGGTCTGATTGCCGGTGGGCTGCTCGGCCTCGCCAACATGGTCTGGATGGTTGGGACCGCACGGCGGTTCCTGGGACACGCCCCGACCGCGCGAATGCTGCAGCTGGCCGCCGCGATCCGCTTCCTCACGATCGCTGTCCTGCTGGGCGTGGTGCTCATCGTGAGCCGCGTCGATCCGGTGGGCGCGGCGATCGGTTACTTCTGTTTCCCGATCGCCGGCGCCGTCGCGGGCTGGCGGATGATGCGGACCCGACCGGGCGTGCCCGTATGAGGTTCCTGGTGCTGCTTCAGGCCGACGTCACCCACCCCACCGTCAACATCGGCGGGATCGACTTCAATGCCGACACCATCCGTAACACGCTGATCGTGTGCGCGCTCCTGCTCGTGGGCGCGTTCATCCTGCGCAGCCAACTGCGGGTCGGGAAACCGACGCAGCTGCAGAACATCGTCGAGCTGATCGTCGAGTACATCGGAGGGTTGACCGAGGAGTCACTGCAGGGCCGAAATCTCAACCTCGGGCCGCTTGCCATCACGCTCTTCGTCTTTCTGCTGGTCTCCAACTACCTGGGACTCATCCCGGGTTTCAAGTCGCCGACCAATGACTGGAATACGACGCTGGCGCTGGCCCTCCTGACGTTCGTGCTGTTTACGTTCTTCAGCATTCGTCGCCGCGGCTTCGGCGGCTACCTCAAACATCTCTTTGTCGTCCCGCCCTACTTTCCGCTGAGCGTCATCGACGAGCTCGCCAAGCCGATCACCCTGTCCTTCCGGTTGTACTTCAACATCTTCGTAGGGGAGCTGCTGCTGTCACTGATCATCACGCTGATTCCGACCTGGATCTCCTGGTTACCGGGCGCGGCGTGGACGCTCTTCAGCCTTTTTATCGGAACGGTCCAGGCCTTTATCTTTACCGTCTTGACGGTGTCGTATGTCGCGATCGCCACTGAAGTTGAAACCGCACACGCATGAAACACCACTAAGGAGGGTTTGTTTTGGAACGCGCAATCGTTTTAGGTGCCACGGTCATCGCCTTCGGTTTTTTGCTGGGGCTGAGCGCGCTGGGCGCGGGAATCGGTGATGGCTTGGTGTCGAGCCGCACCGTCGAGGGGACGGCGCGCCAGCCTGAGCTGCAGGGCCGCCTCTTCTTCTTGATGATCATCGGGATCGGGTTCATCGAGGCGCTGCCGATCATCGGCCTCGGGCTGGGTCTGTTCCTGATCTTTGCCAACCCACTGCTGAGCCAGATCACCGGAAAATGACCCGTCTCGACGCTGGACTGCTCACGCTCAACGGCACGTTGATCGCCCAGCTGCTGATCTTCCTGGTCATGTTGGGTGTGCTCTACCGCTTCGCCTGGGGGCCACTCTTGAAGATCCTGAACGAACGTCGGGAGCGGATCCAGCAGGGAGTCGAGGCGACCGAACGCGCCAAGCGCGAGCTGGAGGAGGCGGAACGAGAACGTCAGGTGAAGCTCGAGGAGGCTCGGCTCGAGGCGCAGGCGATGCTCGACCGGATCGCCAAGCAGGCGGAGGACCTGCGCAAAGAACTGGAAGCGAAGGCGCGTGAGCAGGCCGAGGGCATGATCGCGAAAGCCCGGGACGAGATCCAGCAGGAGCGGGCAAAGGCGGTGGAAGATCTGCGGGAGCAGGTGGCAGACCTGGCCGTGATGGCCGCCGAGCGGATTATCGGCGAGAGCCTTGACGCGAAGAAGCACCGCGAGCTGATTGAACGCACCATCGAGGAGGCGGAGATCCGTGCCTGAAAGCAGCAACGTGGCGCGCCGCTACGCCGCGGGCATCTTTCAGCTGGCCCAGGAGGAGAACACGATCGACACCTGGCGGGCGGAGCTCGCCAAACTCGACGAGCTGCTCCAGGAGGACGTCCTGGTCGCCGCTTTCAAGAATCCAGCGGTGGGTGTCAGGCGCCGGATGGAGCTGGCCCAGCTGCTCAAGCCCGAGCTCCGCCCCGAAACAGAGAACCTGCTTCGTTTGCTGGTCGAGCACTACCGGACCGCCGAGATCCATCGCATCCGACAAGAGTTCGAACGGCTGGCCGACGAGGCGTCCGGTATCGTCCACGCCATGGTGACGACGGCGATTGAGCTGGACAACGAGGATCGCCAGCGTTTCGAGCAGGCCCTGGCGAAGAAATTAGGTCGAAAGGTCACGGTGACATTCGGCACCGATCCGGGCATGATCGGTGGTGCGGCGATTCAGATCGGGGATCACCTGGTGGACGGCACGGTACGCACGCAACTCGCGCGGCTGCGGCAGGAATTATTGAGCTAAAGGGTAGGAAGAGCAGTGGCCATCAAGTCAGATGAGATCAGCAACCTGATCAAGCAACGCATCAAGGACTTCGACGTCCCCGTTCTCTCGGCGGACGTCGGCATCGTCACCGAGATCGGCGACGGCATCGCGCAGATCTACGGCCTGAGAAACGCCCAGTCGCTCGAACTCCTCGAGTTCAAAGGTGGCGTCAAAGGCATGGCGCTCAACCTCGAGGAGGATTCGGTCGGCGCCGTCGTCCTCGGGCCCTACGAGGAGATCCGTGAGGGCGATGAGGTGCGCACCACGGGCAGCGTCGTCCAGGTGCCCGTCGGCGAGGCGCTGATCGGCCGCGTCGTCAACGCGCTCGGTGAGCCAATCGACGGGAAAGGACCGATTCACACGAAGGAGACGGCCCCCGTCGAGAAGGTCGCTCCGGGTGTCATCACGCGACAGCCTGTCGATACGCCATTGCAGACCGGGATCAAGTCGGTCGATGCGATGACTCCCATCGGCCGGGGACAGCGTGAGCTGATCATCGGTGACCGTCAGACCGGCAAGACCGCGATTGCGCTCGACACCATCATCAACCAGAAAGGGCAAGACGTCATCTGCATCTATGTGGCGATCGGCCAGCGCGCCGCCACGGTGGCCCAGGTGGCCGCCGTGCTCGAGGAGCGTGGCGCGCTCGAGTACACGATTATCGTCTCCGCGACCGCCAGTGAACCGGCGCCCCTCTGGTACATCGCGCCTTATGCCGCCACCTCCATGGGCGAGTACTTCATGAACCAGGGCAAGGACGTGCTGGTCGTCTACGACGATCTTTCGAAGCACGCCTGGGCCTACCGGCAGATCTCGCTGCTGCTGCGCCGGCCACCCGGGCGCGAGGCGTATCCCGGCGACGTCTTCTACCTGCACTCGCGGCTGCTGGAGCGCTCGGCGCGTATGAACAAGGAGAACGGCGGCGGCTCGCTGACGGCGCTGCCCATCATCGAGACGCTGGCGGGTGATATCTCTGCCTACATCCCCACCAACGTCATCTCGATCACCGACGGACAGATCTACCTCTTGACCGACCTGTTTTACGCGGGCCTCCGGCCGGCGATCTCGACCGGCCTCTCCGTTTCCCGCGTCGGTGGCGCCGCCCAGATCAAGGCGATGCGGCAGGTCGCCGGCCGGCTCCGCCTCGACCTCTCGCAGTATCGGGACCTGGCCGCCTTCGCCCAGTTCGCCTCCGACCTCGACAAGCGGACGCGGGACCAGCTGGAGCGTGGCAAGCGGATGGAGGAGCTGCTCAAGCAGGACCAGTACCAACCGATGCCGGTCGCCCAGCAAGTCATCGTCCTTTTCGCCGGCGGGAACGGCCTTCTGGACGACGTTCCGGTCGACAAGGTGCGGCAGTTCGAAAAAGAGTTGCTCCGCTTCTTGAGCAGCTCGCATCCGGGTATCGAGCAGGCGATCGCCAAGGAGAAGGCGCTCTCCCCCGATACGGAAAAGCTTCTGCGCGGCGCGATCGAAGAGTTCAAGCAGTCGAGCACACTGGTTCAGAAGGCGGAAGAGAAGCCGGCGGCAACGAGCGAAGCGCCGCCCCCAGATGGAAGGGGACCATTGCAGGCGGCCCGCCGCGCGACCGAGCGCGAGACCAGGAAGGAACGCTAGCGGCAGATGGCCACGCTCGCCGAAATCCGCCGCCGGATCGCCAGCGTGAAGAACACGCAGCAGATCACGCGCGCCTTGCAGGCGGTCGCGGCCTCCAAGCTTCGCCGGGTGCAGGCGCAGGCGGAGGCGGCGCGGCCCTATGCCGACCGGATGGCCGACGTCCTGGTCGAAGTGGCAAGCCGGGTGACCACTTACGAGCATCCCTTCCTCACCGAGCGGCCCGTAAAAAAGCGGTTGCTGATTCTCGTCTCGTCCGACCGTGGCCTGGCGGGCGGCTTGAATGTCAATGCCTTTCGGGTAGCGCTCGGCTATATCCGGCAGGGCGACACCGTGCTCGACACGATTGGCCGAAAAGGGCGGGACTACTTCCGGAGGCTCGGAGTGCCGATCCTGGCCGAGGTCTCGCAGATCGGCGACCGGCCGCAGTTGAAGGACGTCCTGCCGGTGATCACGGTTGCCCGAGACGAGTACCTGCAGGGCAACGTCGACGAGGTTGCGCTGCTCTACACCCATTTTGCCTCGGTCAGCCGGTTGGAGCCGACCATCAAGACCCTGATCCCGGTCCGCGTCCCGGAGCGGAAAGAGGCGTTCCGAATCGACTATCTGTACGAACCGGAAGCTGAGGAGGTTCTCTCGCAACTGTTGCCCCGCTACGTCGAGGCGCAGGTCTACGCGGCGGTGCTCGACAACCTGGCCAGCTTCTACGCGGCCCAGATGGTGGCGATGCGCAACGCGACTGACAACGCCGGTGAGCTGGTCGAAGACCTGACCCTGCTGCGCAACAAGGTGCGGCAGGCGACGATTACCAAGGAACTGAGTGAAATCGTCGGTGGCGCCGAGGCGCTCACCGCGGGCTAGGAGGCATCAATGGCAATCGCAGAGAAGGCCGAGAAAAAACAAGAGAAACCAAAGAAGGAACGGACCGGGCGCGTCGACCAGATCATCGGTCCGGTCGTCGACGTCGTCTTCGAGGGGCAAGACCTTCCCGAGATCTACCACGCGCTCGAGATCGATCGCGGCAAACAGGGCCGCCTCGTCCTGGAAGTCCAGCAACACCGCGGCAACGACGTGGTGCGAACCATCGCCATGGACTCGACCGATGGGCTGGTTCGGGGCACGGAGGTCAAAGACACGGGCGGTCCGATCACCGTGCCGGTCGGGAAGGGGACGCTCGGCCGGATGATGAACGTCATCGGCGACCCGATCGACGGCAAGGGCAAGATCGAATCAGACGTCCGTCTGCCGATCCACCGTCCCGCGCCGCCGGTCAGCGAGCAGGCGACTGACACCGACGTGCTGGAGACCGGCATCAAGGTCATCGACCTGGTCACCACCTTTGCCAAGGGCAGCAAGATCGGCTTGTTTGGCGGCGCTGGTGTCGGCAAGACCGTCATCGTTCAGGAGTTGATCCGCAATATCGCCGAGGAGCACCAGGGCTTCTCCGTGTTTGCCGGCGTCGGTGAACGCACCCGCGAGGGCAACTCGCTGTGGATCGAGATGAACGAATCGGGCGTCATCGATAAGACTGCACTGGTGTTCGGCCAGATGAACGAGCCGCCCGGAGCTCGGGCGCGAGTCGGCCTGACCGGACTGACGCTGGCGGAGTATTTCCGCGACGAGTTCGGCCAGGACGTGCTGCTCTTCATCGACAACGTCTTTCGCTACATGCTGGCGGGCAGCGAAGTCTCGGCGCTGCTCGGACGGCTACCGTCGGCGGTCGGCTACCAGCCCACCCTCGCCACCGAGATGGGTGACCTCGAGGAGCGCATCACCTCCACCAAGAAGGGATCGATCACCTCGGTGCAGGCGGTCTTCGTGCCCGCGGACGACTACACCGACCCGGCGATCGCCACGACGTTTGCCCACCTCGGCGCGACCGTGAGTCTCTCCCGCGCGATCGTCGAGCGCGGCATCTATCCGGCGGTCGATCCGCTGGACTCCTTCTCGCGATTCCTGACGCCCGACATCGTCGGCGAGGAGCACTATCGCGTGGCGCGTGGCGTACAGCAGGTACTGCAGCGCAACAAGGAGCTGCAGGACATCATCGCCATCCTCGGCCCCGATGAGCTGTCCGAGGACGACAAGGTGCTGGTGGCCCGGGCCCGCAAGATCGAGCGCTTCCTGTCGCAGCCATTCTTCGTGGCCGAGATCTTCACCAACCGGCCCGGCAAGTACGTGCCCTTGAAGGAGACGATTCGGGGCTTCAGCGAGATCCTCGAGGGTAAGCACGACGACCTGCCGGAGCAGGCCTTCTACATGGTCGGGACCATCGACGAGGCGGTGGCGGCGGCCAAGGGCGAGGCGCCCCCTACCGAGGAGAAGAAGCCGGAGGCGCACGTACCCAAAGCGGACGTCCCCGCGAAGGGGTAGCGACACATTGGCTGACCAAAAGAAGCTGCACGTCGACATCGTCACCGTCGAAGGCCGGCGCTTCAAGGGCGACGCCGACTTCGTTGTCGCACCGGGCGCGGAGGGGGAGCTGGGGATCCTGCCCCAGCACATTCCGCTGTTGACCCCGCTCAGGCCAGGAACAGTGAAGGTGCGCAACGACGGCGACGAGCAGTTCTTCTTCGTCTCGGGCGGCTTCCTGGAAGTGCGCCCGGATGAAGTGACGGTCCTCGCTGATTCGGCCGAACGGGCGGAGGACATCGACGAATCCCGCGCCGAAGAGGCCCGTCGCCGGGCCGCGGACCTCCTGCAACAGAAGCTGTCTAACGTGGACCAGGCCGCCGCCTCCGTCGCCCTGGCGCGCGCTGAGGCGAGATTGCGCCTCGCCGAGTTGCGCCGCCGCCGCCGAACCTAGGGGCTGCTACCCTAGGGGGTCAGTGGCCCAACTCCTGATCGAGGGGGGAACTCGATTGGTCGGGCGGGTCCCGATCAGTGGCTCCAAGAACGCGGTCCTTCCCATCCTCGCGGCCTGCCTGCTCACCGAGGAGGAAGTCCGCCTCAAGAACGTGCCCCAGATCGAGGACGTCTCGACCATGATCCGCCTGCTGGAGGGTATGGGCGTCCAGATCCGCTGGCTGGATCCGCAGCAGCTTCAGATCAACGCGCAGCGACTCGCCCGCAGCGAGGTGCTGGCGGCGATGGCGAACCGGATGCGTGCCTCCTTCCTCCTGATGGGTCCGTTGCTGGGGCGCCGCGGTGAGGCTCGCGTGGCGAAGCCGGGCGGGGACGATATCGGGATGCGCCGCGTGGAGCAACACCTTGTCGGACTGCGCCTGATGGGCGCCAGCGTCGAGCTCGAGGGCGGTGAGTACGTGGCGCGGGCCGACCGCCTGAAAGGGGCCACCATCCATCTCGATATGCCGACCGTGACCGGGACCGAGAACCTGATGATGGCCGCCGCGACGGCCGACGGCATCACGACCATTCACAACGCGGCCCGTGAGCCGCACGTCGTCGACCTGGCGATGTTCCTGGGCAAGATGGGAGCCCGGATCCAGGGGATCGGCACCGACGTGTTGGTGATCGAAGGCGTTACGGAGTTGAGCGGCGCCACCCATCGCGTGATCCCGGACAACATCGAGGCGGGGACCTATGCATTCGCCATCGCCGCCACCGGCGGTGAGGGAGTGCTCGAAGACGTCGAGACGGCCGACCTTCGGGCCATGATGCTCAAGCTTCGGGCGGCCGGCGTCGAGGTCGAGGACCGGACCCACAGCCTCTGGGTACAGGGCAACGGGGACCTGCAGCCGGTTGACGTGACGACCTGGCCGCATCCCGGATTCCCGACCGACCTACAGGCCCCCTTTGTCAGCTTGATGACGCAGGCGCACGGACGCTGCCACATCTCCGAGGCTGTCTTCGAAAACCGCTTTCAACACGTACCGGAGCTGCGCAAGCTCGGGGCCGACATCTATGTGGAGGGTCGCAGCGCGATCGTGTCCGGGCCCAGTGCGCTCCACGGCGGCTCGGTCACCGTGCCCGACATCCGCTCCGGTGCGGCCCTCGTGGTTGCCGCCCTCTGTGCCAGGGGGACGACGGTGCTCGACAACATCTATCACCTGGATCGGGGCTACCAGGACATCGTGCGCAAGCTCGAGGCCCTGGGTGCGCACATCACGCGGCTCGACGGCGAGGCGGCCGACCAGGATCTCTCCAGGGTCGTCGGGGATTGAGGCGGCCGTGCTCTCAAAGAAAATCGGTATCGACCTTGGCACCTCGACCGTGCTCGTCTATGTCAAGGGCGAGGGTGTGGTCGTGAACGAGCCGGCCGTGATGGCGACCGACGAAAAGGGCGCTCGCGTGCTGGCGGTCGGGCGTGCCGCCTCCGAGCTGGTCGGTCACGGCCGGAAAGCCCGCGCCGTCAGGCTCGTCCGCGACGGAAACGGCGTCGATTACGATGTCGCCGGCGCGATGCTCCGGCATCTGATCGGCCGTATCGTCGGCCGGCAGCGCCTCTTCCGCCCGGACGTGATGCTCTCGGTGGCGGCGATGGTGACCGGCGTGGAGCGCCGCGCGGTGCTGGCCGCGACGATTCAGGCGGGGGCCAAAACGGCGTACCTGATCGACAAGCCGATGGCTGCCGCGATCGGCGCCCGCATCTCGGTCTCCACGACCGAAGGGATCGCGATCGTCAACCTCGGTGCTGGATCGACCGAGCTGGCGGCGATCGCGCACGGCGAAATCGTCGCAACAGAGTCCCTACGCATTGGGGGGGAGGCGTTGGATCGGGCCATCGAGGCCGCGATCGTCACGCAGCACGGCTTGCGGTTGATACCCGGCGAGGCCGAGCGCTTGAAAATGGAACTGGGTTCGTCGGGTGCCCCGTCCGTCGACGCCGATCTCGAGGTGAGCGTCGTCGATGAGGCGGGTATGCGCACCGCGCTCCGCGTGTCGGCGAGCGAGGTGCAGGAAGCGCTCCAGGCACCGCTGGAGGCGATCGCCGCCAGCCTGCAGCGGGTGGTGGCTCAGGTGCCGGAAGCACGGCGTGCTTCGATCATGCGCAACGGTGTGGTCCTGACCGGTGGTGGGGCCCAGTTGCGTGGGATCTCGGAGTTTCTCGGGTTGCGTACTGGTCTTCCGGCCCGGGTGGCACCCGACCCAGAGAGCTGTGTGGCGATCGGAACCGGAATGGCGCTCGACAACATGCAGGTGATTCGCCGGGGGCAGCACTACATCACGTGAGTACCGAACCCAGACCCTCGTCGCGCGTCGCCATCATCCTCGGTGGTGGCGTGCGCGAGGCGCTGATGGCGCAGCCGGTGCTCCGTGCCTGCGACGGCGCCACGGTCTTCGCCTCGGCCGACGCGGTTGGCACCTTGCTCGGGCTGTCCTCTGTCGGCCGCGCCTTCGTCTTCGATGATTCGCCCCGCGAGTTGCTGCGGATCTTTCGGCGCTTGCGCGCGGGATCGGTGGAAACGGTGGTCGTCCCGTTTCCCGCGAGCTTCCTTCACGTCGCGCTGGCGTACTTCGCTGGGGTGCCGCGCCGGCTCGTGGCAGCGGGACCGAGTCGCTGGGCGGCGACGGAGCGCGTTCCAGCCGTCAAGGGGATGCACCCGGTCGATGCGAATTGGCGCCTGGCGGCCGTCGCCAGCAACCGGCCGGTGCTCACGCCGGGCGAGGCACCGTCCCTGCGACCGCCGGATGCGGTCCGCACCCAGGCGATGGCGCGCTGGCCGGCGTTCATCGGGAGTGGCCGGCGACCACTCGTCTTGATTCCGGGTGGTGGTGGCTGGTCATCGCGTCGTTCGGGCCCACGGTGGCCGGCCGAACGCTTCGCCGTCGTGGCGAACCAATCGATCGCCGATCGCGTCGTGCTCCTGAGTGGCGCCGGTGACGCGCAGATCATCCGCGAGACACAAGGCAGCATCGCCAAGCCGACGATGGTTATCAATCTCGCGCAGATCACCGTAGACGAGATTGCGGTACTCAGCGAACTCAGCCTCGGTGTGGTCGGCCACGACAGTGATGCGCTCCATGTCGCGGCGGCGGCTGGCGCCCTGGTGCTCGCCGTCCTTCGCGGGTCCGACATCCCCCCACGCGGCGACCGGGTGGTCACGCTCTCGACCACCGACTTCGACCGATTCCCCGCCCGGCAGGTCGTGGAGGCACTCTCGAAGCAAGCCCGGATCGATAGCTACGCCTGAGCTGGAAACGTCCAGCCCGCTTCGTGTCGCCCTCGACGCGCGCGCCCTCAGCGACGATGCGACGGGCGTGGGCCGCTACATCGGGGCGCTGATCACCGCGTTCCACGATGGCCATGGCGTCGACCTCAGGCCCTACCGGGATGCGGGGCTGCGCCTTCTCGGGCCGCAGCTCGCGCTGCCGCTGCGGATGCGCCGCGACGGCGCCCAGCTCATTCATGGGCCGGCGAATGCCTTGCCCTTACTCCACCCCGGTCTTCC
Organism: Candidatus Dormiibacterota bacterium; assembly: GCA_035947855.1. Classification (GTDB taxonomy): domain Bacteria; phylum Chloroflexota; class Dormibacteria; order CF-121; family CF-121; genus CF-13. The sequence continues at coordinate 27,900 of DASZJR010000092.1, forward strand.
GGGGGTGGTCACGATCCATGACCTGGCTATCTACGATCACCCGGAATGGTTTCCATCCGGCCAATGGTTTGCCACCAGCGTCGTGGTCCCGCAGTCCGCCCGACGCGCTCGCATGATCATCTGCCCGTCGGAAGCGACCAAGCGTGCCGCGATACGCATCTTGGGCGTCGCGCCGGAGCATTGCCGCGTGATCCCCCATGGTGTGGAGACCGAGTTCGCCCTACCGGTGTCGCCATCGCTCAAGGCCGACGTCCGGGCGCGTTACGCGCTCCCGGATCGCTACCTGCTACAGCTGGGCACGGTACAACCGCGCAAGAACTACGTCACCTCGCTGCGCGCGCTGGCGCGGATCCCGATGGGGCAGCGGCTACCGCTGATCATCGCCGGTGGCTTTGGATGGAAGTACGACGCGGTCGTCGATACGGTTCGCGAGCTCGACCTGCAGGATTGGGTGCGCTTCGTTGGCTATGCCGGCATGCCCGATCTGCCGGCCCTTTACCAGATGGCGCACACCGTCCTCTTCCCCTCGCTCGACGAGGGCTTCGGGTTGCCCGTGCTCGAGGCGTTCGCCGCAGGCACGCCGGTGGTCGCCTCCAACGCAGGGGCGATCCCAGAAGTCGCGGGTGATGCGGCCCTACTCAGTGCGCCCGAGGACGCCCAGACACTCGCTGACAACATTGTGCGTTTGCTGACAGATTCACAGCTCCGCGAACGGCAGGTCGCCGCCGGACGTGCGCGTGCCGCGCTCTACACCTGGTCCGCGAGCGCCGCCGCGCACCGCGAGGTCTACCAGTCGGTCATCACGCGGTAGCGTTCAAGATCGCGATTCGCGCGGCGCTCGCAGCGTCGCCTCGATGCCGCGGACGTCACCGTCTTCGTCGACCAGAACGCTGACGTCGACATAGCCAAGGCGCGCGAGCTCGTCGCGGAGCGCGCCGGCCTGCTCACCGCCGAGCTCGATCAGCAACGCACCGCCCCGCCGCAGGAAGCGGGGCGCGTCGGTGAGTATGCGTCGCAGGATCGTCGTGCCGTCGGGTCCGCCGTCGTAGGCAAGCGTCGATTCGAATGCGAAGGTGTCGCGCTGCAGAAGGGGCAGGCCGGAAGTCGGCACGTACGGTACCACGCCCACGACGACATCGACGCGGCCCTCGAGCGAACGGGGAAGCGGCGCGAACAGGTCGCCGGCGTAGACTTCGACGCCGTTCGCCCTCGCGCAGGCAACGGCCCGCTCATCGAGATCGGACGCGACGACCCGCGCGCCGGGTTGCCTGCGCATCATGGTCAGCGCGATCGCTCCCGACCCGGTGCAGAGATCGATCGCCGTGCCATTTCCCGGCAGCCGCGTCGCGGCGCGATGCGCCAGCGGTTCACTCAGCCATCGCGGAACATAGACACCCGGATCGACGCGGATCTCCAGGCCGCAGAACGAGACCCTTCCCGTGATCCACGCGAGCGGCTCGCCCGTCAGGCGGCGCGCGAGTAAGGCGTCGAGGAGCTCGGCATTTCCGGCCGCGCTCGCGAGAAGCTCATCGGCTTCTTCTTCCGCGGCGATGAACCCGGCGCGGGCGAGCCGCGCGGCAATCCTCGAGTCTTTGCGCACTACGGTTTGCCTGCGACCGCGTCGAGCACACGCCAGGTCTTGCCGGCCGCGGTGTTCCAGCTGAATTCGGCGCTGCGCGCGCCCCCGGCCACGATCAGGCGCCGCTGCAACGCACCGTCACTCGCCAGCTCGAGCATCGCCTGGCTCCAGGCCCCCGCGTCGTCGGGGCTGAGCAGGATGCCGGCCGTGCCGACGATCTCGGGGAGCGCACCGGCGGTCGACGCGATGACGGCGGTGCCGCACGCCATCGCCTCCAGGGCGGGAAAGCCGAAGCCCTCGAAGCGCGAGGGTAGCGTCAGCGCGATGGCGCCCGCGTACAGAGCGGGCAGGTCATCGGCCGGCACGTAGGGCAGGACGCGGGCGCTACCCCTCGATGGGGCCTCATGGCCCGGTCCCGCGAGGATCAGCTCCGCCTCGAGGCCGCGCCGGCGCGCCTCGTCGAAGGCGCGGCGCAACATCGTCAGGTTCTTGCGTGGGTGGTTGCGGCCGACATAGAGAAAGTACGCGCCGCCGATCTCGAGTCGGCGCAGCAGCTGGGCGACCCTGGACGGGTCCTGCGGTCTCATCCGCGCGTCGATCCCTGAGTGCACGACGGCGATGCGGCCGCCCGGCACACCGTAGAACCGAGTGAGGTCATCGGCCGTCGACTGCGAGACGGCGATCAGCCGAGTGGCGCGCCGCGCCGCGTAGCGGGTCGTCGCCTCCAGGTACCAGCGCGCGGCGCGCGAGTAGGAGCGCGGGTCATGCCGGTGACCGACATCGTGGATGGTGACCACCGATTTGAGCCCGAGCGCAACGGGGAGCACGTGGCTCGGGATGAAGCTGACGTCCGGGCGCTCGCGGCGCAGCGCCTGGCGCAGCCGCCAGTGCGTCCAGAGTCGTGGAAAGGGGATGCCGCGCCATTCAACCCCCGGCGGCAGCCAGGGCGGCGCGTCGACCGCGTTGGCATAGACGCGCATGGTTCGCGCGCCCTGGATGGCGGCGAGGGCGGTGATGATGCTCCGGGCGTAAACCTCCGTCCCTGTGAGCTGCGTGCGTACGGCGGGGGTGCCATCGATGCCGACGATCACGTCATCACCACGTATACCGCCGCCTCGGCCTTCGCCGCCGCGGTTCCGCTAGCATCGCGGAAATGTCCACCAGCACGGCGTTGCCCGAGGGCATCGCGGTCGACTTGCTGTTCGCGGCTCGGCCGTTTACCGGTCTCGAGCATCACGCGCTGCACATCCTTCGAGGCCTGCACGCCGTCGGTGCATCGGTCGATGTGCTGGTGCCGAGCGATGTGATCCCCGACCTGGGTGATGCGGCCGAGGGGCATCGCCTCGTCCAATTTCCGCGAGTGCCCCGGGGCCTGCGCCTGGGTCGGGAACAATGGTCGGTCCCATGGCGCTTCGGCGCCTTCCCGCGCGCCCTTCCACTTCTGCATTCGGTGCTTGGCGTCGCGCCGATGCTCAGCGGCGTTCCTCTCGTGCTGACCGTGCCCGACCTGGCCTATCGCATCCGTCCCGCGGACATGCACCCGCGTGCTCGCTGGTACTTCGGGACGCTTGGGCCGAAGAGTATCCGCCGCGCACGGCGAGTGATGGTTTCCTCGCAAGCGATCTGCCGGCAGCTCATCGACCTGTACCATATCGCGCCGGAGCATGTCGCCTACGTGCCCCTCTGCGCGGATCCGATCTTCACTCCGCGGCCCGCCGACGAGGTCGCGAGGGTGCGAAAGCAGTTCGGGCTTCCCGGCCGCTACATCCTCTACGTGGGCACCATCGATCCGCGGAAAGATCTCGCCCGCTTGCGCGCCGCGTACGAGCTGCTCCCCTCCGACCTGGTCGACGATTCCGCGCTCGTCTACGTCGGCCGGACCAACCGCGGCGCCGAGCGGCTGGCGAAAGAGCTGCGCAAGCCCGGACCGCGTGCGCATATCATCGGGCTCGACTATGTCCCACGCGATGTGCTGCCCGCGATCTACAGCGGCGCCTCGGTGTTCGTCTATCCCTCGCGCTACGAAGGCTTCGGTCTCCCCGTGCTGGAAGCGATGTCCTGCGGCGCGCCCGTGATCGTCTCGTCAGACGAGGCGCTGGCCGAGCTCGTCGCGGACGCCGGCGTCGTGCTGAAGACGGACAGCATCGAGGAGCTGACCCAGGCCATGGAACGACTCCTTCGGTTCGACCACGAGCAGGAGCGGCTGAGCGAGGCAGGGCGGTTGCGTTCGAAAGCGTTCAGCATCACCCGCCTCGGGCGTGAGACGGCGGAGGTCTACCGACAGGCGCTCGCGGCGTGACCCGCTTCACCCTGCTCGGGGTGCCGATCGACCCGCTGACCGAGGCCGAGGCTGTGGATTGGGTTGCCCGCGCCATCAGCGGGCGCAGTCCCCGGCTGGTGATCAGCGTCAACCCGGAGCGGATCATGCACGCGGGGCGGGACCCGGCGTTCGCCGCCGTTCTTCGTGACGCCGACCTGGCGCTGGCCGACGGCGCGGGGGTGGTGTGGGCGGCCCGCCGCCTTGGTCACCCGCTGCCCGAGCGAGTGGCCGGCGTCGACTTCCTCAACGCACTCGCGTCCCGCGGGGCCGCCGAAGGCTGGCGGTTCTTCTTCCTCGGCGGGAGTCCCGGAGTGGCGGAGGCGGCCGGCCGGGTCCTGCGGGAAGCGTACCCGGGGTTTGTCCTCGCGGGCACCCACGCCGGCTCCCCCCAGCCGGCGAGCGACGCCGCGACGATCGAGGCCGTCCGCTCGAGCGGCGCCCAACTGCTGCTGCTGGCCTACGGCGCCGGCGCCGAGGAGGCCTGGCTGGCCCGCAACCTGGGCGCTTCCGGCGCCAGCGTCGGTATGGGCGTGGGCGGGGCCTTCGACTTCATCTCGGGCCGGGCGCGGCGGGCGCCCCTCTGGATGCGGAAGCGGGGGCTGGAGTGGCTGCACCGATTGAGCCGCCAGCCGTGGCGCTGGCGCCGCATGATCGCTCTGCCCCGCTTCGTCATTCGGGTGATGCGCGAGGGTCGCCAAACCCCGTCCCCCTCCGGGGGACAGTAGGTTGCGGGCTTTCCAACTCCCTCCCCCGCTTGCGGGGGAGGGCAGCGTGGGCGCTTGGCCTGGGTGGGGGCTTCGCCGCGTCACCAGCACGGTCGTGCTCCGCGGACTCCTGTTCACGGCCGTCTTCAGCCTGGCGGCCGTGCCTCCCCTCGATCCCGACCTCTGGTGGCACCTGGCAAACGGGCGACTGATGCTGGCGACGAGCTCGATCCCGCACGTCGACGTTTACTCGTTCAGCGCGGCCGGCCACCCATGGGTGATGCACGAATGGCTCGCCGATCTCGGGATGTATCTCCTCTATCAGGCGGGGGGCTTGCCGTGGCTGGTCGGTGTCTTCGCCGGGGTGGTGACGGCAGCGGCGCTGTGTCTCTACCTGCTCCTTCGGCGCACCGGACTGCCGGCCTCTGCGGCGACCGTCTTGACGCTGGTCGGCGCGCTGGCCGGGTCGACCGCCTGGGGAGCCCGGCCTCAGCTGCTCAACGTCCTGCTCTGCGGCATTCTTCTGCTCGGGCTGATCGAGTACCGAGCGGGCCGGCTGCACGCCTGGATGTTGCCGCCCTTCATCTGGCTCTGGGCCAACCTGCACTCGGCGTTCCTGGTGGGGGTCATCATCAGCGGGCTGTTTCTCGCGGGCGAGGCGATCGACGCCTGGCGATCGCGGGAGGGCACCATGCCGCGTCGCCGGCTGACGGCGCTAGCCGCGGCGATCGCGGCGGGCAGCCTGCTCTCGGTCATCAACCCGTTCGGCATTCAGACCGTCCTCTTTTCGCTCGGCACGCTGACCTCGCCGCTGATCCAGAACAACATCCAGGAATGGGCCTCCCCGGACTTCCACTCACTGCCCGGGCTGCTCGTCGAAGGGATCATCTTCCTGCTGCTCGGCGGCCTCGCCACTCGACGCGTCAATGCGCGCAGTAGCGAGTGGTTGCTCGCATTTGCCCTGCTCTATCTCGCGCTCTCCTCGCAGCGGCACGTGCCGCTCTTCGTGCTCGGCGCGGCGCCGCTCATTGGACGTTGCGCCCAGGCGTTGCTGAGCCTCGCCGCGAGCCTGTTCCCGCCGGCCGACCGGCGCGCAGCCGCGCAGGTAGGCCTCCACCGCCGGCCCACTCCAGCCACCAGCCTGAGACTGGGCGCGGTCAACCTGGCGCTCCTGATCGTGGTTGGCGCGGGCATGATCGTCTACCGGGCGGTGCCCAACCTGCGGCCGGCCGGGGAGGCGACCGCGATCAGGGCCGTGCTTCCGGTACAGGCGGCGGACGCGCTGCAGCGGACCGGCCGGCCGCTGCGCGTCTTCAACTACTACGACTTCGGCGGATACCTCCTCTGGCGACTCTATCCAGATGGCGGCCGGGTCTTTATCGACGGTCGCGTCGAGGTCTACGGCGCGCAGGTCTTCAGCCAGTACCTCCGCGTGAGCTACCTGGCCTCGGGCTGGCAGGACGTGCTCGCGCAGGCACACCCGGACGCGATCGTGCTCCCCAGCGCGCACCCACTGACCGGAATCCTTAAGCAGGACCCGGCCTGGACGGTGCTGAGCCGGGACGAGGTAGCCACCGTGTTCATCCGAGTAGGCTTCGCTCAATGAGCCCGGTCGCACCGGCGGCGGAGATCAGCGCGGTGATGCCCGCCTACAACGAGGAAGCCAACCTCGAGCAGTCGGTGGGGCGGATGGTGACCGCGCTGCGGACCTTCGCCCGCGGATTCGAGATCATCGTCGTGGACGACGGCAGCCAGGACGGTACCGCCGCCCTGCTCGAACAACTCAAGGCGGCGCACCCGAACCTCCGGGTCATCCGCCACCAGGTCAACCGCGGCTATGGCGCCGCCCTGCGGTCGGGCTTCGATGCCGCGCGCTTCGGCTGGATCTTTTTGATGGATGCGGACAACCAGTTCGACCCGGCGGAAGTCGAGCTGCTGCTCGCCCACGCGGCCGATGCCGACATCGTGGCCGGCTACCGCAAGCACCGGCGCGATCCGCTGCTTCGGCGGCTCAATGCCTGGGCGTTCTTCACGCTGGTTCGCTTCCTTTTTGGCCGGCTGGTGCGCGACGTGAATTGCGCCTTCCGGCTCACCCGCAAGGAGCTCGTCGACCGCATGGACCTCCACTCGGAGGGGGCGCTGATCAATACGGAGATGCTCGTGCTCGCTCGCCAGCTGCATGCGCGGGTGGTCGAGGTCCCGGTGCACCACTACCCCAGAAAGGCAGGCAAGCAGACCGGGGCCAACATCCGGGTCGTGTTCCGCGCATTTGCCGAGCTGTTGGCTTTCCGAGCGGAGATGCGGAAAGTGGAGCGCGCGGCATGACCCCCGAGATCTCGATCGTCATCCCTGCCTTCAACGAGGCGCTCCGGCTACCGGCGACGCTCGATCGGGTCGAACGCCACCTCGCCACGATCAACATTGCCGCCGAGGTGATCGTCGTGGACGATGGCAGCCGTGACAACACCGTTCAGGTCGTGCGAGAGCGCGCCGCCCGCTGGCCGCAGCTCTCAGTGGTCGTGGCGGAGCGCAATGGCGGCAAGGGGGGCGCTGTCCGCCTCGGGATGGCCGCCGCACGCGGCCGGTACCGGATCTTCAGCGACGCGGACCTCAGCGTCCCGATCGACGACATGGAGAAGCTGCTGCGACCGCTCCGCGCGGGTGCCGGGGTTGCGATCGCCTCGCGCGGCTTGCGGGAATCACAGGTTGAGCTCCACCAGCCGTGGTATCGGGAGACGATGGGAAAGATCTTCAACCGGCTGGTGCGGATCTTCGTGCTCGGCGGTGTGAACGACACCCAATGCGGCTTCAAGGCCTTCACGGCCGAGGTGGCGGACCGTGTCTTCCCACAGCTACAAACGCGTGGATTCGGCTTCGACGTCGAGGTGCTGTACCGGGCGCAGCACGCCGGATACAAGATCGTCGAAGTCCCCACCCGCTGGATCAACTCACCGCAGAGCCGCGTGAATCCGATCCGCGACTCGACCATGATGTTCCTCGAGTTGCTTGCCATCCCGGGACGCGTGCGCAAGCACCCGACACCGGCCGCCAAAGACGACCAGCGGCAAGCGTCCGCCTAAACGCGTCGCCGGCGACCCGGGTCCCCGACGACCCATCCTATCGGCCATACGACGATCGGATCGCCGCCCTTTTCGCCGCTTTGGCAAGCGGCTCAAAATCCTTGACACTACGAACATATGTTCGTATAATGTCATCGTGAAGATGGGGGTGGGGGGGATTCTCGGCGGCAGCAGCCCTGTTGGGGAGGCGCTCCGTCGGGATGCGGATGAAGTCTTGGACTTGATTGTTGGCGACCTGCCGTACGCCGACATCACCGGGCGGCTCAAGCGGCTCGGCTACTTTCGCGATCGCATCAACCTGGCCTTCGCCCAAGAGGCGGCACGCCTATCAGCAGAGTTTCGTGACGATCAGACTGCGGACCGACTTGACGCGGCGACCGCCGGTGAGTGGATCCGGCACAACTGCAAAACGACGAGCAGTGTCGCCTACGACAACATCAACGTCGGTGAGCAGCTGCATCGACTCCAAAAGTGCGCCGACGCGGTCGTCAGAGGCGAGATCGGCTTCGCGCACCTGTCGGTGATCGCGCGCACGTCGAGCGCCCTCGTCAAGGCAGATCACGAATCGGCGTTCGGCGAGGATGAGGTCCTGGCAAAAGCGCGCGAATCGTCGGCCGGGCGCCTTTGGCACTACTGCATGCGGCTCCGCCACGCACTCGATCCGGAGGGCGTGGCGAGGGAGCAGCGCGTCGCGGTCGAGGAGCGGCGGCTGCAATTCAGCGTCTGGGAGGATGGGTCGGTTCAAATTAGCGGCCGGCTCGACCCGGTCGGGGGAGCAGCGTTGCGAACGGCCATCGAGCCGCTCGCGCAGCCGATGGGCGAGGGCGACGATCGCCCCCTCGATCGTCGCCAGGGCGATGCGATCGTCGAGCTGTCACTTCATTCGCTCGATGCCGGGCTGGTGCCGCAGCACGCGAGCCAACGTCCTCATCTTCAGGTCACGACCACGCTCGAAACGCTCCAGGGGCTGTCGGGATCGCCGGCGGCGGATATGGAGTTCTCACTCCCGATCGCCTCGCCGACCGTCCAACGGCTGGCGTGCGACGCGAGTATCGCGCGCGTGGTGTTCGGTCCCGAATCTGTTGTTGTAGATGTCGGTCGAGCAAGGCGCGTGGTCTCGGCGTCGACCCGCCGTGCGCTGAACGCGCGTGACCAGCACTGTCAGTGGCCCGGCTGTGAACGCACGGCATCCTTTAGTGCCGCGCACCATTTCGTTCACTGGATACAGGGCGGCGCCACCGACCTCGCCAACCTGACCTTGCTGTGCCATCGACACCATTGGATGGTGCACGAGGGAGGATGGAAACTGATCCGCGCGGATGACAACCGATTGCTCGCGATTCCCCCGACGTACGGTTACTACACGGCACGCGCGCCCGACACCGTCCCTATCGCTTAACCGCTGACTCGGTAGATGGCGACCGTTCCGTCCCGGTGGACGAGTTGGAGATAGGGTTGGTTATCCGGCTGAAAGCCGGTCGCCGCTTCGACGGTGCCCCAGTAAAGCAGCGTGATGCCGTTGTCGTGCAGGAAGGCCCGCACCGTCGACGCGGGCTGGCCCGGCTTCAAGACCGCGCTCACGTTGCGGATTTTCTGGAAGTAATCGAGGGTCTCGCTGTA
>DASZJR010000093.1:0-2252 GCA_035947855.1 Candidatus Dormiibacterota bacterium
CGCCGCCTACCTGACCGGCCGCTATGCCCTCCTGACGGAATCGCCTTTGCTAGGGGCCGAACCGATATATCGCCCGACTTGAGGCTGGCTATTCTCCCAATGGGGTGAAGAGTGTCAGTTGAATTCCTTCGGGCCCTTCCAACCGCACGTTGCGATCACGCCATGGCGTGACGACCGGGCCAGCGAGAATCGTGGCGCCCGCCGCGGCGAGCGCGTTCGCAGCTGCCTCGCTATCCGACGTACCAAACGCAATCCGGACCGGGCCGGCGACCCGCCGCCCGACCTCAATCTCGTCGATTGCCCGCGCCTGTGCCTGGTCGAAGATTTCCAGCGTTGCATGACCTCCATCGAGCAGCACGGCATGGCCGCCATCGTTCTCCCAGGCGGCCAGTTGCTTGAGGCCGAGCGCGTCTCGGAAGAACGCGGTCGCGCGATCAAAGTCGTCCACCGTCAATACGAGCCGTAGTTCGTTGATTGCCATGGCCTGAATCATCGCAGGGGTCAGGGTTGGTGGAGCTCGGCTCGACGCGGCGGGTTAGCGCCCGCCCGAGTGCAGGTGATGGAGGCGACCAGGCACGCGAACTCGAGGGCGGCGCGGAGGTCCTCGCGCTCCAGACGCAGATCCCGGTTCAGACGGTCGCGGTCGTAGAGCCAGGCAAGCAGGCCGGCGCCGAAGGCGTCGCCGGCGCCGATAGTATCGACGACGTCAACCCCCGGAGCTGGCACGTGGACTTCCGTGCCGTCGCAGACCCCAAAGGCCCCGTCGGCCCCGAGGGTCACGACGACCAGGCGGGGACCGTGATCCAGCAGGGCTCGGGCGGCTGATACGAGCTCGACTTCCGGATAGAGCCACGCCATGTCAGCATCGCTCGCCTTGACGATGGTGCTCTCCGCGATGATGCCGTCTAATCGGGCTCGATAGCCTGCCGCGCCGTTGAGCGCCGCTGCCCGGATGTTCGGGTCGACCATCACCAGCAGGTTCCCGTGCTCTCGCTCGACAAGTCCCGCAAGGGTCGGTGCGATCGGTTCGAACACCAGGCCGAGCGTGCCGACATGCAGGGCGCGGACGCCGGAGGGGAGCGAGGCCGGCAGCATCGGCCGTGTCAAGTTGGGGGCGGAAGTCCCGTCGATGATGAAGCGATAGGCGGCGTGGCCGTCGGAGTCGACATCGGCGATGGCGATCGTGGTCGGCTCGGGACCAAAGCTGGTGAGGGAAAGGTCGGCGCCGTCGGCCGCCAGCAGGTCGCGCAACTGTTGGCCGAAGGCATCGGTCGAGAGGCGCCCGAGAAACTCGGTTGGAACTCCCAGGCGAGCGAGGGCTCGTGCCGTCGTGAAGGGTCCACCCCCTGGCGTCCCTCGCTGCCCACCATCAGGGGAGTCGACGAGGTCGATCAGCGCCTCACCGCATACGACGATCAAAGCCGGATCTCGCCGGAGCCTCGCTCGATCAAGCGAGTTGGAATCACCTGGTGCGACGTCGGCGTCGTGTCGCCGTCGATCCGGCGGAAGAGGAGCTCCGCCGCGGTGCGTCCCATCGCCGCCGGGTCCTGGGCGATGACCGTGATCCCGGGGTCGAGCAGGTCCGCGAGCAGGATGTCGTCGAAGCCGACCAGCGCGACCTTGTGGTGCAGGCCCAGCCGCCGGAGCGCGCGGCAGGCGCCGATCGTGAGCAGGTTCTGGGCGGCAAAGATGGCGGTCGGCGCCGGACGCCGCGCGAGCAGTTCCGTTGTCGCCGCCTCGGCTTGTTCGATGCCTCGGAGGTCGAGCCGGACGAGGCCAGGATCAAGGCTCAGACGCTGCGCCTCGAGCTCATCCCGGAAACCCTGGTAGCGAAGCGCCGCTGTCATGATGCTTTGCAGGTCGCCCATATAGGCGATCCGTTGATGGCCCTGCGCCGCCAGATGCCGGATGCCCCGCCGAGCGCCGCCCAGGTTGTCGGTCAGCACCGTATCGGCGTCGAAGAAGGCCGGTGGCCGGTCGACGAACACGATCGGGGTCCCGGCCCTGCGCTCGTTCACCAGGTAGCTGTGGTCATGACTAGCGGGCATGATCACCAGGCCGTCGACGCGGCGCGAGGCGAAGGCGAAGACCAGCTCTCGTTCGCGGGCTTCGTCTTCCTCCAAGCTTCCGGCGAGCACGAGGACCCCGCGCTTGACCGCAACGTCCTCGATCGCTCGGTGCAGCGTGGCGGAAAAGGGGTTGCCGATGTCCTCGAGCACCAACCCGATGGTGGCGCTTTTGCCGTCGGTCCG
>DASZJR010000094.1:0-13926 GCA_035947855.1 Candidatus Dormiibacterota bacterium
CCTCGGACTGCCGGCCCTCTTCTCGCCCTCGGAGGTCGCGCGCACCAGCGGTTTCATGTTCACCGTCGGCTACGGAGCGGCATTCTTCGGCCCCGCGCTGGGGGGCTTTGCCTGGGACTGGACTGGTCAATTCCGGTTCGCGCTGCTGCCGATGCTGATCGGTTCGCTCGCGATGCTCGCGTTCGGCGCGACCTTGCCCGGAATACGGATCAGTCCGGCAGGTCGGTCGGCGGCGTCCTCAGTAGACCGGTAATTGCCCGCAACCCGTTGAGCACGTCGTCGCGGTCGATCGCGTCGCGTCCGGCGCGCAGCGCGCGGGCCATCGCGATCACTTGCGCGCTGAACGTTACATAGCTCGTCAAGATGCTGCCACGGACCGCGTGCAGCCGTTCTTGCGTGACCTCGGCTTCCACCGTGCCGAGCAGGCGGCCCGCCCGGCGCAGCGTCGGGTAGGCGTTGTCACGGGTCAGCTTGATGCGGCGCAGCCGGTGAAAATAGGCGATGTCCGGCTCGGCCGCCGGCGGGGTGTCCATGAAGTCTTCGGCGCCGGCCAGCAGGCGCCGCATCGCGCCGTAGGCCGCATCGAGCCGGGCACTGCCGGTGCGCTCCTGGGTGTAGCCGTAGTGCCAGAGGATCACGGCATCGGCGAAGGAAAAGAAGACGTTCCGATATAGCGTGTCCCCGGTCAGCGTCGACAGCAGCGCATTGCGCAGGCCGGCTTTCGCCTGCTTCAAGAGGGGCCGCTCGAAGAGGTCGTCAACCAATCCGGCCCACTGCGGGCGCGCCGCCTGCGAGGCGCTCGCCATCACCTGAAAGGCGGAGATGGTGGGAAGTGCTTCGATCGCGGCGGCGATAGACGCCGACTCGCGGCCACCCAGCTCGAGCAATGCCGCACGCGCTTCGGCGACCGCGGGATTCACGAGCGTGGGGCTCATCCGGCCTTCTCGAGGAGCGGCCACTGCACGCGGGAGCCGAGTCGTTCCAGATAGCGGATGTCGATGATTTTCTTGGGAGCCTCGTAGTCGTCGCCGTTGAAACCGTGGTAGTCGCTCCCGACGGTCATCAGGAGCCCATGCCGGCGGGCCAGCTCTTCGTAGATGGGGATCTGCTCCGGGTTGTGCCGGCGGGTGTAGACCTCCAGGCCATCGAGCATGGGCAAGACCTCCTTCATCAAGTCCTGGTCGGGCACCAACCCCGGATGCGCATGGACCGCCAGCCCGCCCGCCCCGTGGATGGCATCGATCGCCTCGCGCGGTGATGGGATCGGGGCATAGAAATCGGCCGGCATGAAATCGACGGCCTTGCGGACGCTATCCCAGGCGTCTCTCTCGGTCATCAATCCGTGCTGGAGAACGACCTTGAGGACGGCCCCCGGCATCACGGTGGGTTTGTAGGCGAAGGCCGCGAGGCCGAGGTCGCGCCCGATCCCCTGCTCCTGCAGGATCCGGATCCAGGCGTTGGTCTGCTTGCGGAACACGCCCTGGGTCCGTTCGAGGAGGGCGAGCAGCGGGGGATAGGCCAGGTCGACCCCGTGGCCGAGGATGTGGCGGAACTGGTTGGGGGGATAGGTCGTGACCTCGAGGGCGGGTACGTAGCCTAGGCCACGGCGATGGGCCACAGAGCGGGCGCGGCCCACGCCCAGGAAGGTGTCATGGTCAGTCAGCGCCATCACCCGAACCCCACGGTCGGCGGCGAGGTTGGCGACCTCGTCGGGGTCGCGCCAGCCGTCACTCACCGTCGAATGCATGTGGAGGTCGGCCAGCACGGGCTCAGTTTACCGGGCGGTTTCCAGATCTCGGCCCCAGCCGGACGGCAAACAGTGACGGTTTTTCGGACTGTCCCCGTTGAGAACGAATAAGAGCCGTCGGCAACGTGTTTTCTTCAGGGGTGTATGGAGATGCTTGGAGAGCTAGAGCTGATTCGGTTGATCGAAGAGAACGAGTACCCCGCGCGCCTCGTCTCAGCCGGAGTGGTCTGGGTCGAGTTGGAGATCACAGACCCGAAGACCAACGCCGTTCGCCGGGAGCGGCTGTCCAAGTCGGCCTTCGCTGACCTCATCCTCGACTGGCGGGAGCGGCGCACACGCAACCTGCGCGAGTTGAGCCCCGCCCTCCGCAAGATAGGCATTGCTGCCTAGTGCAATCGCAGCCGTTAAGTCTCTGGGCTGACTAAAGGCTGACGCGTTCGCCGTACGCATTTTCTGGCGGGCGGAAATCGCGACAGACAGCTGTCAAAGGCATGCCTCACGATTGGAAGCATGGCCGCGATCGGGACGCTCGTAAAGCCTGGGGTATCCAAACTTCAGGGTGCCGTCCGTGAGCTCCAGACTGCCGTCCAGCGGGTAGGCACCTGCATTGAGGAGGCAGATGCCGCCGACCTTGGCCAGGGGCTGATCGACATCCGGGAAGTCGGGATCGATCCGCTGGAGGCGGCGTTTGCCAATGGGCTGCGGCGCTTCGATAAATCTGCGGAGTACAAAGCCGACGGCGCGCTCTCGGCGGTGGCCTGGGTGCGCGAGCGGTGCAACCTGTCCGCCGGCGCCGCCGCGGAACGGGTCAGCGTCGCGCGGCAGCTCGAGACGCTGCCACAGATCGCCAGGGCGTTCGCCAGCGGCGACGTCGGTTTCCAGCACGTGGCGCTGATCGCTCGCACGGCGGAGAACGTCGGCAGCACCACCGTGCAACACGAAGAAACCAATTTGCTCAAGGCGGCGCAAGCGATGGACCCGGGCCGCTTTGCGGCGGTCGCCAAAAGCTTCGAGCATCGGGTGGATGCCGCGGCGGCGTTGACTGAGGCCAACCACGCCTACCAGCGACGGTACCTTCATATCAGCGAGCCGCAGGACGGCATGGTCCGGCTGGACGGCATCCTCGATCTCGAAGGTGGGGCCACGCTCAAGACGGCGCTCAACGCACTGATGCCGCCACCAACCAACGACGATGTCCGGACGCCCGGTCAGCGCCGCGTCGACGCCCTGGTCGACCTCGCCCGCCGGCCACTGGATGGCAGCAAGCTCGGGACGGTCGGCGGCCAGCGCCCGCACCTGGTCATCACAGCCAGCGCCGAGACGTTGGCTGGGCTTCCCGGCGCACCGCCCGCGGAAATGGCGGGGGTCGGACCGATCCCCATCGAGACGGCGCAGCGCTTCGTGTGCGATCCGACGGTGAGCTGGCTGCTGGGGCACGGCGAGCTGGAGAGCGAGACCGGCAGCGACGCCCACCGGCAGATCCCGGCCGCGACCCGCCGCGCGTTGGTCGCGCGCGATCGCGACTGCGTCTTCAACGGCTGTCACCGGCCGGCGATCTGGTGCGATGGCCACCACCTGGTCTGGTGGACGCGCGGGGGCAAGACCGTGCTGCCCAACCTGGCGCTCGTCTGCGGCCGGCATCATCGCATGCTCCACGAAGAGGGCTGGACGCTAGAGCGAACAAAAGATGGTCACTGGAGGGCCAAGCCTCCGGCGCGACGGATCCCGGCCAACGCCCGGTCGGCCTGATTTTCTAAGCTAGCGACTTCCGTCGCATCCTGAGTTGGCCGCTAATTGCGGCGGCCGAAGATGCGCAGCAGAATCAGGAAGAGGTTGATGAAGTCGAGATAGAGGCTGAGCGCCAGCAGCAGTGCGTTGTTGTCGCCCGCTCGCTCGGCCTTGACCCGCCAGAAGTCGAAGAACGTCAGCCCGACGAAAACGACCCCGAGGAAGAGGCTGATCGCCAGCTGGCTGATCGGAAAGTGGAAGATCAACGTCGCGAAGCTGATCACGATGCCAACGAGTAGCGCCCCCAACAGGTACCGACCCCACGCCGCCATGTTGATGCTCGTCAGGTAGACGACCGCAGCGGCGACAAGGAAGATGCCGACCGTGCCCAGCAAGGCTTCGCCAACGGCATCGGGTGCCGCGCCCAGATAGTAGGACACGATGGGAGCGATGAAGAGGCCTTCCACGATCGAGAAGACCGTGAAGAGGCCGACCGCGAGACTCTGGTTCTTGCTGTTGGTCGCGGCCTGGATCCCGAAGATCAGTCCGATGGCAACCAGGAAGTAAAGAATCCATGGAATGTTCTGCGGCACCACGCCGGATATCCAGAGGTAGACACCGCCCGCGGTAAGCGCCAGCGAGAGGGCAAGCCAGCCCATCACGCGGCTGAGTAGCGAACGTTCGACCTGGGTCTGCGTCTGGAGCATTTCGTGCGGCAACATCACTCTGAACCTACCACACAATGGCGTGGGCTACACTATCGCCTTTTCTTATACTGACGACTTCTGTTGAACAGTTTCAAACGTCCTCGATCGACGCTTGCCTGCGGCCTGGCGCTGCTGCTGGCGGCCTGCAGCTCGAGCGCCGCACCGGCGACCCCGACGCCGACACCGAGCCGGCCGGGACCTGCCATGGTGCAGATCGAAAATTCGATCCTCGCGCGCCCGCTGGCCGGGGTGCAGCAGGCCAACGTTGTTTACGAGTATTTGGCGGAAGGCGGCATCACGCGCATGACGGTTATCTACTTCACGCCCTCGGGGAGCCAGAAGATCGAACCGGTGCGCAGCGCTCGGCCGGTGACGCTCCGGCTCTGGCACGCCTACCATGGCGTGCTCTTTTTCTCTGGCGCAAACATCAAAGTGCTGCAGGCGATCCAGGACCAGCACATCCCGGCGCTGACCGAGGGCAGCGATGGCGGCGCCTACGCTGCGCGGGATCCCAGCCGGCGGGCGCCGCACAATCTCTATAGCGACGGCAATCGACTGGCCCAGGGAGTCAATAAGTACGCGCCGCGCGTCACCTATGTGCTGCCGTCACCAGGTGTGCCCGCCGCCAGCCCCGCCCCCGCGGTCGCGAATCGTATCGTGTTCGACCAGACCAGTTCTCACCGCGTCATCTACAGCTATTCGGCCGCGGACAACGCGTACGCCTACGGCACGGTGCTCGGCGCGCTGGTGGACCAGGACACCGGTCAGCCGATCAAGCCGGTGAACGTCATCCTGCTCCAGGTCTCGCATCACGACGCCGGCTTCACCGACGTCAACGGTGTGCCGGCCGTCGACTTCGATCTGCAGGGCACCGGTCCGGCTGACGTCTTCACCGGGGGTCATCACTACACGGCCACCTGGGACCTGTCGAACCCCGAGCTGCCGCTCAAGATCGTCGGCGCCGATGGCAGGGTGATGCACCTTCCCGCCGGATTGACCTGGTTTCATCTGGTCGATCCGGGAACATCGGTGACCGCGACTTGACGCCCCCACCCTGCCCCCCGCAAGCGGCGGAGGGGAAACGTCGATAGACTTGGGATAACAGGCGCTCGAAGGCCGGCTAATGTGTCTAGCCGGCCATTTTGTTTAATGTATTTGCATGGTCATCACTACTCGTTTCGAGATCGGCGCCCCGATCGAGGCGGCGTGGGCATACCTCCTCGACGTGCCGAAGATCGCCCACTGTGTCCCGGGCGCGTCCCTCACCGAGGTGATCGACGACAAGACCTACAGTGGCAAGGTCGAGGTGAAACTCGGGCCAATCGGCGTCTCCTATAAGGGCCGGATCACGATCGACAGCATGGACGAGGCGACGCACACAGTGCACGTCAAGGCCGAGGGCGCCGAAACGCGTGGCCGAGGCGGCGCCTCCGCCACCATGACGGCACAGCTCCAGCCAAGTGCGAAGGGTACGAGCGTGGTGATGACCACCGACCTGGCGGTGAGCGGCGTGGTGGCCCAGTTCGGCCGCACCGGCATCATGCAAGAGGTCGCACAGCGGATGGCCCAACGGTTCGCCAGTTGCGTCGACCAGGAGCTCAAGGCCGCGACCCCCGCCGTCTGATCGCCGGCGTTCTGCTCGCCGCCGGGCAGTCGACGCGGTTCGGACGCCAGAAGCTGCTCGAACCGTGGCGTGGTGAGCCACTGATCCGGAAGACCGCTCGCAGTTTCCTGGAGGCTGGTCTCCGAACGATCGTCGTGGTTGTCTCGCCCGACCCTCGCCTGGTCGACGCCCTCGCCGGCCTTGCGCTGACGACGGTCGAGAATGCGCATCCCGAAAACGGCATCAGTAGCTCGATCGCCATCGGCCTGCGTGCCCTCCCGGAAACGACGGACGCCGCCTTGATCGGCGTCGGCGACCAGCCTTATCTCACAGCGCAGGCCATCGAGCAACTCGTCCGAGCATTCTCATCGGGGCGGATCGTCGTCCCTCGTTGGGGCGACCATCGGGGAAACCCACCGGTGTTCGACCGCCGATTCTTCGCCGAGTTGCTGACGCTCGATGGTGACCGCGGTGGTCAGGGCGTGATCGCCGCCCACCCGGATGCCGTTATCGAGGTGCAGCTTCCTGCCAGGCTCGGCGATGATATCGATCGCCCCGAGGACTGGCCCGGTTAGGCGATCGTGGTGCGGACCTGCCCGTAGCCCGTGGCCAGCGCCCAGAGCAGGCCGCCCAGGACCATGGCATCGATGCGCCAGCCGTAGAGACTCCCCGCCGCCGTCAGATTATCGAGGAGCGAGTGCAGGGTGCTCATCTCCGACCCAGCATCGCGCTGCTGCATGAGCGCAGACTCTAAACGTGATGAGAGGACGCTGAGAAGTTGGCGGCGAGAATAGCCGCCCCCGGCCTAGAAAGGGCGGCGAGATCTACTAACCGGCTGAGCGTGCCCTCTTGACGGCGTCGGCGCCGGTGTTCTCGACGAGCTCGAGGAATCGATCGACCAGGGCGGCATCCCACTGCTTACCCGCACCCTGCTCGAGTGTGTGGATCGCCTCTTCTTTCGTGCGGTGCCGGCGGTAAGGACGGTCGCTGGTCATTGCCACGAACGCGTCGGCGATCGCGATGATTCGCGCGAACAGGGGAATTTGATCGCCCCCGAGTCCGTCCGGATAGCCGGAGCCGTCAACCCGCTCGTGGTGATGGCGAACAGCCGGCAGGAGCTGGTCGGCGCGAGGCAACGGCGCGAGGATCTCTTCGCCGACGACGGGGTGACGCTTCACCTGGCTGAACTCTCCGGGATCGAGCCGACCCTCTTTGGAGAGAACCCCAACCGGAACGCTCAACGTACCAACGTCGTGCAGCAACGCAGCTTTATAGAGATACGTCAGCTGGTCGTCTGGCAGCCCGATTGCGCTGCCCAGTTGCATGGCCCAATGGGCGACCTTCTCGGCAAGGCCGGCGCTGCTGTGATCGCGGTCCTCGACCGCGCGCGCCAGCGTGACAACGATCCCTTCGAGCTCATTGATCTGGCTCTTCAACCGGGTGATGCGACGCTGCGCGCGCACCAGCGTCAGCAATGTGTCCCGCGCCACCGGCATGACCGCGACATCGTCCGCCCCCGCGTCGACCGCCCGCTGCCGCAGCGCCTCGTCGACCGCCGCGATTAACAGCACCACCGGGATCTCGCGCGTTGCGGGTGCCTGCTTGATCGCTCGGCAGACTTCGATGCCGTCCATGTCGGGGAGTGCCGCCTGGCAGAGCACGAGATCCACCGGCTGTGCCGAGAGCATGCGCAAGGCGGCCGCGCCGTCCCTGGCGGTAATCACGTGATGTCCGGCCGCCTCGAGGTGGATGCGCAGCTCGCGCTCGCTGTCGGCGTCGTCTTCGGCCACCAGCACGGTCGCAGGGGTATCGTCCGCCTGGTCGCCGCCCGTCGCCGCGCTCATTTGCGGAGCCGCGCCCCCAGCTTGCTGAAGTCGCGATCGGCCGCCATTCGCATAAACGAAAAGGCCCGGTCGTCTTCGCCACGGCTGCGAAGGACGTCGGCGTACATGGCGCACACCTCGGCGAGCTTCCCGGCGGCGTTCCGTTCTTTGAGGAGCCGTAGCGCGAACGCGAAATGGCGGTCAGCGATGCTCGCGTTGCCCTGGCGCGCGACCGCCTCGCCTTCCAGTGCGGCGGCCAATGCGAGGTGCAGGTGATCGCCCGAGCGCTCGGAGGCCTGCCGTGCCTCTCGGGCGTGCGCGAGCGCGTCGGTCACCCTGCTGTCATCGAGCGCGTAACGAGCGAGCGCGCCGGCCGCCACACCGATCTCGAAGTCATCTCGGAGCTCCCGCGCCCGCTCCAGGCACCGCTGCTGAAGCGCGGTCGCCTCGCGTTTACGGCCCGCCGCATAGTGCACATCGCCCAGGTTGTTGAGCACGCGGTTGGCCGCACGATGCTCTCCAATCCTCGAGTGGAGATCCAGCGCACGGTTGCAGTGCTCGACCGCGCGCGAGAGGTCGCCAACCGCCCGCGCGGAAATGCCGAGCGCCATGTGGGCGTTGGCGATGCGGAGGCGGCTTTCGGCATCGATGGCGGCGTCCAGTGCACGCTGCAGGTGGTCGTCGGCCTTTTCGAGTTGCCCGAGTGAATAGCACGAGCGGCCGAGGTTGGTCAGGACCCTGGCGCGGAGGGCGGGATCCGCGTGCTTGCTGGCATCGAGCCAACCGAGGGCCCGAAGGTTGGCTTCGGTTGCGGCATTGAACTGTTCCTGTTGCTGCTGCACGTAGCCGATGTCGGCGTAGATGGCGGCGCTGAGCTCGGGATCATCCGGTGGTGCGGTCGCGGCCGCAGTCTGGAGCGAGGCCAGCGCATCGTTCAGGCGGCTCAACGCTTCGAAGGCCAGGCCCTGAATCCGGTGCAGCTCGGCGCGCTCATTGGCGGTGGTCGGGAGGCTGAGGCCTTCGTCGACCAGGCTCAGGGCGCGTTCCGGCTCCTGGGCTTTGACCGCGAGCTCGGCGCTCTTGCGCAAATAGGTCAGCTCGTGCGGAGACTTGTCATCCGTGAAATGACCCAGCGGAAGACCGAGGCGCTCCGCCATCAATCGGAGCTTGGGCAGGGACGGGGTGGTGCGGTTGCGCTCGATCTGGCTGATGAAGCCTTTGGTCGCCAGGCCCTTTGCCAGTTGTCCCTGGGTCAGCCCGCGGGCCAGTCGGGCCTCCCGAAGACGGTCTCCGACAGAGTTCATCTGACGCTCTTGAGTATAGCTTCGCTAAACCGCCTAGGAGAAGTATATTGACACCCAATTGAACCGGGTGTTAAATTCCGGCTGATCGGTCGGAGCGCCCGGTAACCCAAGGAGGGTGCTCATGTACCGATTCTTCGCTCTTGGCGCCGTCGTCGTCGCTGCGTTGCTCGCCGTCGCCGACTCGTTTCCGTGCGGAAAGTAGTCAAGGTTCCGGGGGCTCGGAGGGGCGCTTGCCTTCGGGTAAGCGCCTTTTCTTCGGGGCCTCGCCCCACGCGAGCCGCGCTTTAGTGCGATGCGAGCGTTTGAGAGGTTACTGTGATGCGCGCGTTTGAGACGTTAAGGCGAGGCTTTGGGCGAGGCGCCGGGCGACGCGCTGGCTGAGGTGGTGGCCGGCTGCAGCGCGGCCAGCTGCTGCAGGATCTTCCCAAGCGCCTGGATATCGCTCGCGTAGGTCGTAAAGTCGCCGTTCTTGAGAGCCGTCTGGGCGTTGGTGTAGAGCTGGTTTGCTTGGGCGATCAACTGAGCCACCGTGCCGCTCGGTGGCGTGGTCGGACCACCTGGCGTCGTCGGCGTCGCCTGGCCGAGCAGGGCGGCGAGGGCCTTGTCGAGCGTGTCTTCCATCACGACGTTCTGGCCGGTGGCCACGATCACCTTCTTCAACTGCGGTTTGGCAACGTTGGTGGCCTCGAGGTAGACCGGCTCGATATAGAGCAGCGACGTCTCGATTGGGAGGACCAGGAGGTTGCCACGGATCACGCTCGAACCCGGGGCGTTCAACAACGCGAATTGCGACTTGATCAGGGGCGCCTGGTCGATGTTGGCCTCGACCTGCTGTGGGCCGACGACCAGACTATCTTTGGGGAAACGGAAATCGAAGAGCGTGCCGTAGTCCGGCTGATCGGAACGCGCCGCCAGATAGGCGATCATGTTCGTCTTGCCGTTCGGCGTGTAGGGCAGGATGGTGAGGAACTCCTCCTTCGGCTCGCCGGGAAGCCGGCTGATCACGTAGAAGGGTCGAATGGGCGAGGCGCTCCCGCCCTGAGACAGATTTTCTTTGGCGATGTTCCAAAGGTCGGATCTTAGATAGAAGACCGTCGGATCGGTCATATGAAAGTAAGTGAATCGCTCGGCCTGACGGTTGAAGAGGTCGCGCGGGTAACGGATGTGGGCTTGTAGCCCGGCGGGCATGGCGCTGAATGGCTTGAAGAGGCCCGGAAAGATTGACGCGTAAGTATTGGCGATCGCGTCTTTCGTGTCGATCTGGTAGAAGGTCGTGGTGCCGTCGTAGGCATCGACAACGGCCTTGACGGAGTTGCGCGCGTAGTTGACGCCCGTGAGCGGACCGCCATCGAAGGGCGGCATCTCGCTGTACGGATAGTGGTCGGTCACGGTGAACCCGTCCAGGATCCAGTAGATGTGACCATCGACCACGACGACATACGGATCCTGGTCGAACTGCAGGAACGGCGCCAGCGCCGAAACCCGATCCTGGACCGCGCGGTTGAACAAGACCTGCGTCTGCGACGTCAGCTGGGGACTGATGAGCATGTTGATGTCACCGAAGCGAATCGCAAAGGCCAAGCTTCGGAGGGTCGATGACAGCGGCACGCCTGAGGTACCTTTCCATTGGGTGTACTGGTCGGTGGTAAACGGATAATCGAATTCGGGTTGCTTGGAGTCGGTCAAGACATAGTTCGTCGTATGCCGGCCAAAGTAGATTCCTGACTGGGTCACCGCCGGCACGCCAGCCGGTGGAATGTCCTGGAGCGTGAGGACCGGGTCGCCCTGGGCGGTTGCCTCGTTGGCACGGGCGGCGACCACGCCGTAGCCGTGCGTGTACTGCAGCTTGAGCGCGACCCAGGTGTTGGCCACCTGGGTGACCTTGTCGGGGTTCAGCTCACGCGCGGCGAGCAAGAGCTGCAGGTACTGGCCGCCCAGCTGGTAGCGGTCGACGGCAACTTCATTCGGGTAAAACTGGTAATAAGTGCGCAAGCTCTGAAGGTTTTCCAGGGTGGACGGGAGGGCCAGCTGGGGGTCCCAGAGGCGGGCATTCTGGACCGTTTGCGGGTTGTTGGCGACCTTGTCGGCGGTCAGCGTGTCCTGGGGTGTGAAAGGCCGGTCGGCAATACTGGTGAGGCCCCACGCCAGCCGGGTGAAGTCGATCTGGTTCTTGATGTAGGACGTCTCGCGCTGCAGCTCGCTAGGCGCGACCTGGAATCGCTGGACGATGCCGGGGAAGATGACCAGCAGGATGAATGCCCCGCCCAGCCAGACAACCAGCGCCCCGGCAAGAGCCGCGAGACGCGCGCCGAAGGCATTGATCAGCAGGCCGATGGTGATCAGCACCATCAACACGGTCATGATCCAGTAGGCGGGAACTCGTGCCGCGACGTCCGCATAGCCGATCCCGTAGACGAAGCCGCGTTTGCTCAGCAATAGCTCATAAAGATCCAGTTGGTAGTGGACGGCCCAGAGGGCGGCGAAGGCCGCAGACAGGACCGACAGGTGCCGCACCGCGCGGGCGGGTAACACCAGATTCTGGAACCCGGATCTGGAGGCGTAGATGCCAGCAACGATCAGGATCATGAGGATCACTACGCCCAGCAGCCAGCCCCAGAGCAGGCGGTAGAAGGGCAGGGTGAAGACATAGAACGAAACGTCCTTATGCCAGATCGGATCCTGGATGTTGAAGGCCTTCTGATTGAAGAACGTCAGGATCGTTTGCCACTCTCCGGCGGCGATCCGTCCGAAGAGGAGGCCGAGAAGAAACACGGCGAGCAGGCCCAGGATGGTGGACGGCGCCGTGAGCGGCCGCTGGCGGATGCCGATCGACGAGAGCCGCCGCCCGGTATTGGCGTTGAGCGCCAGCAACACGTTGGCCGTGCCAATCACCCAAAAGACGATGGCGAAGATGAAGAATGACCAGATCTGGGCGGCAAAGCGCGTCCCGAAGACACCGCCAAAGCCAAGTGCATGGAACCACAGGTAATCGGTATAGAAGGTCGCGAAGGGCTTCAGCAGAAAGAGAATTAGCAGCAGGACGGCGGCGACGGTGATCCAGATGACTCCCCGTCGCGAAATCTTGATGGTCGGGAAACTGGGCTCGGTGGGCAGCCGGCCGAACGGCGACTCGCCGCCCTCGAAAAATCCACGCGGGGGGCGTCTAGACACCGGCGTTCGCCGCGCGCCTCGGGTACGGTGCGGTACTGCCCAGCTCTTCCTCTATCCGCAGGAGCCGATTGTACTTCGCCACTCGCTCGGAGCGTGACGGGGCACCAGCTTTTATCTGGCCCGCCCCGGTGGCGACCGCCAGGTCGGCGATAAAGGTGTCCTCGGTCTCGCCCGATCGGTGCGAGATCACGGTGCTGTAGCCGGCGCCACGGGCGGTGGCGATGGTTTCTAAGGTTTCGGTTAAGGTGCCGATCTGGTTGACCTTGATGAGGATGCTGTTGCCGGCGCCGCTCTCGATCCCACGACGAAGGCGGACGACATTAGTCACGAAGATATCGTCCCCCACCAGCTGCACGCGTTTCCCAAGCTTGCTCGTCAGCGACCGCCAACCCTCCCAGTCATCCTCGGCCAGCCCGTCCTCGATAGAGATGACGGGGTAGCGATCGATCCAGCGGGCCCAGCGATCGACTAATTCTTCGGCCTCTAGGCTCAGCCCCTCGCCGCTGAGCTCGTAGCGACCGTCGCGGTAGAACTCGGACGCGGCGGGGTCGAGCGCGATGAAGACATCCCTCCCGGGCTGGTGACCGCTGCGCGCGATGGCGTCGACCAGCAGGCGCATCGCGTCCTCGTTGGCGTCGAGCTCCGGCGCAAATCCGCCCTCATCGCCCTGCCCGGTGCTCAACCCGCGTTGGTGCAGGATGTCCTTGAGGGCGTGAAAAACTTCGGTCCCCCAGCGAAGTCCCTCAGAAAAGCTCGGCGCGCCCGCCGGCACCACCATGAATTCCTGGAAATCGACCTTGGTCTGCGCATGCCGACCGCCATTGAGGATGTTCATCATCGGGACCGGCATGATCAGCGCGCGGCCGTCCGCGAGATAGCGATAAAGGGGTTGGTCCGCGGCTAGCGCCGCGCTGCGGGCGACCGCCAGGGACGCTCCTAGAATCGCGTTGGCGCCCAGGCGTGACTTGTTCGCCGTCCCATCGAGGTTGATGAGCCGCTCGTCGATGCCCCGCTGGTCGCTCGCATCCGCGCCGCGCAGTGCCGCCGCGATCTCTTCATTGACATGGCCCACGGCTTTGAGCACACCCTTGCCACCGTAGCGGCTCTTGTCGCCGTCACGCAACTCGACCGCTTCGTGCGCGCCGGTCGATGCGCCCGAGGGTACGGCGGCTCGACCGAATACCCCCGACTCCAGCACCACGTCGACCTCGATCGTCGGGTTTCCTCGCGAGTCGAGGATTTCCCGGCCGTGGACGCGAGCGATTCGGGCCGCGGTCACAGGTCCTCGTCGTCACCGCTGTCCGCACCGTGGGACCCGGCGCCTTCCATCTCCGAGACCGCCTCGTCGAAATCCTCGCCCATCTCGTCGTCGCCCATCTGCTGTCCCATCTTCTTCGCCCAGCGCGCCATGCTGCTGGGGTCGTTCTCGTCGACGTCGGAAAGGTCGCTGTCGCTCAGCCGGTCCAGCCGGCTGTCCTCGGAGAGGACCTGGGCGGTCCGCGAGATCAGGCGGGTGAGGTGCCGACCGCCGCAGAGCGGACAGGCTGGCGAGGCGTCGACAGCCTCGAAGCTCTTGAAGAAGATCGAGGGCCGTTTACCGCAGTCGGCGCAGCGGTACTCGTAAATGGGCATCGGTCGCCCTAAACTTAGCGCATGGCAGAACAGCATCCGCACTCCGAAGGCACCGAGCGCGTACGCGAGACGATCCGCGATGGCTTCACCATCATGCTGGGCGCGGCCAGTTGGGCATTCGAGATGGGCGACCAGATGGTGGACACCTGGTTGCACCGGGGGCAGGTCAGCCGCGAAGAGAGCCGCCGGCGGTTCGACGAGTTTGCATCCA
>DASZJR010000095.1:0-37866 GCA_035947855.1 Candidatus Dormiibacterota bacterium
GCGGCGTTCCAGTTGGCGGTCGAGCTGTGCAGCAGGCTGGCCATCAGCAGCTCGGCCTGGTTCACCGTCGTGTTGGCGGCCGGGGTGGCGACGTCCGCCGCGCCGGGCAGCACGGCCGGCGCCGCGTTGCCGACCGGGTAGACCCCGTAGGTGTTCCAGTAGAGGTCGGCCGCGCCTTGAATGGTGGCGCCGTCGGTCTTCATGCCGTTGCAGGCCGCGTTGGCGTTGACCCCGGAGATGTTGAACAGCACGATCGCCGCGAGGATGCCGAGGATGGCGATGACAACGAGCAGCTCCACAAGCGTGAAGCCTCCCTGGTGGCGATGCGAGCGCCGGCGCGCATTATTCAATCTCGCGAGAAGCATGTTGTCCTATACCTCCTAACTCTCTGTCGAGCCTAGGGCCGTAATCTTGCGAGATTCGTTAACGGTGCCTTAGCGGAGTAGCAATTGCGTTACGGCCACCGTTGTTGCTCCCAGCGCCACAAAGACGAGGACGAGCGCCACCAGCGGTCGCCTCATGCGGTTGGGCGGCCGTGCCGGGGCGAAGTCGACGCCGATGTAGTGATCAGGCCGCGACACGGACGTCACCTCCCTGCGACGGCGTCAGGCGGTCGTGCCAGCGGACCGGCTGGAGCAACCCCAGGCCTGCCAGATGCGCCTGCCAGGGGAAATCGGCCGTAGCGCGAAATCTTCGGGTCGGTTCCGTGACGGCGAACTCAAAGCGGCGCCGCGCCTGCTCCATCCCACCGTCGACAAAGGCGAACCGCCCACTCAAGTACAGCGACGTTTCGCGCCCGATCGAAACATCCGGCTCGGCGCCGCGGACGAACTTCACCAGTGCGTTCAAGGAGAGCATCAGTTCGTCGAGCTGGCCGGCGACATCGTCGCTGGCGGCATCCAGCGTGAAGCTGCGGAAAAACCGTGGTCGTCCGGCGACCATGAGCACGAGGGTGGCTTCGCTCGGTGACCAGTCGAGTAGCAGGCCATCGCTCGCCGCCACACCGCGGGCCAGCGCCAGCGGCTTGAGGTCGATTCGCTCAGGCCGGAGGCCGGCGGCGATCAGCGCCCGGGTAGTGCCGTCGATCATGTCGCGGCGCGCGGCGACCAGGTAGATGCGATAGCCCTCCGGTGCACGAGCCGCGTGCCAGGCGTAGTAGACGTCACCCGGGTCCATGGGCACCAGTCGCCGGCCCTCGAAGAGGACGGCGCCGGCCAGCTCGGCCGCCGGGAGTGACGGTAGTCGGAAGTCGCGAATCGCGATGCCCTGGTCGCCGATGGCGACCCGCACCGCCTTCGCGTGAAACGAGTTCGCCTCGACGGCGCTGCGTATAGCGGTCGTCAGCAGCGCCGTCGGCGTCCCATCCTCGAGCGCTCCCTCCGGCAGCGTGACCTCGGCGTGCCGGGTCACGCGGCGACCGTCAGCCTCGAGCATTCTGAGCTCGCGCCATCCGATCTCCAGGGTCAGCACCCTGCTCACTGGTAGGCCTGCCAGCGGATCATCCAGGGGTTCCCGGCGCCGCCCGGAGGATTCTGAACGAATTCCGCGCGCAGGATCCGAGAGATACCGGTCGCCGTCACCTTGATGTCGGCAACGGGATTGGCGGCCGTACAGGTGGCGGGTGCCGTCATGGTCACGGTGACCGTGACATTGCCCGTGGGGTAGTTGAGCGTGAACGCCGGCGGGTTGAATGGCCCGCACAGCGGTCCGGCGACGCGCACGTATTGCAGGCCATAGGCGAGCCCCGCGTCCAGCGCATAGGTTTCCCGGGTATCGGCCTGCACCGAGGCCTGCCGGAGGAAGGCGCCGCTCGCCAGCCGCAGCGCCGCCCAGATGAGCAGGAGCAACGCCGCCAGGAAGACGAGGACCAGCAGCAGTGCTTGGCCCCGTTGGTGGCGGTGCTGCGACGCCATCAGAAACATCCCCGCGTGCCAACTCGCTGGCTGACGCGGAGAGTCACGGCCGCGGCGCCGACCGCGGACGGCTGGATCGTGACGGTGATGGCGCAGACTGGATTGACGGCGCGTGTGATGGTGACGGACTGGATGCCACGCGCGGCGACCGAGGTCGAAGCCCCGCTCGTCCGCGTCAGGTTGTTCGCCGCGTCGATCCGATAGATCACGACGGTGGCCGGCGGGACGCCATAGGTCACCTGCAGCGTCCCAGTATTTCGTGTGATCGTTCCGGTCGTGAGCGTCGTGGCGCTGCTCAGGTCGCGCACGAGCGTCAGGGTGGCGCCGCTCACCGCCTTACCGGCCGCGATCTGGCGCGTCTCGGAGGTGAAGGTCCGGTAGGCGACCACCGTGGCGCCCGCCAGTGCCAGCGAGACCACCGTCGTGAGGACCAACCCCAGCATCATTTCTACGAGGCTGAAGCCGGCTTGGCGCTTGCCGCTGCGGTTCACGGCCGCACCTTGAAGAAGCGCAGGGTCTCCGTCCCGCGCGCGGCCGCGGTCACCGTGAGGACGATCTCCTGCAGCCCGACGTCGTTGTTTAAGGCCGTGAACGTTCGGTTGACCGGGTTGTAATAGAGGATCTGGACCGCGAATGCATAGCCCGGCGCGGCCACGTTGGCGTATCCTCGCGGCTTGGCGGCGTAGGCCTGGCTCTTGATGAACTCGGCCTCGGAGCGTGTCAGACGGTCGAGGTTGGTCGTGACCCCGTAGCGCCGGGTCGCCAGGCTGACCGACGAGAAGGCGCCAAGCACCGCAACAATGATTACGCCCAGCAGGGCGATCGCCACCATGGTCTCGACCATGCTGAAGCCTCGCGAACGGCGGTTCACTTCAGGGCTCCAATGAGCCCGTACATCGCGGAGATCAGCGACACAGCAATGAATCCGACGACGAGCCCAACCCCCACGGTCATGATCGGCTCGATCAATGACGTCATGGCGCGGATCCGGTACTCCAGCTCTTCCTCATAGAAGTCGGCGGCCTGCTCGAGGTAGGCGTCGAGCGTCCCCGTCTCTTCTCCGACCCGGACCATCTGGGTCATCATCGGCGGGAAGAGGCGGGTTCGAGCCAGGGGTCCGGCAAATCCGTCGCCGCCGGTCATCTGGTCCTTCATGGCTACCAGCTTTTTCTGGAAGACCCGGTTTCCGGTGCCGGCGATGACCGCGTCGAAGGTCTGCCCGAGGGGCACGCCCGCCTTGAGGACCATCGACAGCATCCGCGCGAAGCGGTTGAGAATGGCCGAGAGGACGATGGGCCCAATGACCGGGAGCCTGAGGAGCAGCGCGTCCCTGGCCATCGCGCCCCGCTCGGTGCGCAAGGCGACGGCGATGGCGGCAGCCGCCGCAGCGACGAAAGCGCCGATGGCGAGGCCCCAATGCTGCGTGAACGTGACGAAGCCGATCAGGATCCGCGTCGACAGGGGCAGCTCGACGCGAAACTCGGCAAAGATCTTGACGAACGCCGGCAGCGCAAAGACGACAAGGATGATCACGACGCCCGTGGCGACCACCAGGATCACCGCCGGATAGATCATCGCGGCGCGGACGCGGCGGATCGTGTTGAGGTCCCGCCGCAGGTAGCCGGCCAGGTCCTTGAGCGTCGCGTCAAGGTTTCCCGTCAGCTCCGCGACGCGGACCAGGTCGACGTAGAGCGTAGAAAAGACCCTCGGATGCTTCGCCAACGCCTCGGAAAGATTCTGTCCCCGTTCGAGGTCGTCCAGTACGGAGAGGACGACGCGCCGGAAGACGGGCGAGGCCGTTTCCTGGGCGATCGTACTGAGGCCGCGGCTCATGGGGACGCCCGCGCTGACAAAGGTCGCGAGCTGTCGCGTGAAGAGAATGATGTCGGACATCGAGATCTGATACAGGGATGGAAAGTAGTCGGGCAGCGTCTTTCTCGGCGGTGCCGGCACGATACGCACGACCTTGAGGCCCTGCGACCAGAGTGCCTGTTCGGCGGCAGACGTGCCCGAGGCGTCGATGGTGCCGTCCTGGCGCTTTCCAGATTCGTTGTAAGCGCGGTAGGCGTAGCTAGGCATCGAACTGCTCGCTCACCTGGACCGAGCGCATTACCTCGCCGATGGTGGTCAGTCCCTGGTCGATCTTTTCCACGCCGGACTCTCGGAGCGTCTTCATCCCATCGTCGACCGCCTGTCGCCGCAGCGCGTCGGGATGAGAGTCGCGGATCAAGAGGCGTTTGATCGCATCGGTGACGGGCAACACCTCAAAGATCGCGATCCGGTCGTGAAAGCCCGTGTGCGAGCAATGCGAGCAGCCGGTGCCGCGGTGGAAGGTGGCACCACGACCACCAATGGCGCTGTAGAACTCGAACTCCAGGAGCGGCGGTTTGTAGGTCGTACGGCACTGGTCGCAGATGCGGCGCACCAACCGTTGTGCCTCCACCCCAATCACCGCCGAGGTGACCATGAAGGGCTCGATACCCATCTCGAGGAAGCGGTAAATCGCGCCGACCGCATCTGTCGCGTGCAGCGACGAGAGGACGAGGTGGCCCGTCAGTGCGGATTGCACCGAAATCTCGGCCGTCTCCTTATCGCGGATCTCTCCCACCAGGATGGTGTCGGGGTCCTGACGGAGGATAGAGCGCAGCCCGGTGGCAAAGGTGATGCCGGCTAGGCGATTGATCTGGATCTGGTTGATGTTCTCGAAGGTGTACTCGACCGGATCTTCGATCGTCATGATGTTCTGCTCCATCCGGTTGAGCTCGCTGACGGCGGCATAAAGCGTCGTCGTCTTGCCGCTCCCGGTCGGCCCGGTGACGAGGACCATGCCGTAGGGCGACTGGATCAACTCCTGGAAGGCCTTCAACGAGGTCGGCGACAAGCCGAGCGCATCGAGCCGCAGGATAGAGCGGGAGCGCTCGAGCAGGCGAAGCACCACCTTCTCGCCCCAGATGGTTTCGATGGTGCCCACCCGGATATCGAGTGGCCGGCCATCTACCGTGGTTTGAATCTGGCCGTCCTGACTATGCCGGCGGTCGACGATATCGAGGTTCGCCAGCAACTTGATGCGCGACGAAATCGGTGCGGCGAGGGTGGCGGGGAGCTTGGTCGCATCGTGCAGCACGCCGTCGACACGAAAGCGGACCCGCAGATGGTCCTGCTGGGGCTCGATGTGGATATCGGAGGCGCGTTCCTCGGCGGCCTGGGCGATGATCAAATCCACGATCTGGACGACCGGCGCATCCTGCTTGACGTCGGCCAGGCGGCGAAGGGGCTGCCCGGGCTGCAGCGACTCCTGGAAGGAGCGGACGTTCCGGTCGACGCCGGTGCGCAACTTGTAGGACTGGGTGATCGCCCGCTCGATCTCGGAGCGAACGCCCAGCATCGGTTTGATGCGCTTGCGGGTGAGCACTTTGAGCTCGGCGAAGAGCGCCAGGTCACCCGGATCGACGGTGGCAACGTCGAGCACGTCTTTCTCGAGGCGTATGGGGAGGATGGTGTGCTCGCGCGCGTAGGCCTCGGGGATCAGCGAGAGCGCGTCTTTGTCGATGCGCGCCCGGGTGAAGTCGACCTGGGGCACATTGAAATGCAGGCTCAGCACGCCGGCGAGGGCCTTCTCATCGACGAGACCCTGGGCGAGGAGCACCTGTCCCAACGGACGGCGCTGGACTCGCTGCGCGGCGAGCGCGCTCTCCAGTTGCTCCGCGGTCAGGAGGCCATGCTCGAGCAGCAGCTCGCCTAGGCGCTTCTCCGGGCGCGCGCCGAAGCGGCCTTCCGGCTGGCGCTCGACGGCGCTCACGTCACCTCCCGTGGTGAGCCCTGCAGGCGCCGCTGGATCGCCTGAAGATCCTCGAGCGTGAACCGCAGGTGTCGGCCTGGAGTGCGAAATGCCGGCTGGATGTCGCCGCGATTCACGGCGCGGATCAGCGTTGACTTACTGATCCCCAGCCAGCGAGCCGCCGCGCTCGTCGAAAGCGCCGGCTTCATATGTTTCCAACCGGAGCAAACGCGTCAACCGGCGCAAACCTGCGCTGGGTTGGAGTGGTGGCGCTAGGCCGCCAGGCGGCGGAGCTCTTCGGGGTGTTGGGAGCGGGCCGCGGCGGCCCCGAAGTCGACCGTCCCGGAGCGGACGAGCTCGCTCAGGCTACGTTCCATGGTATTCATGCCCTCCTTGGCGCCCGTTTCGAGCACATTGCGCAGCTGCCGCGTCTTGCCCTCCTTGATCAGGTTCTGGACGGCGAGCGTGTTGAGCAGGACTTCGAAGGCGGCGATCCGGCCCGGCCCGGCCCGGCGCGGCAACAGTTGCTGGTAGATCACCGCCGCCAGCGTGCTGGACAGCTGGACGCGAACCTGTTGCTGCTGGTCTCCGGGGAAGACATCGACCATCCGGTCGACGGCCTGGGTGGTGTCATTGGTGTGCAGGGTGGCGAGCACCAGGTGCCCGGTTTCGGCAATCGTAATCGCGGCTGAGATGGTCTCGAGGTCGCGCATCTCGCCGATGAGCAGCACGTCGGGCGTCTGCCGAA
The DNA here is from genome assembly GCA_035947855.1 of Candidatus Dormiibacterota bacterium. Taxonomy (GTDB): domain Bacteria; phylum Chloroflexota; class Dormibacteria; order CF-121; family CF-121; genus CF-13. The sequence continues at coordinate 6,440 of DASZJR010000095.1, forward strand.
GGGCCGCCCGTAGGCCGTCGGCGAAGGACGGGACATCCGCGCCGACCTCGCGTTGCTCGACAATACCTCGCTGATGGCGGTACACGTACTCGATCGGGTCCTCGATAGTAATCACGTGGCAAGCCCGGGTGGCCACGATGTCATTGACCATCGCCGCCAGCGTGGACGACTTGCCCGAACCGGTTGGACCCGTCACCAGGATCAGCCCCTGCCCCAACCGGGTCAGGCCGCGCACCACCATCGGTACGCCAAGCTGGTCGAAGTTGGGGATCTGATAGGGGATCAGGCGCAGCGCGAGGCCGACCGAGCCGCGCTGCTTGAAGATGTTGATCCGAAATCGGGCCGTACCTCTCCAGTTGAAGGAGAAGTCCAGGTCACTCTGCGCCTGGAAGCGGGCCCACCGCTCGGGCGACACCATCTCGCGGGCGATCTGCTCGATCTGGTCGGGACGCAGCGGGTCGCCATCGATTGGCGACAGGGTCCCGTCTTTTCGCATCGTGGGTGGCGCGCCGGCGGTCAGGATCAGGTCGGAGGCCGATTGGTCGAGCAGGGTCTGAAGGTAGGCGTCGATGATCAATGGGTGGGCGTCGGTGGGCTGGCTCGGAGGCGCGGTTGATTGCTTGACATCCTGTGCAACCTGCTCGGCGCAGCCTTCTTGCTTCCACTCGGGACGGCCCTGGGCAGCTTCTTCGAGGTGGTTCTCGATCGACTGCCCCGGGGGGAATCGCTGCTCTGGCCGCCGTCGCATTGCCGCACCTGCAAGCATCGCTTGACGGCCGACGAACTCGTCCCGGTGATCAGCTACCTGGCCCAGCGCGGCCGCTGTCGCGCGTGTGACACGCCGATCGGCCGCGGCGTGCCCATTCGCGAGGCGCTCAGCGGCCTGGCCCTGGGTCTCCCCTGGGCGGTCGTAGGATGCGCCCACCCCGTGGTTGCGATCGGGGCCGGCATCGTGGCGTTGCTGGCCATTTGGATCGTTCGTGCCGTCACGCAGGGGCGCATGACCTCCGTCTGATCCGGCGCAATTACGGCCCGGGAAGACCGTTACCGCCTAGGCAAACTTTCATGAAAATCGCGGAGCCGGCAATGCGCAACGCCCTCGGCATTCGCCGCATTCTCGGTCTCGCCCTCTTGCTGGCCGCCGTCGCAGCGGTCGCCTACCTGGATCGCTCGGTCGGAGGCGACTTCGACTTACGGCTTGTCTACTTCCTGATCGTGCTTTCCGCGGCGATGTTGCTGCCGCGACTGCTGGCGCTAGCGATCGCGGCGGCGGTCGCCATAGTGAGTGTCGGGGTCATTGGTGCCACGGGGACGCGGCTGATCGTCAATGGGCTGACCCACCTGCTGATGTATGGATACGCGGCGCTGCTGACGAGCAACTGGGAGCAGGAGCGGCGACGGCTGATGCGGATGAGCCGCGTCGACGAGCTGACGGGTCTCCGCAACCTCCGCGCGCTGCAGGAGCAACTGCCCACGTGGCTCGGTCCCGCTGCGCGAACGGGGCGGCGAATGGCCGTCATGATGATGGATGTCGACGGGTTCAAGACGGTCAACGATCGCCTGGGGCACGGCTTGGGTAATGAGCTGCTGAAGGAAGTCGCCAACCTGCTGCGCTTCGCGGTCCGCGTGGGCGACGAGCCGTACCGCTTTGGCGGTGACGAGTTCGTGCTGCTGCTGTCAGACGCGGACGGCGACGGCGCCCGCATCGTCGCCACCCGCATCCAGGAGATCTACCGGTCGATGGGACAGACGCTGCGGGGCACCGATGTGCAGGTCTCTTTTGGCATCGGCATTGCCGTCTTCCCGGACGACGGCGCAACGCCCGAGGTTCTGCTGGCCCGTGCTGACGAAGCCCTCTATGCGGCAAAGCGGTCGGGTCCGGGAAAGATCGCGCGCTACGAGTCCTCGGCCGCTGCCTAGCCGGGCGCTCTTCGGTCAGCCGCCGCAGTTGAAGGACTGGGTGAGCGTTGGGTGGCTCGGGCTGACGAACACCAGCTTCTCGGTACCCGAATTCTGGGGCACCCAGCTGTCGGTTACCACCTTGGCGCTCGTATCGCCCTTGGCGACGGTGACAGAGTGCTGCGCCTGGGCGACCCCGTTGCGAACCCAGTAATAGGTCACGGTGCCGCCGGCGCCGTTGGTACGGAAGGTGCCGGTTGCCGTCATCGTGCCCTCACCGCATTGGCCGGTCATTTTCGTTGATTCCGAGGCGCTCGTGATCGCCAGTGGCGCAGGCGTCGGCGTGGGCGTCGGCGTCGGGGTCGGCGTGGGCGTGGGCGTCGGCGTAGGCGTAGGCGTGGGCGTCGGCGTAGGCGTGGGGGTCGGCGTGGGCGTGGGGGTCGGCGTAGGCGTGGGCGTCGGGGTCGGCGTGGGCGTCGGTGTAGGCGTGGGCGTGGGCGTCGGCGTAGGCGTCGGAGTGGGGGTAGGCGTGGGGGTCGGGGTAGGCGTGGGCGTCGGGGTCGGGGTAGGCGTAGGTGTCGGGGTTGGGGTAGGTGTCGGCGACGGGGTTGGGTTAGCTGTAGGCGTTGGTGTCGGGCCGGCGGTCGGAGTCGCCGTAGGAGACGCGCTCGGCGAAGTTGAGGCGCTGGCTGAAGGGGAGGCGGTCGGCCCGAGGGCAACCGGCCGAGGCGAGCTGTTGGGGCGGATCGCAAAGAAGCGGGGCGGAAGGTTGAACGTCGGAACCAGCAGCCAGAACGGCGCCCGCGGGTCGTCGGCAAAGTAGAGGCTGGCCTGGTCGGCGGCACTGCCGCTGGTGTCGATCCGGAACGGTCCGATTTCCCAATCGGCGGGGATGGCCCGAACCAGGAAGACGAGCCCGATCAATCCGGCGAAAAGCAGCCAGAAGCCGTACCGCCGGCGGCGGCGCTCCTCCGTTTTTTTCGGGCGAGCGGGAAGCAGGCGCATCTGCGACCCACCCTAATGCGAGCGAATTACAGCTCTTCTTTCGCCCGTTGCCGTGACGAATTGAAGATGTCGAAAGGTCGTAACAGAGGCTACGGAATCCCTTTCGAGCCGAACGCCGTCAGCCTGGCGGCCAGCCCATGGCCCGGCCGCCGAGCAGGTGCAGGTGCAGATGGTAAACCGTCTGTCCCGCCTGCGGCCCCTTGTTGAAAACCAGGCGGTAGCCGTCGCGATCGATCTTGCGCTCGTCGGCGATCCGGTTGGCAACCTGGACCATCCGGGCGAGCATCGGCGCCTGCGCGGACGTGAGGTCGTGGACGGTTGGAACATGCTCCTTCGGAATCACCAGGACATGGGTTGGGGCGACCGGACGGATGTCGTCAAACGCGACGATCTCTTCATCGCGGAAGACTTCTTTCGCCGGAATCTCGCGCGCGAAGATCTTGCAGAAGAGGCACTCCTCAGCCATCGGCCAAGCTTACGCGCAGAGCAGGCCGTCGGCGATGCGGGTCAGCGGGCGCACGCGGGCGAGGCTGCCCAGCGCCTGGCCTCGCTCGGGCGCATAGACCGTGATGTAGTTATCGGTCAGGCCGCGCATGCGGGAAGGGAGGCGGCGGTCCCAGATGACCTCGAGCTCGCGACCGATGAAGCGCCCTTCGTAGGCTTGGCGCTGTTGGTCCGCCTGGGCCTGCAACCGATGGCTGCGGTCGCGGCTGACCGGGTCGTCCACCGGCAGGCCGAGTCGTGGCGCAGCGGTCCCCGCGCGCGGCGAGTAGCGGAAGACATGCATGCCGGTCAGCCCGGCATCGGCGGCCACCGCCTGCGTATCCGCGAAATCGGCATCGGTCTCACCAGGGAAGCCAACGATCACATCGGTGGTGACCGCGATGTCGGGGGAGTGTGTTCGCAGCGCGCCAACCAGGCCGAGGTAGTCGTTACGCCGGTAGAGACGGCCCATGCGCTTCAGCACGCGGTCGCTGCCGGACTGCAGCGGGACGTGGAGATGCCGGCAAAATCGCGGCGATGCGGTCAGCTCCACCAGCTCCGGCGTGAAGTCGTTGGCATTGATCGAACTGAGGCGAAGGCGTGCCGGGGCGATCGCCTCCAGCAGCCGCCGAACGAAGGGCGCGAGGGCCTCTCCGCGGTCGCGGCCGAAGGCGCCCAGGTCCACGCCGGTGAGCACGATCTCTCCATAGCCATCGGCGACCGCTCGCCGCGCGCGCTCGATCAGCACCGCTTCCTCGTCGCTATACGACACGCCGCGCGTGCGCCAGACGATGCAGTAGGTACAGCGGTGATTGCACCCGTCCTGGACCTTGAGGAAGAAGCGCGACCGCGCGAAGCTCGAGGATCCGCGTTCGACGGCCGGGGCAAAGTTGGCAGAGACGTAGTCGAAAATCTCTCGTTTCCGAGCATTCGGGAACGCCACATCGACGCTGGGGACAGCGGAAACGCGCGGATTCGGATTGTCGACGTGGCAGCCGGTGAGGATGAGGTGGGCTTGCGGGTGCCGGCGCCGGAGCCCGTGCACCAGGGTTCGAAGCTTGCGGTCGGCTTGCGCCGTAACGGTGCAGCTGTTGATCACACAGATGTCGGGGTGCTCGTCGCCATCCGACACGGTGAAGCCGGAACGCGCCAGCCGGTCGCCAAGCTCCACCATTTCGGCGAAATTCACTTTGCACCCGAGTGTTTGAATCGAGACGTTCATCGCTGTTGGACGAGGATAGCAGCGGCCACGACGGGGGCCAGGCGGGCCCGCAGAATCCGTGGGCCGAGGTTGACGAAGACTCCACCACGCTCACGCATCAGCGACAGTTCGCCGTCGGTCCAGCCGCCCTCGGGGCCGACGGCAATCGTGTAGGCGTCAGACCCGTCGATCGCCCGCGCGAGCGGCACCGATGCCGAAGGCTCGAGGACGAGCAACCTCGCGCCGCGCGCCTGCTCCAGCGCCATGGGCAACGATACCGGAGCCACGATCTCGGGCACGGCACCGCGATGGCTTTGCTCGGCGGCGGACCCGGCGATCGCCCGCCAGCGCGTCAACCGCGACGCCGCTGGTCGGGCAACCGACCGCTCGGCCTGGACGGCAATGAAGCGCCCGATCCCGGCTGCGGTTCCACCCTCGATCACAGCATCGAAGTCTGGATTCGGCACCACCGCCTGCAGGAGTGTGATGCCGATGTCGGGCTCTCCCTGGACGGGCCGATCGCCGACGACTCGCCCAACCACGCGGTCGCCGCCGACCTCGACGACCTCGATCTCGTATTCCCTTCCCTTGGAGACGGCGACACCGCGCTCTCCCGGGCGAACCCGAAGCACGCGGGCGAGGTGATGACCTCGGGGGCCCCCGATCGCCACCCGTCCACCGGCGACCTCGGATGGCTCGACGAACGTCCAGAACATGGCGGCCATCCTACCGGCCGGGGCGCCGACGACGGGAAGCCTCTCGAACCGCCGTTGTGGCCAGTATGGGGACGGTCGGGGTTCGACCGGCGCTGCACCGGGCGACCTTTCGGGCCGCAGCGTTCTCCCTTTGGGGCCTCGGCGGAATCGTCATGGCCAGCAACTTCATTGGCCCCGACCTGCAGATCAACTACGGGATCGAATGGCTCATCACCGGGTTGTCGTTTGCCGCCGGGTTCCTTGCCTGGTTCTGGCCATGGGCGGCCTTCCCCACTCAGCGCTTTCTGCCGGTGGTCTTTGTCGGGCTCGTGGTCAATGGCGTCAGCCTGGCGGCGACCGGCGGGGTGCATTCGCACCTGATCCCGCTGCTGATGGTGATCGTGGTCTTCAGCGCGTCGTTGTTCGACTTCCGAGCGGCGGTGACCGTGCTGGTGCTCAACGCGCTCGTCGCGACCACCCCACTCCTGCTGCAGGGCTGGGATACGCACTACGCCCGGACACTACTGGTGCTCCTGCCCTCCATGGTCGTCTGCGCCTTTGTCCCATCCATGGTCGCCGCGGCACTGCGGGCGGAAAACCGGCTGGCCGAGCAACGACGTGACGAGCTCGAAAAGAGCTACCTGGCGACGATCGCCGCGCTCGCCGCCGCGCTCGATGCGAAGGACCGCCATACCGAAGCGCACTCGCGGGAGACGGCGGCGCTGGCGCGTGCGGTTGGGCGGCGTCTCGGACTCGAGAACGAGGATCTGCGCTTCCTGGAATACGGCGCCCTGTTGCATGACATCGGCAAGATCGGCATCCCTGGCTACATCCTCAACAAGCCGGGCGCGCTCGATGAGGAGGAAACCGCCATCATGCGCGAGCACCCGGTGATTGGTGAGCGCATCGTGGCCTCGGTCCCTTTCCTCGCCCGCATCCGGCCGGTCGTCCGCGCAGAGCACGAGCGCTGGGATGGGGACGGGTATCCTGATGGGCTCCGCGCCGAGCAGATTCCGATCGAGTCGCGCATCATCCATGCTTGCGATGCCTTCCAGGCGATGTCCAGCGACCGGCCGTATCGCCGGGCGCGGCCGCGGGACTGGATCCTCAAAGAAATTCGTGCCCAATCCGGCCGGCAGTTCGACCCGAAGGTCGCCGACGTGTTGCTGCAGGTGATCGAATCCGGCGAAGTGGCCGTCAGTGGAACTTCCGAGAGTGCGCTACACGCCGACCGCGCATCGCCGTTCGCCCGTTCCTGGACGCAGCACCTCGACGCGATCCAGCAACTGGGTGCGCGGCTGGCCACCACGGTCAGCGTGCCCGAGGTTTGCGAAACGATCGGTCGCGCTATCACCACCTTGCTGCCCTATGACCAGTGCCGCATCTACTTGCTCGAGGAGGACGGCCGGACGCTGAGACCGGCGTACTTCAGTGACACCAAGCGGAGCGAGTACGAGGGAGTCACTGCAGAAACGCTTGCGATTCAGGTGGGCGAAGGCATCACGGGCTGGGTCGCCGAAACCAAGCAGGGCGCGTTGGTCGGTGATACCGAGCGCCATCCCAAGGCGGTTCACATCCCGGGAACCACCGACAGCAACGAATCGATGCTCGCTGTGCCGGTGATCTTCGAGGATCGTTTGATCGGCGTCATCGTCAACGTCAAGGTGGGCATCAACCAGTACAGCGGCGACCACCTGCGCCTACTCACGATTCTCGCGAACCAGGCCGCCGTATCGATCTTCAATGCTCGCCTGATCGAGCGACTGGCCGCGACGGCGCGAACCGACCCGTTGACGGGACTGGCGAATCGACGTGCCTTCGAGCAGGCGCTCGAGCAGCGTCTTGCCAGCGACTCGGGGGAGACGTTCGCCGTGCTCATGCTCGACGTGGACGGACTAAAGCAGGTCAACGACGCCCGCGGCCACGCGGCGGGCGACGCCGCGCTGATGCGGGTGGCGTCGGTGCTCAGCGCCGACCTTCGCCAGGCCGACCTGGCCACACGCTGGGGTGGCGACGAGTTCGTACTCCTGCTGCCGGGCATGGATCAAGTGGGCGCCCTCTCGCTCGCCCGCCGAATCGGCGGGACGCTGCTCAACCCGGACGACCCGGCGGGTGCGATCTCGGTGTCGATCGGGACGGCGGCGTTTCCAGCGGACGGCACCACCGCCGTCAGCTTGCTGGCCGCTGCCGATCGCTCGATGTACGTCGACAAGCGGCAGCGGGTCGCCTGAAGGGAAAGCCTACTCCGCCTGGTACGGCTGCCGGACTTCCTCGGGCAGTTCGTACCAACTCATCCGATCGCCAACCCGGGCGCGTAGCCGCCACTTGAGCGACTTCGGCTGCGCATCGATCCGGGTCCAGAGCTCATCGAGGCGCTGGTTGACGAGGCCCGCGTCGACGTCGAGCTCCCGGACGGCTTCGCGAACGCGACCCGAATTGAGCTGCAGCGTCCGGTGCAGCCCCCAGTCCTCGGACGTCAGGCGGGCGAGGTATGCCGCGTTGATGGCATCGTCGTCATGATCCGCGATCGGGTGATCGAGCAGCAGGGCAGTCGTATCGACGAGGTCCTTCAGGTTGACCTCGTAGACCTGCAGCTTGCTGATCAGCAAGTCCGCCGGAGTCAGGGTCGGCCCCTCATGCCCCAGGCGGTTGGCCAGCTCGATGACATGACACATCTTCATCCGGTCGATGAAGACGTCGATCTGGCGCCCATTCACGCCATCGAGGTAAAGGAGGCGCTGATCCCCGTTCAGGGTGTTGAAGCGGCGGTCGCCCTGGTAGCCGAGCGACTCGAATAACTTCTGGACCGCCTGGCGCTGTTTGGATGACGCGACGAAATCGAGGTCGCCGTACTTGCGCTTGAGCGGCGCTTGCCGGGCACTCGAGCAGTGGAGGTTGACGGCCGCGCCGCCCACCAGCTTGGCCGGGACCTTGCCCGCTGACGCAGCGGCCGAGATCCTCTCTGCTTCTTCAATCACATTGGCGAGCGGAACGCCTATGTCGGTGGTCAGCTCACCGCTCCCGCACGTCCACGATGATCGTCTTGAGGTCGGTCATCTGCTCGATCGCGCGATAGCCGCCGACCCGGCCGATGCCGCTCTCCTTTCCGGCGCGGCCACCGAAGGGAATATGCGCTTCCCAGTAGTTGGATGACTCGTTGACATTCACCCAGCCCGTCTCGAGCCGCCTGGCAAACCTGAGCGCGCGGTCGATGTCCCGCGTGTAGACGGAGCCGAGCAAGCCGTATGGTGAATCGTTGGCGATGCGCAGCCCGTCGGCTTCGTCGTCAAACGGAATCACGGGGACGATCGGGCCGAAGGTCTCCTCGCGACTGACACGCATCCCGGGCGAGACATTGCGCAGCACCGTCGCCTCGTAGTAGAGCGACGTCGGAAAGCCACCTGCACGGTGGCCGCCGGTCACCAGTGTTGCGCCGCGGTCGATCGCGTCGGCCACATGTTCATCCATCTTCAACGCTACGCCCTCGTTGTTCAGTGGTCCCATGGTGGTCGCCTCTTCGAATGGATCCCCCAGGGTCACGGACTGCATGGCGGTCTTCAGCTGGGCGAGGAAGGCGTCCTGGATCCCGCTCTGCACCAGGATGCGCTCGCCTGCCGTGCAACTCTGCCCGGCGCAGAGGAAACACCCGGTGATGGTGCCATCCGCCGCCCGCGCCAGGTCGGCATCATCGAAGATCACGATCGGCCCGTTGCCACCCAACTCGAGCATGACATGCTTGCCCGCCGCGCGCCGGGCGACCGAGCGGCCGGTCTCGGTCGATCCGACGAACCCGACGCCGGTCGTCAGTGGATGGCCCGCTATCTCGTCGCCAACCACCGAGCCCGGGCCGGTGACGAGATTGACCGCGCCCGCCGGCAGGTCGGCCTCGGCCAGGCACTCCATCAGCTTGACCGAGATCGCGGACGTCGATGTCGCCGGCGCCCAGACGATGGCGTTCCCGCCCGCCAGGGCCGGGGCGATCAGTTCCGTGGCCATGGTCAGCGGCCAGTTCCAGGGCGTGATCAGCGCATAGACACCGCGGGGAACCCGCAGCGTAAAGACCAGCTTGTTCTTCGCCATCGATGGGATGACGTTCGTCTCGAGCCGCTTGATGTCCTCGGCGGCGATGCGGAAGTACTCGATCGCCTCACCGACTTCGCCCAGGGCCTCCGCCTTGTACGGTTTGCCCTGATCGAGCGTCAGCCAGCGGGCCAGCTCCTCGCGGCGAGCCTCCATGATGGCGGCGACCCGGTGTAGCAGCGCGGCGCGTTCGAAGGCGCCGAGCGAGGCCATCGACGCGCGCGCCGCGGATGCCGCCTCCAGCGCGCGCACCGCATCGGCGCGTGTCCCTTTTGGCAACCTCGCGATCACTTCGCCGGTCGCTGGGCTGGTGGCCTCGAATGTCTCTCCGCTTTCCGACTCGACCCAACGTCCGCCCACGAACATCTTCAGCGTTTCCGTTTTCTCGACGACTTTCATAGGATTGGCCAGCCTCCTCAGACGGTCGCGTGCAGGATCGCGCCTTTGCGGACTTCGATGAACGTCTTCAATTGTTCATCGATACCAGAATCGATGCCTGGGTCCTGGTAGTCGGCGAGCAGTTGCTTCCATTTCTCGTTGGCCACTCGGTCCGCCGTGCGCGCGCCCATGCGCTGCCAGCGGTCATAGTTTTCGGTCGATGAAATCCACGGCCGGTAGAAGCCCGTCCGATAATTGCGCATCGTGTGTTCCGAACCGAGGTGGTGCCCGCCGGGGCCGACCTCGCGGATGCCATCCATGGCGAACCCCTCGTCGTCGAAGGGGATGCCCTTGGTGAGCATCCACTCGAACATCCGCAGCGCTTCGACGTCGATGATGAATTTCTCGTAGGAGGCGAGCAACGCGCTCTCCAGCCAGCCGGCGGCGTGGAGGACGAAGTGGACGCCGCCCATCACCGTCGGCCAGAGGCACATCATCGATTCGTAGGCGGCCTGGGCATCCGGCGACTTGGAGGAGGTAAGGGCGCCACCACCGCGGAAGGGGATCCGGTAGTGACGCGCCATCTGGGCGCTGGCCAGGATTCCCATCGCGGATTCCGGCGTGCCGAAGGCCGGACTGCCCGATTGCATGTCGATATTGGTGAGGAACGAGCCGTAGATGCACGGGGCCCCGGGGCGCACGAGCTGGATGAGCGCGATGCCCGCGAGAGCCTCAGCGGTCTGCTGCGCGATCGTGCCGGCCAGGCCCATCGGCGACATCGCGCCCGCCATGAGGAAGGGCGTCGCAATCACGGGCTGATTGGCCTCTGCGTAGGTCATCAAAGCCCCGAGCATCCGTTCGTCGTAGCGAAGCGGACTGTTGACGTTGACGAGCGCCAGCAACGCGGGCGTCTTCTCGATGTTGGCACGGCCGCCGAAAAGGATCGAGGACATCTCGATGGAGTCGCGCGCGCCCTCCTCCGAGATCACGCTTCCCATGTAGGGCATGTCGGTCCAGCGGATATGCGAGTACACCATGTCGAGGTGACGAGTCTCGAGCGGGAGATCCTCGGGTTCCACGATGGTGCCACCGGCGCAGTGGATCTGCGGTGTGGCCTGCGCCATCTTGTCGAAGTTGGTGAAGTCGGCGATGGTTGCGCCCCGACGACCCCGGTCAAGGTCCGTAATGAAGGGCGGCCCGTAGACCGGCGCGTTGACCATGTAGTTGCCGCCGATGATCACGGTGTTCTTTGGATTACGTGCCTGTACCTGGAAGCTCTCCGGTACCTTTTTTAACTGCTCCTCGATAAACGCCGGCTCGAAATGGACTCGGCTATCCTCGATCTTCAGCCCGGCACGCTGGAACGTGTCGAGGGCGCGGGGGTAGAGGAAGTCGATACCGATCTCCTGCAGGATCAGCATCGCGTGGTCGTGGATCTGCTGAACTTGCTCCTCAGTCAGGAGGTCGTACGGCTTGAACGTGTTGGTCCACATGGTTTCAGGAGCCGGCGTGCGCCAGCTGTCGTGCGACCTTGCGGTGGCGTCCTGCCTCAAAGGCCCGGGCGTAGATCTTCTCGTAATTCCTGGCGTCGACGTCCCTCGGGTTGCCGATCGTCTGTGAGTCCGCCTGGGCCTTCTCTGCGAGCATCGGGATCTCCTCTTCCGCGAAGCCGAGCTCGTTGAGCGATGGGATGTCGAGATCCTCAGTCAGCTGATAGACGTACTCGACCGAGAGTTCCGCGGCTTTCCAGATCGTCTTGTTGGCTGTGTCGAGGCTGAGGGCCTGCGCGATGCGGGCAAACCGCTCCGGCTCCCCGGAATAGTTGTATTCCATCACGGGGGCGAGCAACCGACCGGTGAGCGCCCCGTGCGGCGCGTCATGAACGCCCCCTGCCGACTGACTCATCGCATGCGCGGCTCCGGCCGAGTCGGTGCCGTAGGCGAGGCCGGCAAGCATCGCGGCCATGCTCATGTGATAGCGCGCCTCGAGGTTGTGGCCCTGCGAGTAGGCAACGCGCAGCCAGCGCGCGCAGTACTCCATCGCATGCAAAGCGACGGCGTCGGTGAACGGCTGATGATAGGCCATCGTGTAGCACTCGACGGCGTGGGTCAGCGCATCCATGCCGGTGCCGGCGGTAACACCGGCCGGCAGATTGACGCTGAGCGCCGGGTCGATGAGGGCGACCCAGGCGGCGATGTTCGGCGTGCCACCGACGTTGAATTTCACCTTGCGATCCGGATCGGTGATCACGGCCCAGAGCGTCACCTCGCTACCGGTTCCCGCCGTCGTTGGGACGGCGATCAGGGGCGGAATCCGCGAGTGAATCGGATCCTTGCCCCACTCGTACTGACCGATGCTCCCGCCGTGCACGGCGACCACGCCGATGCCTTTTGCGGTGTCGATCGAACTGCCGCCGCCGATCGCGACCAGGCCGTCGCAGCGCTCCGACTGGTAGTAACGAGCCCCGGCATCGACGAGGGCGATCCCGGGGTTGGCCCGCACCTGGTCGTAGGTGACTGGATCCAGGCCGGCGGCGCGAAGCGGCTCGAGCGCCTCATCGAGCAACCCCGCCTTCACGATCCCCTGGTCGGTGACGACCAGCGGCCGCCTAACCTTCAGACTGACGGCTTCGTCCCCGAGCGCGCTCAGGGCACCGATCGCATGCACCATTCGGGTCGGTGACTGATACGCCTTCAGGACACTGTCAAGCACGGCCAACGAATCTCATCCTCCTTCGAACGGGTTGCCGGCGACTTTTTGTCTACGCCGAAAGTCTCTTCCCCGAGTCAGACTCTGTCAAGGGCCCTCAAGGCGGTTGGCTGGCCTCCCTCAACCAGCCTTTAAGGCCGTCCGACTCCATGACCTTCAGTGCCCGATGCCATCGCGTTGTGTAGTAGTCGGTGAAATCGAAGTCCAGTGTGGAGATCTTGGCCTGGATGGCGCCCCAGAGCGTCCATCCGACATCTGACATGAGCGCGAAAAGGTTCATTCGGGCGAGTTGCTGCCGGTCCGGCCGGCCGAAGTAGGCCTCGCACAGAACAGCTCGCAACTCATCATCAAGGCTCGCCTCCTGCGCCGTGTTGCCCAGGTCGAAGCACGCATCGTTGTTCCCACTCAGCTCGTAATCGACGATCCGCAAACAGCGCCCGTCGTCGATAAAGTTCTCGCAGAGCAGGTCATTGTGACAGGGAACGCTGGGGAGCGCCCCGACCTTGACCGCCCGCTCGATTTCCGCCACCAGCGGCAGCCACCGCCGATAGTCCGACGGGATCCGAACCTGGTGCGCCTCGACGATGCGCAGGTACTCCTCGATCAGCCGGAACATGTCGAAGTCCTTCAAGAAGCGCGGAGCCGCGTGCAGGCGCTTGAACGAATCCGCCATCCGCCGCACCATCGCCGCGGATTGCAGCGCCATTGCCGACATCGTCGGTCCTGCAATGAACTCGAGAACCATGATGTCGAGCTGTGGGATATGCTCCAGCACCGCCGGACCAATCCCGGTACTCGCCGCCGCCCTGGCGTTGTAGATCTCGTTCGACCGGTCGATCGATAAGAGCTCCGTCGAGCTGCCGGGGAGACGCATCACGTAGCGTTCGCCGCCGGCTTCGACCAGGTAGTTCTCGTTGGTCAACCCGCCCGACAACCAAGAGATGTTGGCATCCTTGCCTCGCCAAAGCGAGACGCGTCCGGCCGCCTCCTCAGCGCGCATTAGGCTTTGCATCAGGGCCAACCAGCTGGTCGCGCTTTAGCGCGGCGTCGGTGCTGACCTCAGCCGGCACATGCCGCCCGAATACGTCCACCTCGACCCGCGTTCCGGGTGCCAGTCCGACCGGCAGGTAGCTGTAGGCGATGTTGCGCCGGATGGTGAACCCATAGCCGCAGCTGCGGATCCGGCCGACGAGGGAACCATCGGCATAGACGGCCTCGCCACCGTAGATGGTGACGTAGTCTCGCTCGCCGACCAACAGTGTGCGCAGACGCCGCTTGATGCCCGCCGCCTTTGCTGCGATCAGCGCCTCCCGCCCGTTGAAGTCGCCCTTGTCGAAGCGGACACAGAACCCGAGCCCGGCCTCCAGCGGGTTGTCGAGTAGGGTCAGGTCCGTCCCGTAATAGCGGTAACCCTTCTCCATCCGCAGCGAGTCCAGCGCTCGGTATCCTCCTGGCCGAATGCCAACGGTTTGCCCAGCGGCTATCAAGCGATCCCACACCTGCATCGCGACGCTGGGCTCGAGATAAAACTCCCACCCCAACTCGCCGACGTAGGTCACGCGCTGGGCGAAGACGTCGAATCCCTCGATGCGGATGTCGCGTGCCTGCATGAACGGGAAGCCGTCCTCCGATACGTCGTCATCGGTCACGCTCTCCAGCACCTGACGAGAACGCGGGCCCCACATCCCGATAACGCACAGCTCCTCCGTCGTCTCGCGGACGTCAACCGGTCCGTCCTCGTCGCGTTGCTCCAGCCGCAGCCACCCGAGGTCGCTGTTCACATATCCCGCTCCGGTGACCAGCCTGAACCGGTGCCGGCCGAGACGCGTGATGGTAACGTCCCCCGCGATCCCCCCGCGGCGGTCGAGAAGCTGGGTGTAGACGACGCTGCCCACCGTCCTGTCGACCAGGTTGCCCGCGACACGTTCGAGCAGGGGCAGCGCTCCCGGACCGTCCAGCTCGATCTTCCCGAACGATGTCATGTCGATGATTCCCACTCGTTCACGGAACGCGCGATGCTCCTCGGCCTGTAGCTCGAACCATGGCGGCCGCGTCCATCCAAATTGGCGCTGGTCCGCCCCCGCCCGCCGCCAGGGCCTTCCCGGCTCGAAGTGCTCGGGTCGCTCCCAGCCATGTTTTGCCCCGAAGACCGCGCCGAGGTCTTGCATCCGATGGTGCAGCGCGCTCGTCCGGCGCGGCCGGCCCCACTCGTCGGCGTCGTACGGATAGCGGAGGAAGTAGTAGTAGCGGTACGTCTCTTTGGCGAGCTCGGCCACGTAGCGATGGTCGCGATGGACCGGGCCGAATCGCCAGGGCCGGTAGGCATAGAGGTCCAACTCGCTGTCCCCGGACGTGATCAGTTGCGTGAGCGATTTCCCGATCCCGCCGGCTCCGCCGAACCCGTTCAGCGACAGCCCGGCCGCCATGTACAGCCCACGGACGCCTGGGACCGGGCCCAGCAGGGGATTGGCGTCGGGGGTCATCGCGTCGGGATGGCAGACCAGTTTGATGATCCCCGCGTCACTGATGAAGGGAAACCGCCGCGCCGCCCCCTTAAGGAGTGGCTCGAACCGAGGCTGGTCCGGAGTGACCGAGGTGCCGGCGTGCTCCCAGGGAACGCCGTCGATCCATCGCGCGTTGGGGTTCAGCTCGTAGCCGCCGAGGATTACGCCCCCGGCTTCGGCTTTCCCGTAGATGAGGTTGTCCGGGTCACGAAAGCACGGCATGGATTGCGGGAGCTCAGCGCCCTCAACCGCCTGCAATGCGGCGTGCTGATGATCGACCGGTGTGGACACGACAAACGCACCGGCCATCGCGGCCACCTGCGGAGCCCAGATGCCACAAGCGATGACGACCACCTCGGCCTCGATCCGGCCGGCCTCCGTCTGCACCGCCTGGATCTCGCCGCGCGAGGACAGCGCCAATCCGGTCACCCGCGTGTCCGTCAGCACCGTCACCCCTAAGTCGCGCGCGGCCCTGGCCAGTGCGAAGGTGGCGGTATGCGGATCGAGGGCCCCGTCCCCCGGCATCCAGACCGCGCCAAACAACGAATTCGTGCTGATGGAGGGCATCAACTGCGCCGCCTGCTCGGCCGACACCAGCTCGACGTCGAGTCCGATCGCTCGGGCGCGACTCACACCCCGCTGCTGCTCCATTAGTTGCTCGCGACTCGAGGCGAAGCGCAAGCTGCCCACCGAGTCAAAGATGCCCAGCTCGCGATAGAGCTCGATGCTGTAGCGACGGAACCGCATCATCGTGAGGGAGGGATTGAACTGGGTGACGAGTCCCGCCGCGTGACAGGTCGAGCCGCTGGTCAGGTCGGCTTTCTCCAGGAGCACCGTGTCTTTCCATCCAGCCAGCGCCAGGTGATAGGCGATGCTGGTGCCGGTGATCCCGCCCCCAATGACGATGGCGCGCGCACGGCTCGGTAATTGAGTCATGCGCGCGCCGCTCCGATCAGAACGTCGAACGACTACTCAACGGGAATCTCCTGGTGGATGCGAGCCAGGTCGATACCCTGGCGCTTGCGCACCACGCGGGCAACGACGTAGATGACGACGGCCGCCAGGTAGGTCACGAGGAAGTAGATCGGTGACGAGGCGTTGAGCGAAAACGCGGTGCCGTAGACGGCGTTGAAGGACCACTCGGCGAGCATGAACACCAGGAAGATGGCGCTCACCACGCCGGTGATGGTGATCACCGGGATACCGGCAATTCGGAAGCGCGCGATCGGCGAGTTCTCGAAGATGTCCTTCCGCCGCCAGGGCATGATGGCCGCAGCGATGACCGTCCCCAGGAAGGTGATCGCAATTACGCCAGTCGCCCACAGGAAGATGCCCTGGAAGTTCGGCCGAAACGACCAGATCGCGCTGACCACGAGCGAGGGCACGATCATCAGTATCAGCGAGCCATAGGGGACGCGCCGCTTTGCCGAAATGTTGGCGGCCCACTCCGGCAGCACCCGGTCGAAGGCGGCCGCAAAGATGACGCGGGTCGACGAGAGGAAGAGGGTCCCGGCCCATCCGAAGAACCACAAGCCCATCACGGCGATGAGGAGTGCCTGGAAGAGGTGATTCCCAACCAGCCAGCCGGCGAACATGACAGGATAGGGCCAGATCGACACCGGCGGCGCAGCCCCGCCCGCCAACGAGTTCCAGAAAGCCCCGTTTGCCGCGTTGTAGAAGTCCCAGCCGATCGTCTTGACGATCAGCAGGATGATGACGGCAACCAGCGCGACTGTTACCCAAAGCCCCCAGAACATCGCGTTGAAGACCTTGCGGTATTCCTTGGCGCCACGAACCTCGCCGTAGAGGGTCGCGCCCCAGACCGGCCAGAGGAGATAGAAAGCTAAGAAGGGGAGCAGAAGGAACGTCGCCCCGATCCCGAAGCTACCGAAACTGATACCACCGGCACCGGCTGTCGCGCCCAACGCGAGCGTCTTCGAATAGGCGTCGCCAGAAGCACCGAAGAGCGAGGCCGCCTCGCTATTGAAGTTCCGCACGAACGTATCGTGGCTGGAGAAGAGCAGCAAGCCGACCATAACCACCAGCCCTGCCATTCCCAGCCAGAAGCAGAACTTCTGGATCCTGGCGTAGGCTTCCATGCCCATGGTGATGACCAGGCTGACGAAGGCGAGCACGATCAGGCAGCTCACGAAAACGCCCCAGTTGCTCGTGAAGAAGGTCGCGATACCGGTCCAGCCGAGCGTGTAGGCGAGCGGAGAGAAAAACTGGACCACCAGGATGTTCGCGTAGATCGGGGTCCAGAGCCAGAGCGTAAACCACCATCCAGTGATGGCCAGTACGAAACCCACCCCACCGCCCAGGATGCGGCTCTGCCAGGCATAATCGCCGCCGGCGCGCGGCATGGCGCTGACCAGCTGTGCATAGGTGACGACCAGGAAGGTGGTGAGCACACCGGTGATGAGAACGGCAAGGAGCAGCTGGCCATTGGGAATCGCGTAGGCGAAGGACATGCCGTAGAGGCCGAGCGTAATCAGGTTGACGGACCAAAATGAATACAGGAAGGCGTCGAACGTCGACCAGGCTTTGACGAGCCCGGTGGCGTTACGTAAGAACAGTGTCTGGCGTGGCGCGTCAGTCGTCGTAGTCGCCATTACTTCCTCCTTCGAAATCTGATTTGAGCGCCGACGACGCGAGAGTTGCTCTAGCGCTTCACCTCCTAGCCATTGACCAGCTGGTAATTCTTGATGCCCTTCTTCGGATCGAGCTCGATGATCGACGCGAGGAGCATCCCCTCTTCGTAGGCACTGCCGGGGTTGATGGCGAGCGTCTTGCCCAAGCGGGTGACGCCCTTGCCCTCGTGGATGTGGCCGTGCAGGGAGAGCATCGGTTGGTGTTTGTCGATCGCGTCGCGCACCGCCGTCGAGCCGACGTGCCGAAGTGCTCGGCCGCCATGGAGCGGCTTCAAGTTTTCGTCCAGGGCGGGCGCCTCATCGAGCGAGGTGCCGTAGGGCGGCGGATGGAAATTGAAGATCGCGCGGCTCATGTCTTTGATGTCGCGCAGCATCGGTTCCATGCGCCTCGCCAGCTCCTCTTCGGGCGCCTCGCGATAGGTGTGCCACGGCGTCGGGTTGGCCCAGCCCGAGGAGATCATCTCGTAGCCGCCGATGTCGATCATCTTGCCCTCTGCCAGCTCGACGCGTGGGGCATTCGCGATCACCTCGTCGATCTCCATCTCGTCGTCGTTCCCAGGAGCAACGAAAACCCTCACCTTGCTGTCCTTGAGTTTTTCCGCGGCCATCTGCATCCAGCGTTCCACGGTCTTGCACATCTGCTCGGTGAAGAGCGTCTGCACTTTCTGCGGATCCTTCTCCAGCTCCGCGACCTGGGCGGAGGTCATCCGCACCGGGTAGTAGCCCTTGCGTTGCACCTGGCTTTCGACCTCGGCGACCTGGTCGCGGCCGACCCGCTGCGAGACGCCGGAGAGGGTCAGCTCGTAGCTGTCACCGTCTTCGACGATCGGGATCATCGCCTTGCCCGTCATATCCCCGCCGCAGATGAGGACATCGGCGGCGTAGAACTTCGCGGCGTTGAGGAACTTCCGCCAGCAAACTTCGGAACCGTGCAGGTCGGTGGCGTAGAAGACTCTCACTTGCTTCCTCCTAAAGAACCTTCCGAATGGCGTGCTCGAAGCCGGTGATGTGTTGGCGCACGACGGCCTCCGCCTTCTGGGCGTCGCGCGAAACGATGGCGTCCAGGAGCTGACGATGCTCCTCGACCGCCTCTTTCAGCCGGACGCCGCGGTCCAGGCCAAGGAACCAGATGCGGAGGCTGAGGTTGAAGCACTCCTCCAACATCGTCTGCAGAAACGAATTGCGGGTCGCTCGGTAGACCTGTCGGTGAATCCGCTGGTCGAGGCGAATCAGGGTGTGGACGTCGCTCTCATCGATGGTCTCCAACTCTTGCATGAGCGCTTCCATGGCCGCGCGATCGCCGGCGCTGCCGCGCTCCGCCGCCAGCCGGGCGGCGTAGCCTTCCATCTCCACGCGCACCTCGGTCAGGCGATGAAGGTCGGTCAGGTTGATGTCGCAGACGAACGTCCCTCGGTGTGGCACGAATGTGACCAGGTTCTCGTGCGCCAGCCTCTGGAGGGCCTCCCTGATCGGGGTACGTCCGAGGCCGAGCTCCTGGCGAAGGTGCGCTTCCTCGATCACGGCCCCCGGAACCAGCTTGAGGGTGACGATCTGGTCCCGAATCAGTAGGTAGGCCCGCTCGCCCTGGGAGCGGACCGAGGCGCTCTGCAGCACGACCGTATGCAGCGGCCGGTCCTGGCCGCTGCGTCGCAAACGACGAGCGGTCGTCAGTTCGCTCGCCAAGCTTCCCCTCCCCGTATATCGGCCGTACACCAGCGATATATCGGCCTGCGCGAAACGCTAGCACGGGTACTGAGCGTGGTCAAGATCCAACCCGCGCGATTTAATGAGTAGGTGCCGACCGTCCACTTCGAGCTGATCACCGACCTCCCAGCCTCCCGGGTGCTCGGTGCCTTGACCGATTTTGGCGATCGCCGGCCGGACGTTTGGCCGAAAATCGACCATTCGCACTTCCGTGTTCACGGGCTGGGTCCGGGCTGGGCCGACGTGACCGAAGGCAACGCGCTCGCCTGGGAGCGCAACCGATATGAGTGGGATGCCGCTACCGGCGAGGTCACGGTAACTGCCGTCGAATCCGATACCTGGGCGCCCGGTAGCCAGTGGCGCTACCGGCTTCAGCCCACGGCGGCCGGAGGCACCCGGGTGGACGTCACCGTGGTCCGCACCGGTCGTGGGCTGCGCGGCATGGTGATCGGGGCGATCGTGACGCGGTTCGGCGTTCGCATGCTGCGCTCAGACATGGAGAAGGTTCTCGCTCGAATCCGCTGACGCGAGCGGGGCACTCGGCTTCATCCTTTTCCTCGCTATGCTGTGAGCCGACGACGAAGACGGAGGAGGGGATGAGCGTGAGCGGCCCGCCTGCGCAGGCGAGAGTCGTCGTAATCGGCGCCGGGATCGTGGGCAATAGCATGGCCTACCACCTGGCGCAGCAGGGTTGGAGAGAGATCGTCCTGATCGATAAGGGCGCGCTTCCCAACCCGGGCGGCTCGACGGGCCACGCCTCTAACTTCATCTTTCTCACGGACCACTCGAAGGAAATGACGCTTTTCACCCTGGATAGCGTCCGCCAGTACAAAGCGCTGGGGGTCTTTACGCAGAGCGGCGGCATCGAGGTCGCCAGGACCGCCGAGCGGGTGGAGGAGCTCAAGCGGCGGATGGCCTCGAGCAAGGCCTGGGGCATCGACGCCGAACTGGTGTCGCCGGCGGAGGTAAAGCGCCTGGTGCCCTACATCAACGAGGACATCATCCTGGGGGGCTTCAGCACCCCTGCCATCGGGACGGTCGATTCGCTTCGGGCCGGGACCTTGATGCGTGAGAAGGCGCAGGCGATGGGCGCCCTGACCGTCGTGCCGAGCACCGAGGTGGTTGGCATCGACGTCGAGAACGGCCGCGTCCGGCGCGTACGGACCGATCAGGGCGACATCGAAGCAGAGGCGGTGGTCATCAGCAGCGGGATCTGGAGCCCGCGAATCGCGCGGATGGCCGGCGCGTCGATTCCCCTGAGCCCGGCCGTGCACCAGATGATCAGCGTCGGCCCGGTGCCGTTGTTTGCCGACACTGTCGGCGAAATCAAGTACCCGATCATTCGCGACATGGACACCAACGGCTACGAACGCCAGCATGGCGGCGATCTGGAAGTTGGTTCCTACGACCATCGTCCGATCTTGTGGGAGCCCGACGAGATCCCGGCGATTGGCCAGTCAAAATTGTCACCCACCGAGCTGCCCTTTACCAAGGAAGACTTCGACGAATCGCTGGAACACGCGCTGGAGCTGATCCCCGACATCCTCGGCGACCCGAGCGTCGGCATCCGCCACGCCATCAACGGGCTGCTGTCGCTGACTCCGGATGGCCTGCCGCTCCTCGGGGAGACACCCGAAGTCAAAGGCCTGTGGTCGGTGGCGGCGGTCTGGATCAAGGAGGCACCTGGCATCGCCCGCTGCGTCGCCGAGTGGATGACGTCGGGCGTCCCGGAAATCGACCCCTCCGGATCGGACATCGCCCGCTTCTACGATCATCAGAAAACTAGGGCGCACATCCGTGGGCGCAGCGCTGAGGGTTTCAACAAGACCTATGGCATCGTCCACCCGCGCGAGCAGTGGGAGTCGAACCGCCGGGTTCGCGTAAGCCCGTTCTATGAGCGCGAGAAGGCGCTCGCCGCGGTCTTCTTCGAAACCGCAGGCTGGGAGCGTCCCAACTGGTACGAGTCGAACAAGCCGTTGCTCGCGGAGTACGGCGACCGGGTCATGCCCCGACGCTATGAGTGGGATGCCCGCTGGTGGTCACCGATCATCAACGCCGAGCATCTTGCGATGCGCGACCGGGTCGGTATGGTCGACCTTTCGGCGTTCGCCGTTTTCGATATCGCCGGCACCTGCGCGCTCGACTACATGCAGAAGATGTGCGTGGTCCAGATGAACCTGCCGGTTGGGCGGGTGATCTACACCTCGCTGTTGAACCCGGCGGGCGGGATCAAGGCGGACCTGACGGTGATGCGCTTGGGGACCAACCACTTCCGGGTGGTGACCGGTGGTGCCGACGGGATGCGCGATCGCAAATGGTTCGCCGACCACCTCCCTGAGGACGAGGCGGTCCAGCTCACCGACCTGACATCGAGCTGGGCCACCATCGGGGTCTGGGGTCCCCGTGCCCGCGACCTCCTGCAGTCGATCACCGACGCGGACGTGTCGAACGAGGGCTTCCCCTTCGGGACTTGCCGCTTCATCGACCTCGGCTCCGTGCGGGCGCTGGCGTCACGGATTTCCTACGTCGGCGAGCTGGGCTGGGAAGTTTACGTGCCCTTCGAGCAGGGGGCGCGCCTCTGGGACGCGATCTGGGATGCGGGTCAGCCGCATCACATCGCCCCAGTTGGGATCGGCGTCTACGGGACGACTGGACGCCTGGAGAAGTGCTACCGCGCCTACGGCAACGAACTGGAACAGGAGTTCAACCTGGTGGAGACCGGTCTCGCGCGACCTCAGGTCAAGCCGCAGGACTTCATCGGCAAGGAGGCCTATCTCAAGCAACGCGCCGAGCCGCCCGCGGTCACCCTCTGCACCCTCACGGTCGATGACAACACGTCGCGATCCGGATTCAAGCGCTTCATGATGGGGCGCGAGCCGGTCTTGTCCGCGCAGGGCAAACGAATCGTCGATCGGCACGGACGCGGCTCCTACGTGACTAGTGCCGGGTCGGGACCATCAGTGGGCAAGACCATCCTCATGACCTTCCTCCCACCGGAGCAGGCGAAGGTTGGCACAAGGCTCGCGGTCGAGTATTTCGGCGAACAATACCCGGTGACGGTTGCCGTCGTGGGACCCACGCCCCTCTTCGATCCGCAGAACGCCCGCGTGCGGAGCTGAGCCCGGTGCCGATGAATGTGCTTGTCTGCGTCAAGCGTGTCCCCGCCACCGCCGGTCAGATCACGCTGACCCCGGACGCCCAGGAGATCGACACACGTTACCTCGGGTTCACGATCAGCCCGCACGAGGAATGCGCGGTCGAGGAAGCGGTTCGAATGATCGAGACGCACGGCGGGAGCTCCACCGTGCTCACGCTCGGACCCGAGGCCGCGGTTGACCAGCTGCGCGACGCGATGGCGCTCGGCATCGAGCGCGCGATCCTCCTGGAAACCGATGGTCGCGAGTGGGACCCGGTCGCCACTGCTGCCGCGATCGTGGAGGCGATCGAAGCCGAGCGCGCTGCAGGGCGCAGCTATGACCTTGTGATGTTCGGGAATGAATCCGCCGACAGTGCGGGGTACCAGGTGGGGGTCCGGGTTGCCGGCACCCTCGATCTTCCGTGTGTGACGGGGATCAAAGCCATCGAGATCGACCAGGGCCGCGCCGCGGTGCGCCGCCAGACGGAATCGGGTTGGGAGACCGCTGAGGTAGCGTTGCCCGCCGTCCTCACCGTGAAGGAAGGTCTCAACCTTCCGCGCTACCCCTCACTTCCGGGGCGGCTGAAGGCGAAGAAGAAAGAAATCGAGCGGATCACGCCGCACTGGCAGGATGGGGGGCTGGAGAAGATTCGCCTCAAGTTGCCGGTGCAGGCCGAACACAAAGTGGAGATCCTCGGAAAGAACGGCGACGTGGGCGCCGAGATGGTGGAAGTCTTTCAACGCCTGCGGTTGCTCTGAGCATGATCCTTGCCTTTATCGAGCAGGTCGATGGAGCGCCAACCCTGCTCTCGCTCGAAGTGCTCACGATGGCCGCACGGCTCGCACGCAACATGGACGTGCCACTCGACGCGGTTGCCATCGGTCCAAACGGCGCCGCGGCCAGGGGCATCCTGACCTCCTACCGGGTCGGTACATTGCATCTGGCCGATGATCTTCGGCTGGCGGCGTACGCGCCGGCAGCGTGGGCGCACACCATCGCCGAGCTTGCCGACCGGATCAACGCCAAGGTCGTCATCGGGACGGCGAGCGACCGCGGCGGCGAGGTCATGGCCCACCTCGCGGCACGAATGACGTTGCCGTTGGCGGCCAACTGCACCGAGATCGTGCCCGGTGACGCGTTCATCGTCACGCGCCAGCGCTGGGGTGGCAGCCTGCTCGAGGAGGCGCATCTCAAGGGCCGGGTCAAGCTGTTGACGCTCGCGCCTCACGCGCTTACGGCCGAGGCGTCCCCGAACCGAACCGAGGTTGCGACGCAGACGTTTGCGCCCGTGCTGGACGACAAGGACTTTCGCGTGCGACTCATCCCCCAGGTCGAGGCCGATAGCGGAAAGATCTCGCTCGCTCAGGCACGTGTCGTGATCGGCGGCGGCCGTGGGGTTGGCAGCGCCGAGGGATTCGCCACGCTCGAGGAGCTGGCGGACTTGCTTGGCGGCGCAGTCGGCTGCTCGCGTGTCGTGACGAGCCTCGGCTGGCGGCCACATGCGGACCAGGTGGGACAGACCGGGACCCGAATCGCGCCGGATCTCTATATCGCCTGCGGGATCAGCGGCGCGATCCAGCACATGGTCGGCTGCCGGGCGGCCAAGCACATCCTCGCCATCAATACCGATCCCACGGCGCCGATCGTCAAGCAGGCCGACTATGCGGTGATCGGCGACGTGCAGAAGGTGCTGAGCGCTGTCAACGCCGAAATCCGGCGGGCCAAGTCGGGTCATGAGCGGATGGTGACCGAAGCTCCGGCGGGTTAGGCTCGTCCTAGCGTCATGCGCTGGGCCGGAGTAGGCGCCGCCATCATCGCTGCGGCGGTCGACGTCTTGTACCTCGGCATCGTCGCTACGCAGGGTGCCAGCGATCCCCAATTCCTCCGTGTTCCATTTGTCGCTACTTTCATCGCACTCATGGCGATCGGTGCTGCGCTCTCAAGCCGCGCATCGGCGGCACGGTGGCGGCCGCTCTTGCTTGGAGTCTCGGCGGCAGGGCTGCTCCTTCTCGGTTTCTTCGCCATCTTCTCGGTCGGGCTGCCGCTTCTGGCGGCTGGAGTTCTCGCTCTGCTCGGCCTCATCAATGCCCTTAGCCCCACGGCGCTTTCCGCGGGACCTTCCAGAAGGGCGGCTGGCGCGATGGCGGCGAGCGGGGCGGTCCTCGCCGTGGCGGTTCTGCTGGCCGGCTTCTCATTGGCCGAGGTCGTCATCAAATGCCCCGCCAGCGGTGTCGAGGGCGGTGGCGGGACCCGGTTGCTCGGCGGCTCTTACTCGTACACCTGCGACAACGGCAAGCTGACCATCTCACGCTAGCCCAGGCCCCTTTTACTTTTTCCCCGCTCTTTCACGCCGGAGCGGGGCCCCTTGCCGTCGGGCAAAAGGCGCGGTATAGTTTGTTGTGCGATGAGCACCGGTTTCGCAACGCGCAACAAGGTGCAATCTCTCGACCGAGCGCTGGAGATCCTGAAGCTGCTCGGGAGCGAGCCCGAAATGCGCGTCACCGACCTCGCCCGCCGGCTCGAGGTCCACAAGTCGACCGCCTTCCGCCTGCTCTCGACCCTTCAGGAGCACGGGCTGGTCGAGCAGAACCCGAGCACGGAGAAATACCGGCTCGGGTATGGCCTAGTTCGGCTGGCCGCGTCGGTGGTCGGCGAGATCGACCTGGCCCGGGCGTCACGACCGGTGCTGGAAGAGCTGGCGACCCGGACGTCGGAGACGGTGAACCTGGCCATTCTGCAGGGCGACCAGGTCATCAACATCGACCAGATCGCCGCTCCGAATCTGGTCGTGAACGTCAACTGGGTGGGCAAGCAGACACCATTGCACTGCACGTCGAATGGCAAAGTCCTGCTCGCCTTCCTGCCGGACCTGGAACGCCGCCGGCTGCTGGAGCAACCGTTGCATCGATTCACGCCCCGCACCATCACCGACGTCAAAACCCTGGACAAGCAGTTGGGCCGCGTGCGCGACGATGGATGGGCCTTCACGCTCGAGGAGTTGGAGATCGGCTTGAACGCCGTGGCGGCGCCGGTACGCGGTACCGACGGACTGGTCCACGCCGCGGTCAGTGTCGCCGGTCCCTCGTATCGCGTCACCCCGCAACGGCTTGGCGAGCTCGGAGAAATGACAAAACAGGCCGGCGAGGCGATCTCGCGGCGGATGGGCTACATCCCAGGAGGAGGCGAGGCATGAGTCGGGAAGAAGAGATCCGGCAGGAACTGTTCGATCACACGCTCAACGGGCACGCACCCGAGGTGAAGGCGCTGACCGAGGAAGGTCTCAAGCTCGGCATGGATCCGATGGACATCCTCTTCAAGGCCCTGATCCCGTCGCTGGAGGAGGTGGGCCGCCGGTTCGAGAAAGGCGACTTCTTTGTCCCCGAGATGCTGATCGCAGCGCGCGCCATGCAGGGAGCGCTCGTCATCTTGCGACCGCTGATCGCCGAGACCGGCGCCAAGCCGATTGGAAAATACGTGATCGGCACGGTCAAGGGTGACATCCACGACATCGGAAAGAACCTCGTGATCATCATGCTCGAGGGCGCCGGCTTTGAGGTCGTCGACCTCGGTGTCAACTGCCCACCAGAGAAGTTCGTCGAAGCCGTGCGCGCGAACGAGCCCCATATCGTCGGCTTCTCGGCCTTTCTCACGACCACGATGCCGATGTTCAAGGTCAACATCCAGGCCCTGGAGAAGGCCGGCCTCCGTGACAAGGTGACGGTCATGGTTGGTGGCGCCCCCGTCACCGAGGAATACGCCAAGCTCTCGGGCGCCGATCACTACGCGCCCGATGCATCGTTCGCTACCAGGATGGCCAAGCAGATCGTCGGCGCGGCACAAGCCGCCGAGAATGCCGCGCTCACGCAGGCCGTCGAACTGATCGATAAGACGCTGAAGAAGGGCTAGGGCAGTGCGCGTTCTCGAACGCCTGGTGCTCGCCGCCGAGAAGCCGCTGAAAGAGGCGATCTGGGATTGCCGTATGTGCGGCCAGTGCATCTTGCACTCGACCGGCCTGAGCTGCCCGATGCGCTGCCCCAAGAATCTCCGTAACGGTCCTTGCGGCGGGGTTCGTGCCGACGGCAACTGCGAGGTGTACGCGGACAAGCGTTGCGTCTGGGTCGAGGCCTGGGAGGGCTCGCGGCGCCTGCCGATCTTCAAGGATCACATCTTGCATCTGCAGAAGCCGGTCGATTGGCAGCTGCAGGGCACCTCGTCGTGGATCAACCTCGTCAGCGGCCGAGACCAGGTCGCGCCAAAAGGTTGGGAGACGCATGGCGAGCGCTAGCCGGCTCGCCGGCTTGCTACACGAGGGGCGTTTCGTGGTCACCGCCGAGCTCTCCTCGAGCAACAGCGCCGATCCTGAAGCAACCTGGCGGCGCGCGGAGGTGCTCCGTGGATCGGTCGATGCCATCAACTGCACGGACAACACCGGCGCTCACGTGCACATGGCGTCGCTGGCGGCGGCACACCTGCTGGTGGAGAAGGGGCTCGAGCCCGTCATGCAGCTGACGGTCCGGGACCGGAACCGGCTGGCGCTGCAGGCAGACCTTCTCGGTGCCGCGGCCCTCGGCGTTCGCAATCTCGTCCTGATGAGTGGTGATGACGTGACCGCCGGCGATCATCCGGACGCCCGACGGATCTATGACATCGACTCGCTGCAACTGGTGGAGGTTGCCGTAGCGATGCGCGATCGCGGCACCTACCTGAGTGGGCGAAAGTTGGAGCAGGCGCCGTCCTTTTTCATCGGCGCCGTCGAGAATCCGTTCGCGCCGCCACTGGAGTTTCGCCCGCTGCGGTTGCAGAAGAAGGTGCGGGCGGGGGCCGATTTCATTCAGACGCAGCTGGTCTTTGACATCCCGCTCTTCGCCCGATTCATGGCCATGGTTACGGATCTTGGTCTGACGGAGAAGGTCTTCATCATCCCCTCGATCGGTATCCCCCGCTCGGCCCGCGGCGCCCACTTCATGCGCGAGAAGGTCCCGGGGTTGCACGTGCCGGATGAACTGGTGGCCCGGCTCGAAAAGACGCCGCCGGCTCGGCAAGCCGAGGAGGGCATCAAGATCGCAGTCGAGCTCGTCCACGCCGTGCGCGAGATCCCCGGCGTCGCCGGCGTCCACCTGATCGGGATCAAGTGGGAGGAGGGCGTGGTGCAGGTGGCCGACGCAGCCGGGCTCCTCCCCAGGCCGACCCTGAGTCCGCTGGCCACCGTCGGAGGCAGTCGCTGATGGAGACCATCATTCGCTCGCGCTCGCGCGAAGTGGTCATCTCCCGTGACCGGCCGTTCGTGATGATCGGCGAGCGGATCAATCCCACAGGGCGCAAGGTGCTCGCCGCCGAGATGAAGGCCGGCGTCATGGATCGGGTCAAAGCCGACGCGATCGCCCAGGTGCAGGCCGGTGCCCAGGTGCTCGACGTCAACGCCGGTGTGCCCATGGTCGATGAGCCGGCGCTGCTGGTGGCGGCGATCAGAGCCGTCAGCGAGGTGACTGACGTGCCGATCTGCATCGACTCATCGGTCATCGAGGCGCTCGAGGCGGCGCTGGGTGCTTACGAGGGCAAGGCGCTCGTCAATTCCGTGACCGCTGAGGACGAGCGGATGGATCGGATCCTCCCGGTGGTCAAGAAGCACGGCGCCGCGGTTATCGGCATGAGCAATGATGAAACCGGCATCACGATGGTGCCGCAAGAGCGGGTGGAGATCGCGCGCCGCATCATCGAGCGCGCGACGTACTACGGGATCCCGGCCGAAGACGTCATCATCGACCCGATCGCGATGACGGTTGCCGCCGATCCGCTGGCCGGCCTGGTGACCCTCGAGACCATGCGACTCATCAAAGAGCAACTCGGTAACAACATGACCTGCGGCGCGTCGAATGTGTCCTTCGGCTTGCCCGATCGCCACATTCTGAACGCCGCCTTCTTTCCGGTGGCGATGCACGCCGGCTTGACGTGCGCGATCACGAACCCGCTCGTGGCGGAGGTGCGCAAGGCCGTGCAGGCCTCCGATCTTCTCCTGGGCCACGACGAATACGCGATGGCCTGGATCTCGGCGTTCCGTGCCGATCAGAAGAAGGCGGTTGTGGCGTCGTGATTCAGAAGAAGCTCGAGGTCCTGTACCAACCGTTTGACAAGACGACCCGGGTGCCACCGGGCACGACCCTCTTCAGCGCTGCCCACTGGATTGGCTTGCCGATCGACTCCACCTGCGGCGGCCGCGGCACCTGCGGCAAGTGCAAGGTGCAGGTCGTGCAGGGTGGCCTGGAGGTCACGCCCTCCGATCGGAAGCAGCTTCGTCCCGGTGAGTTGGAGGAGGGCTGGCGCCTCTCCTGCCAGGCGAAGGTCTATCAGGACACCACCGTCACGGTCCCCGAACTGCTTCGGGTCCCGAAGGCCGCCACGATGGGCGTCAACCGGTTGGTGCTGCTCGACCCGAACGTGCGGAAAGTGTTCGTCGAACTGACCGAGCCCGATCTCGAGGACCAGCGCAGTGACATCGAGCGGCTTCGCGATGCGCTCACCGCCGAAGGCTTCGACATGAAGGCCGACCTCCGCGTCCTCCGTACGCTCCCCGGACTGTTACGGAGCGCCGAGTTCAAGGTGACCGCTGTGCTCGGCGGTGATCAGCTGATCGCGGTGGAGGCCGGCGACACACGGGAGGCGACCTACGGTGTCGCCTTCGACCTCGGGACCACCACCGTCGTTGGCACCCTGATGAACCTGCGCACCGGCATGGCAGAGGCCGTCCGCTCGACGCTCAACGGCCAGGCACCGTTCGGGGCCGACGTCATCTCCCGAATCAGTCACGGCATGCAGGGCGACGAGGCGAAGGCCGAGCTTCGGGAGGCGATCCAGCGCACCATGAACACGGTCCTGCGGGAGCTTTACGACGCAGCCGGCGTCGAGCGTGAGCGCGTCTACGAGGCCGTGGTCGTCGGCAATGCGACGATGCTGCACCTGTTGCTCGGCATCGACGCGACGCCGATCTCGATGATGCCGTTCACCCCCGCCTTCCGCGAACCGCTCTACCTTCCCGCCCGCGAGGTGGGCCTCGCTATCCACCCTGGCGGGTACGTCCAGACCCTGCCGGTGATCGGGGCCTACGTCGGCGCAGACATCGTCGCCGGCGTCGTGGCGACCGGCCTCGCCCGGGAGGACAAGCTGCGGGTCTTTGTCGACGTCGGCACCAACGGCGAGATCGTGCTCGGCTCAGTCAAGCGAGTGCTCTGCACCGCGGCGCCCGCCGGCCCGGCCTTTGAAGGCAGCCAGATCCGCTGCGGCATGCGGGCGACGGATGGCGCCATCGAAGGCGTGACGTTGAGCGACCACATCGAGCTCCAGGTCATCGGGGGCGACGTCGCGCCCAAAGGGATTTGCGGCTCGGGGCTGGTCGACACGGTGGCGCAGCTCCGGTTGGTCGGCCTGCTCGACGCCGGCGGCAAGATGCGCAGCCGGGAGGAGGTCCCGGAGCACCCTCTCTCGGACCGCCTGATCACGATCGACGGCGTGCGAGCCTTCCTGCTGGCCGAGAATGTCTACCTGAGCCAGCGTGACGTCCGTGAGTTGCAGTTCGGCAAGGGCTCGATCGCCACCGGCATCAAAGTCTTGATGGACGTCATGGGCGTCGCGGTGGCCGACCTCGACGAGGTCCTGCTGGGCGGGTCGTTCGGCTCCTATCTGAACCCCGAAAGCGCGAAGATCATCGGCTTGGTCCCGCCGGTTGATGTCGATCGCATTCTCTCGGTGGGCAACACCGCGGGTGAGGGCGCGAAGATGTCGCTCTTGTCCTTCCGCGAACGCCAGATCGCTTTCGAGCTACCCGACAAGATCGAGTACGTCGAGCTTTCCGGACGCGCCGACTTCAACGACTCGTTCGTTTCGGTGCTGGCGTTTCCCGAGCTGGAGACGTTGCGATGAAAGAGGTCGCCCTGCTCATCTGTGGAGCCCTCGGCAAGGAAGTCAAAACGATCGCCGACGAACACGGCTGGGACGTCGACATCTATGGAGTGCCGGCAATGCACCATTTCTATCCAAAGAAAATCGTCGAAGCTGTCGATCGCAAGCTCGACGAGCTGTCCGCGGGTTATCGCCGGGTGGTGGTTGTCTATGGCGACTGCGGCACGGCTGGCGCGCTCGAGCCCGTCCTCGAGCGGCATGGGGCGGTACGGGTGCGTGGACCACACTGCTACGAAATGTTTGCCGGCGACGACTTCGAAGCCATCACGGTTCAGCGCCCGGCGACGTTCTTCTTGACCGACTGGCTGGTGCGGAACTTCGAACGGGCCGTCGTCCGCGGGCTCGGCCTGGACCGGTACCCGGAGTTAAAGTCCGTCTATTTCCGGAACTACACGGACCTCTTGTATCTGGCGCAGTTCTCCGATCCCCGCTCGGTCGCGAAGGCCCAGGAGATCAGTCAATACCTCGGCCTACCGCTCGAGGTCAGGTTCGTCGGGTTTGGCGAGTTGGAGGCCCGGCTCGCGGAGCTGGTCGAGGTGGCCTGATGGCGAAGTATCAGGTGATGTTCTGGAAGCACATCCCGGCGCAGGTCAAGGCCTGGGATGGACAGGGCGAAGTGAAGCGAATGCTGCCCGACCGCTTCCAGGCGGCGATCGATGCCTTCGCCATGAAGGAGGGCTCGACCGAGATGGATGCGTATCTCGAAGGCTGGCGCTGGGGCGACCCGCAAGAACGCTCCGGCGGCGCGGAAGAGGTCGCGACCGCGGTCGTTAAAGAACTTGATGCGGCGAATCCGCGAACCACGTTGATGAACCGGGAGCAACCATGAGCCAGACCGCCCGAGCGCTTGACGTCCCGCCATCCGGCCATCTCCGGCCGATCATGGACGTCGCCAGGGAGTTCGGGTTGCTCGAGTCCGAGCTCATTTCCTATGGGCCGTACAAGGCGAAGATCAGCCTGGACGCCCTGAAGCGCTTGAAGGCCAGGCCGGATGGCCGGCTCGTGGTGGTCACGGCGATCACGCCCAC
>DASZJR010000096.1:0-12500 GCA_035947855.1 Candidatus Dormiibacterota bacterium
ACGAGCGGAGCCCCGCACCGAGGGCACAGCGTCGCGCCGCTACCGTGCCAGGTCCAACATTTTCGGCAAACGGAGCGGCTCATGGGGCCGACCTGGCGCTCACAGCCCCGCCCTAGTGCATGAGGAGCGGGAAGGAGAGGACGAAGACCAGCAGGCCGAGGAGCAGAGTGCGCACGCTCAGCCTGCCAGTGCCAGGGGTTCTTGCCCCGCGGGGTAGTTGACCTTGGCGCTGAACCGATATCCGACACCGCGCTTGGTCTGGATGTAGACGGGCTTGCTGGGGTTCGACTCGATCTTGCTGCGCAGCCGCGAGATGTGCACCCGCAGCCCTTCCTCATAGGCTTCCTCGTCGCCGGCCCAGGCCTTGGCCAGTAGCGTCTCGTTGGTGACCACGCGGCCAGCATTCCGGACCAGCAGGAAGAGCAGCTTGGACTCCGTTGGCGTCAGGGTCACCTGCTGGCCCTTGACCCGCGCCCAGTGTTGTACGAAGTTGATCTGCAGCTCCTGGTCGATGACGACTTCGGGTTGCTCGACACCGGCCGATTCGCCGTAGCGGCGCAATACGCGCTGCACCCGCGCGACGAGCTCTTCCTTTTCAAACGGCTTGACGATGTAGTCCTCGGCATACATCTGCAGGCCTTCGACCTTGCTCTCGATGGCCGCGACGGCGCTGAGGATGACGATCGGGACATCGAGGTGACTCTTGATTCGTCGGCACAGTTCGAAGCCGTCCATCTCCGGCATCATCAGGTCGACGACGACCAGGTGGGGGATACCCTCGTGGAGTTTGCGCAGCGCCTCGGGGCCGCTGCCCGCGGTCATGACCTCGTAGCCCGCGTGCTCGAGGATCCGCTTGAGGATCTCGCGCGCCATGGCATCGTCGTCGACGATCAGAATCCGGTAGCGGTTGACGATATTTAACCCCTCTCTTCCGGCCGCCATCGCTCGTCGCGCTGCGGACCGGCCGCCATGGATTTGGACCTGCGGTTGCTGGCTCAGGTCCGACTGGAGAGCCGGCAAAGATATATGGCCCTCGTCATTCATTTCCTTACGATTCCTCTTTACGATGTGATGACTCTTGTCGCGTCAGGGTCACATCAGCCGGGACGCGGTTGGCGACTGGATCCCACCATAGACAGGCAGGATTACGGGGCTTGTTACAAGCTCGTAGCGGCCTCTAGGGACTGGGCGAAAAAGGGCGCGAGCGGTGCCTCTCGCGCCCCCGTACGCGCAGCCTAGGGTCGGCGTCGCCGCCCTGAATCGGTCGCTCGGCCCATGGAAACCGGCTGATCGGGTTAAAATCGCATTCGCCCTCGCCCGGGTGGTGGAATTGGTAGACACGCAGCTTTGAGGGGGCTGTGAGCGCAAGCTTGTAAGGGTTCAACTCCCTTCCCGGGCAGAGCCTCTACCAACGTGAGCCTCAGCACCCTCTACCTGCACCTGCGTTATCGCCGGCACACCTTCGGGCCTGGCTTCACCGGCCCCTGGCGGCTGCGCATCCGGGGCCCTGGCCGCGTCAGCTTCGGTAAAGACGTGCAGGTCCGGAATACATCCGGCCATACCGCGCTGCTCACCTTCGGCGCGGATGCGCGAATCGACATCGGGGACCGAGTGGAAATCGATGGCGCCGGCCTGATGTCGGCCAGCGCGATCGTCGTGGGCGATGACGCCATCCTCGGTCCCTGCCTGCTGGTGGACACCGACTTTCACGCCGTCGGGCGGGAGCGTCGCCAGGGCAGCGAAGCGGTGGCCCGGCGCCCGATCCGCATCGGACGCAACGCCTGGATCCAGGGGAAGTCGACCATTCTCAAGGGCGTGTCGGTGGGGGAGGGAGCGGTGGTTCGCTGGGGGGCCCTGGTTGCCGCTGACGTCGCACCGGGCGCGGTGGTGATGGGAAATCCGGCGGTGGCGGTGACGCAGCCCTAGGCGCCGACGACGGCGCCGGCGATGTTGCAGTAGGTGTTCTTGACCTGGTTGCCCAGCACGATCAGGGTCACGAGGATTACGCAGACCACGAGCACCATGATCAGGGAATACTCGATCAGGGCCTGGCCGTTCTCACTGTCCTGCCAGCCCAGTCGCATCCGGATCCGCGCCGCGAGCAGAGTGATCATTGTTGCTGTTTCCCTCAGGATCGATGACCGTAGCCCGAGTATGAGGCTATAACGCAACGCCCCCGTGCTTTCAGACGGGTCGTGGCCCGATCGTGGCTACTTCGTCATGGCCCGCGTCACCCGCGTTCACGGCTAGCGGTTCCCGAGATCGAGCTAGCGGGCGCTCGAGCGCTGGACGAGGTAGGTGACGACCGCCAGGTATTCTTCGGAATCGGCAGAGCCAACCCAGCGGGTCTCGTCGGTGGTTCGCCCGAAGAGGGCAAAGAGTTCGGTCAGCGTCAGCTTTTCGGACATCTTGATACCTAATCAGTAGTTAACTTAACAGAGATGCTATCACAAAGGGCGAGGCGACGCCAGCGTCAGCGTCCGTTGTTCCGCTGTACCAGGTAAAGGACAACGGCGAGGTATTCTTGCGAATCCGCCGAAGCAACCCAGCGGGTGTCCTCCGCGTGGCGGCCGAAAAGGCTGAACACATCCGACATGGTGAGTCGCTGTGGCTCTTCGATCATGGTCTCGGGGAGTGCCCCCGTGAGGGTGAAACGAGCCCCCAGGCGGGAACCTTTCACGCTGCGTGAAAAAACCGGTACAAGTCAGCCTCAGTTCGTCGACGACTGCGCGGCTCGCGCTCGGTCGACTCGGTAGAATTCGGTGCGGTGCTGATCGTGCTGGCCCACATCTCCCTCCTGTTCGGAAACGGCCGTCGCGCCTGAGCAGGCGCCGTTCGCGACCGCCGACCCAGCTGAGGTCCTCTCCCGCCTGACCGCGGGCGGCGAGGCGCCCTATCGGGCCGAGCAGGCCCGGCAATGGTTCTGGCAGCGGCTCGCGCCGTCCTTCAATGCCATGCGAACCTTGCCGCCGTCGGCGCGTCGCCAGCTCGAAGGGTCATTCGCGTTCAGCGCCGTCGCGCCGCAGCTGAGGCGCGCGGCGGATCGCGGTCAGACGGTCAAGTATCTCTTCAAACTGGCCGACGCGCGGACGATCGAGACCGTCGTAATGCACTACGAGGCCACCGAGCGGTCGCGGGCGCGCACCACGATCTGCGTCAGCTCGCAGGTTGGGTGCCCGATCGGATGCAGCTTTTGCGCGACCGGCCAATCCGGCTTCGATCGAAACCTCAGCGAAGCCGAGATCGTCGACCAGTTCCTCAATGCCAGCCGCGACCTGGGCGAGACGCAGCGCTCGCTGACAAACGTCGTCTTCATGGGGATGGGTGAGCCGCTGAACAACTACGCCGCCGTCGTGGGCGCCATTCGGCGCTGGGCCCGCCCCGACACCCTCAACTTCAGCCCGCGGCGCGTCACGGTATCGACGATCGGGCTGGTACCGTTCATCGAGCGGCTGAGTGCTGAGGGGCTGCCGGTCAACCTGGCGATCTCGCTGCACGCACCAGACGATGCGTTGCGCAGCAGCATGATCCCGGTAAATCGCAAATACCCGATCGCGGCCATCGTCGGCGCGGCAAGGGCGCATGCGGACCGAACCGGCCGGCGCACGAGCTACGAATACGTCCTCCTGCAGGGCGTCAATGACAGTCCCGAGCAGGCTGGCCGGCTGGCCACCGTCGTCGGTCGCCATCTCAGCCACATCAACCTGATCCCGATGAACCCCATCGACGGCAGCCCGCTGGCGCCGCCCTCGAAGACCCGGGCCCAGGCGTTCCAGGCCATCCTGCAGGCCGCCGGCATTTCGACCACGATCCGCGCCACGCGAGGGCTCGACATCGATGCCGCCTGCGGTCAGCTTCGGGCCCGCCAGCTGCAGCCGACCCCGTCGCCCGCCTGATGCCCCTGCAGGGCATCTTCTTCGACGCCGGCAACACGCTGCTCGTTGAGGAGCCGGGAAAGCACCTCTGGGAAATGGCGCTCATCCGGATTCCGGATGCGCTCGAGGTGCTGACCGCGCTCAAGCCGCATTACCGGCTGGGTGTCATTTCCAACACCGTCGGCTCCGGTGATGCCGAGCTGGCGGATGTCCTCGAAAAGGCGGGGATCCGCCGCCTGATCGATGCCCTGGTCACCTCGCGGGATTTCGGAAAGGCCAAGCCCGATCCCGCCATCTACGCCGAGGGGGCCCGCCGCCTGGGCGTCTCGCTCGACCAGACCCTGATGGTGGGGGACCGACTGGATACGGACGTGGCCGGGGCGCTGAACGCCGGCATTCCGGCGGTCTGGCTGCGCCATCCCGGCGCGAGCGCGATCCCCGGAATCGCCCCGACCCACGTGATCGAGCGCCTTGCCGAGTTACCTCCGTGGATCGCCGCCACATATACTCGGACTTGATGAGGCGTCTTCTTGCCGCCGCCGGCGCGGTGCTGATGCTCGCGGCGTGCGGTGGGGTCGCGCAGCTCGCTGAGACCCCTCAGCAGGTTGTCAGCACGGCGAGCGACAAGATGAGCCAGCTGCATTCGGCGAAGTTCGACGTGACGGCCACCGTCCTCGAGCAATTCCCGGCCTCATTCACCGACCAGCTCGGCGCGGCGGGGGCCTCGCTTTCGAACTTCAGCATCGACATGAGCGGCAAGGGGGATGCCAAGTTCCCTGACTCGGCTGCGATGTCGCTCCAGGTGAAGACCGGAGGAATCAGCGTCAGCACCGACATGGTTCTTGCGGCCGGCAAGATCTACATCAAAGACCCAACAAGCGGCAGCTGGACGCAACCGGCGAGCGCCGAGTCCTTCAGCCAGTTCACGAACCAGGCGGATCCGCTGTCGAGCGCCGCGGTCCTGAAAACCGCCCAATCGATAAAGGACCTGGGCGACACGACCCTGAATGGCAGCGCGGTGCATCACTACCAGATCGTGCCGGACAAGAACAAGCTGGCCGACCAGGCCTCCACGCAGCAAGGCAAAGACCTCGTCCTCTCGATGCTGCAAAGCGGCACCATCCAACTCGAGGTCTGGATCGGCAAGGACGATCACCTGCTGCACCAGCTGAAGAACGACACCGATGCCACGATCGACCTGGCCAAGGTGATGGCGGCGTCGGGCCAACAACTCCCGCCGGGCTTCCCAATACCAGCGGGCGCCACCGTGCATACGGTGGTCCATGCCACGATCAGCTACCACGATTTCAACGCGCCCGTTACGGTGACCGTGCCGTCTGTCGCACCCTCGTAGCAGGGTCTTGCTCGGGGACGAAGGGAAGGGCGTTTCGGCGCCGATATACTCAAGACGTCCCGTGAAACGCCTTGTCCTCGGCCTGCTGATGATGGTGGCTCTGGCCGCCTGCGCCTCTCCACTGGCCAAGGCGGAAACCCCGGCGCAGGCGTTGTCGGCCGCGGCCCAGCGGTCCACTCAGCTGAAGTCGGCGAAGTTTGACCTCGTGGGCAACGTCAAAATGACGTTCCCAGCCCAACTGGGCCAGATGTTCGGCCAGAGCGGCAGCGGCGCCGGCTCGGTCGCGCTCGATATGAGCGGCAACGGCGAGGCCCAGTTCCCCGACCGCTACCACGCGACGATCAACGCCAAGCTGGCCGGCCTATCGATTACGACCGAAGTCGTGGTCGCCAATGGCCAGGCCTATGTGAGGAATCCGATCACCCAGAAATGGGAGAGCTCGGCCCAATCGAGCGGCATCACCGGCCAGCTCAGTCAGCCTGACCCGCTCTCCTACGCGCAGCTCCTGAAGAACGTGAAATCCATCAAGGACCTGGGCGATACAACCATGGCCGACGGCACCAAGGTCCACCACTACCAGCTGATTCCCGACAAGGACAAGCTGATCGCCAGCTTCGACAACGCCACAATCAAGAACCCGCAGGCCAAGGCGGCCATCGAGCAGGTCCTGAACAGCGGCACGATGACGGTCGAGGTCTGGTTTGGCAAGGATGATCACCTGGTTCGGCGTGTCACCACGGATGCCGACTACACGGTCGACCTGAACCAGTTGATGGGTGCGGTCGGCGCGCCGAGTGGATCGAGCAGCGGGGTGCCCGCCGGAACGAGCATCCATGCGACGGCGCACATCGAAATCAACTATCACCACTTCGACGCCCCCGTGACCATCGCCATTCCGACCGTCGGCTAGTGCTGGTCTCGCCCTCGCTTCTATCGGCCGACTTCAGCCGGCTGGGCGAGGAAGTCGCCGCCCTCGAGCAGGCCGGGGCCGATTGGGTGCACTTCGATGTGATGGACGGGCATTTCGTCCCCCCGATCACGATGGGGCCGCGCACCGTCGAGCACTGCCGGCGTTACGCCAAGCTGCCCTTCGACGTCCACCTGATGATCGAGAATCCGGAGCGCACCATCGAAGCGTTTCGGGATGCGGGCGCGACGACGCTGTCGGTACACGTGGAGGCGACCCGGCACATCCACCGGGTGCTGGAGAGTATCCGCAAGGCCGGCCTGCGGGCGGGCGTGTGCCTCAACCCCGGCAGTCCGCTGGTGCTCGTCGAACCGGTCCTCAAAAACGCCGACCTGCTCGTCATGATGTGCGTCAACCCCGGATGGGGCGGCCAGAAATTCATCGATGGCAGCCTGGAGCGGATCAAGGCGGCGCGCGCCTTACGTGACCGGCTCAATCCCAAACTGGATATCGAAATCGACGGCGGGGTGAATGCGGAGACGGGCCCGCAGTCGGCCGCGAACGGGGCAACCGTCCTGGTGGCAGGGAGCTTTGTCTTCAGTCACCCGCAGGGGATGAAAGCCGCGATCCAGGAATTGCGCTAAGGCGACCGCTACTCGCTGGTTGGCATATGGAGGTACATCGACTGGATGCCGACCCTTCCCGGGCCGGTGAAGCGGTTCCAGATCATGTTGCCGCCGCCGCCGAAGATACCGGTTTTCAACCCGAACATCTGAACGTCCATGCGGACGCTTTCATCGCGGTAGACCCAGCCGCCCGGTTCGATGTCGATCTGCTCGTTCTGGGCCAGCTCTTTCTGGAACACATTGCCGTAGCCGTGCAGCCAGAGGACACCTTCCTGGTGGCTGGCGCTGAAGCGATCGACGAAGAATCCCGTCGAGCCTAACAGCATATTGCTCACACCCTTCACCCGGTTGAAGGTGTAATCGAGATTTCCGGTCGCCGCCAGGAACTGGTGCTCCCGAACCAGCACCGCGGTTCCGGGCATCAGGTGGAGGGGAAAAAGGTGGCCGGCGCCGTCGCGCGAGAAGGCGATCTCGCCCGGGCCCTGTGCCTCGGTGAGAAAGATCGGCATGCCGGCGACCATCCGCTTGAAGGCGCCTTTCATGGCGCGAATGCCGATATTCAGCGGCGGATCCTTCCAGAGCACGACATGGTGCTCGAAGTAGACCGGCACGGTCCCGTCGAGCCAGGTATGGAGCACGGGGACGAGCTCGCCGTCGATGCGATATTTGATCCCAGGTGCCTGGCCACCCTCGAGCGTTGTGGGGAGGAGCTGCGGCGGTTTTTGCATGGCGGCCATGACTGCAACTCGTTCGTCCGTCAAAACCGGCGACTACCGGCGGGAGAGACTAAGCCGACTGGGCCTGGGTGCGAAGGCAGCGGGTGCAGACCAGGGCCGTCTGAGGGCGGCCGTCGATCGTGACGCGGGCTTTGTGCAGATTGGGCATGAAGCGGCGCTTCGTGTGCACCTTCGAATGGCTCACGTGATGCCCGTATTGGGGCCCCTTACCGCAGATCGCGCAGCGTTGTGCCATGGTATTGGTTTGCTTTGGCGCCTCGACGACCATCGCGTATGATTGAGGCGAAATCAGCGTCACATAGTAGCACACGATGGACTCTAAGACGAAGGCCAACCCGCCACGGACCGGGAAGCCGCCGAGGACGCTGATCCAATCCAGAGACCTCGGGCGGATCGAGGTGTCACGCCATGTCGTGGCCACCATTGCTGGGCATGCGGCAGCGGGCTGCTACGGCGTGGTCGCTATGGCCGCCCGCGGTTTGCGAGACGGTTTGGCCGAACGGCTGCACCGTGACAAGCTGCACCGGGGCGTCGAGGTCGAGGTCCGCGAGGACGGGATCGCCGTCTCCCTTTACGTCATCGTCGAGTACGGTACCCGGGTCTCGGAGGTGGCCAACAATCTTTCGAACGCGGTTCGCTATTCGGTGGAGCGCACCCTTGGCCTCCCGGTCGTGGAAGTCAACGTCAACGTCCAGGGGATCCACGTCAGCGGGAGCGGCGGCAGCTGAAATCCAAAGCCTGACCGGCGCCGCGACCATGCCCATCACCGAATGCGACGGACGTCTGTTCAAGGAGGCCCTGCTCGGCTCGCTGGCCTGGTTGACGGTCAATCGTGACGAGGTGGACGCCCTCAACGTCTTTCCGGTTCCGGATGGGGACACGGGCACCAACATGCTCCTCACCTTGCAATCAGCCGTCGAAGACATCCGCGACGTGGACGACGCCGACCTCTCGCGGACGGCCAGGCGGGCGGCGCATGGGGCGCTCATGGGAGCGCGCGGGAACTCAGGGGTGATTCTCTCGCAGATTTTGCGGGGCTTCTGCGTCGGCATAGGCACCACGCCGGCGGTCGATGCGAAAGGGCTGGCCAGGGCGTTTCGTCAGGGGGCTGACGTCGCTTACCGGGCCGTGATCAAGCCCACCGAGGGCACCATGCTGACGGTGGCCCGAGAAGCCGCCGCCGGGGCGGAAGCGAAAGCCGCCGAAACCAACGACCTGACCGAGGTCGTTCGTGCCACCTGTGCCGCGGCCGCCGCCGCGGTGGAGCGGACCCCCGAGCAGCTGCCCATCCTGAAGCAGGCAGGTGTCATCGATGCCGGCGGGTTCGGGTTGCAGCTCATCCTCGAGGGTTTTCTGAAGCGCATGAGCGGCGAGGCCCTGCAGAGCTTCGAGCGGCCCGCCACACAGCACGCCCGGCCGAAGCGCGTCGAGGCGCCGACGACCGGCTGGGGGTACTGCACCGAGTTCATCATCAACGGCGAGAACCTGGCCATCGACGAGGTGCGCAGCGAGATCCAGCGGCATGGCGAATCGGCACTGGTTGTTGGCGATGACTCGGCGATCAAGGTTCACGTCCACACCCAGGAGCCCGCCGTCGTTATTAGCTACGCCGGCAGCGTCGGACGGCTCAGCCGGCTCAAGGTCGACGACATGTCGTCGCAACACCACCGGCTCCAGGGCGAGAGTGTCCGCCGACCGGTCAGCACCAAGCACCTGGCGCTGGTTGCGGTGGCGAGCGGCGACGGCTTCCGCCGCATCCTCGAGAGCCTGGGGGTTGACTCCGTCGTCGGTGGGGGCCAGACGGTCAACCCCTCTACGGAGGACATCCTGTCGGCGGTCGAATCGGTGCCATCCAATGACGTTCTGCTGCTTCCCAACAATGGCAACGTCGTCATGACGGCACAGCAGGTCGCCGAGCTGAGCCGCAAGCGGGTTCGGGTGGTGCCATCGCGCAGCTTGCCACAGGGCATCGCCGCCCTCTTCGCGTTCGACTTCAGCGCTGACCTGGAGGCCAACGCCAGCGCCATGTCGCATGCGCTGAGCCAGGTCCAGACGATCGAGGTGACCCGCGCCGTCCGGGCGAGCGAGGTAGACGGCCTGAAGATCGCGGAAAACGATGTCATCGGGTTGCTCAACGATCGCATCGTGGTCGCCGGCGATTCCCCTGAGAAGGTGGTGCAGGCGGTCCTCGCCCGCATCGATCGGGCCAAGGTTGGGACGGTGACGATTTACGCCGGCGCCGATGCCCCGGACGCCGAGCGCGAGGTGCTTGTCAACTCCGTGGCGCAACAGTTTCCCAAAGCGTCGGTCGAGCTCCAATCCGGCGAGCAGGCCCTGTATCCCTATATCGTGGCGGTCGAGTAACGCTGATGCGCCCGGCCTGGCGATGATTTTTGGCCGGGTCCTGTGTCTAATCAGATAAAGCGCAAAGGAGGAGGCGGCATGAAGTCGACGGTGCCGATGATGGCGGAACGTCTCGCCGTGCCTGGCGCGAATCTCTATTACGAGGTTCGCGGATCGGGTCCGGTGCTGCTGATGATGCCGGGCGGGCCGGCCGACGCCGGGAACTTCCGGAATATCGCCGAACAACTCGCAGCCGATTACACAGTAGTGACCTATGACCCGCGCGGTCTATCGCACAGCACGCTCGACGGGCCAGTTCGAGACGAGCGAATTGTGGAGATCTTCGCCGACGACGTCCACCGGCTGCTGACCGCGACCGCGAAGGAACCGGCGTTCGTGTTTGCCAGTAGCGGCGGCGCCGTCATCGGACTCGAGCTGGCCGCCCGCCACCCGGAGCAGGTTCGGACGCTGGTCTCACACGAACCGCCCGCGCCTGCCCTTATGGCTGATCCGGTGCGCGAGCGGGCGGCGATGGCCGAGATCGTCGAAACCTACCGCACCGCCGGAATCGGGCCGGCGATGCAGAAGTTCATGGTGCAGACCCGGATTCGGGGCGGTGGGCCACCGCCTCCGCAGGGCGAGCCGACACCGGAGCAGCGCGAGGCCATGGCGCAGATGAAGCGGAACATGGACTTCTGGCTCGGCCATTACTTCCTCGCCATCGCCGCCTATGAGCCCGACTTCGCTGCACTGAAGGCTGGGTCGACCCGCATCGTTCCCGCGGTCGGCGACAAATCGCGCGGCGAGCTGGCTCATGAAGGCGGATTGCGGCTGGCGGAGCGGCTCGGGACGCAAGCCGCCGTCTTCCCCGGGGCGCATGGCGGCTTCGAGAGCGATGCCGCGGCATTTGCGGTCAAGCTGCGCGAGGTCCTGCGGGGCAGCGGCTAGAGCATCAGCTGCACGACATTGGCGACAACGGCGGCGGCGCTGAGCCAGCCGGCGACAAGGTAGGCCTGCCAGACGCGTGGTTTGCGCCGGTGCATCAGCATCAGGATCGCCAGCAGCACGGCAAGGGCCGTTCCCTTGAGTGCGTAGGCGACCAGCTCGCCCCGGGAGGCCATGATCGGCGCCATGAGGTGGTTGAGCTCCACGTGCTCGAGAGAGAGACCCAAATGGGTGGTGAGCGAATCCAGCGCCTGGAAGCCGATCAGTCCGCCGAGGATGATGGCCTGGCTCAGCTGGACATCGCGTGATGGTCGCGGCGACACAGAAGCGGAGGCGACCGGCACGAAGGCGGCGCGCAGGCGTGATCTCAGCGCGATTTGTCCTGGGAGCGACATCGCACCTATAGATTTACCAAGCTTTGCTGCGCGCAGCCTAACGAAACGCGCCCGTTGCCTGACCGTGATTGGCACGAAGCGCTGGCTATACTCGACGAGTGGTGCGGATCGTTACGGATTCCACCGCGGACCTGACCAAGGAGCAACAGCAGGCCGCCGGCATCACCATGGTGCCGCTCAACGTCCACTTCGGTGACCAGGTCTTCCGCGACCATGTGGACCTGACTGCCGACGAGTTCTTTCGCCGGCTCAAAGCCTCGGTCCAGTTGCCGCGCACCTCGCAGCCGTCCGTGGGTGTCTTCGAAGAGGCCTATCGGACGCTTCGGGAGAACGGTGACGAAGTCGTTTCGGTCCACATCTCCAGCAAGGTCTCGGGAACCTACAACTCGGCGCTGATGGCGGCCAAAGCGGTCGATGAGCAGGCGATCGAGGTCGTCGACTCACTCAGCACCTCGATGGCGCTCGGATTCATGGCGCTCGAAGGAGCCAGGCTGGCCCGGGCCGGCCGGGATCGCGCCACCATCGCGGAGCGCCTGCGGGCGCTCGTGCCCAACGCCCATGTCATCTGCGTGGTGGACACCCTGACCTACCTCGAGCGCGGGGGCCGCATCGGAAAGGCCCGTGCCTTGCTCGGCTCACTGCTCAATGTCAAGCCGATCCTCCAGCTGAAAGACGGCGAGGTCGTTCCCATCGGACGGGCCCGCGGGAGGCCGCAGGCGTTGAACAAGCTCGTGGAGCTGCTCGAACGGGACGGCCATGTCAGCCAGCTCGCCATCATGCATGGTGCCGCGCAGGCAGACGCGGAGCAGCTCCGCGAACGGGTGGCCGCCAATTATCCTGGCCTTGACATCCTGCTCACCGAGATCGGTGCCGTCCTCGGGACGCACACCGGTCCTGGCGTGATCGG
Source organism: Candidatus Dormiibacterota bacterium (assembly GCA_035947855.1). Taxonomy (GTDB): domain Bacteria; phylum Chloroflexota; class Dormibacteria; order CF-121; family CF-121; genus CF-13. Next base: position 12,090 of record DASZJR010000096.1, read on the forward strand.
CTTCACCTACCTGCTGGCGTGACCGGGCCGCGGCTGCACGTGGTGCGGGACCCGTCCGTGGACGATCCTGTCTCCGTCCTTCCCGGTGTCAGCGATAAGACCGAGGCCAAGCTGGCACGACTCGGCATTGCAACCATCCGCGACCTCTTATTGTTCTTCCCGCGTCGCTATGACGACTTTTCCAGCGTCACGCCGATCGCGTTCGTGCGTCCCGGGGTGAAGACAACGGTTCGAGGACGGATTTACGACATCGGGGCTCGCCAAACCAAATACAAACGGATGGCATTGACGGAAGCGGTCCTCGGCGATGATTCGGGGACGACGTTACGCGTGGTTTGGTTCAACCAGCCGTGGCTGGTCAAGACCCTGCAGAAAGGGGACGAGATCTTCGTCGCCGGTGAGGCCGACCTG
>DASZJR010000097.1:0-22237 GCA_035947855.1 Candidatus Dormiibacterota bacterium
CTACGACTCCACAACGGCACGCTGGCTGGATCAGGCCGGTATCCCCGTGCTGCTGGTCGGCGACAGCCTGGGAACGACGATGCTCGGCTACCCCGACACCCTCAGCGTGACGATGGACGACATGATCCGCTATGCGGGCGCTGTCGTCCGCGGGGCGCCGAACGCGCTGGTCGTCGGCGATATGCCCTTCATGGCCTACCACGCCTCCGCGGAGGACGCGATCCGGAACGCCGGCCGTTTTCTGCAGGAAGCCCGCGTCTCGGCCGTGAAGATGGAAGGGGGAGGGCGCGTGATCGACTACACGAAACGATTGACCGCGATGGGCATCCCCGTGATGGGGCACCTCGGGCTGACGCCCACCTTCGTCAACCAGTTTGGCGGCTACCGAGTGCAGGGTCGCAGCGACGAGGCGGCGGAGCAAATCCTCGATGATGCCAAGGCGTTGGAAGAGGCAGGTGCCTTCGCCGTGGTGCTCGAGGCGATCCCTAGCCCTCTTGGCCAGCGGGTCACGCAAGCGTTGACGATCCCCACGATCGGCATCGGCGCCGGACCGCATTGCGACGGGCAGGTGCTCGTGATTCAGGATGTCCTCGGCTTGAATCCGGACCATGTCGCGAAGTTCGTCCGCCAGTACGCCAAACTGGGTGAGGCGATCGAAGCCGCCGCCCGCCAGTTCGACCAGGATGTGCGGAGCGGCGCCTTTCCCACCCCTGAGCACGAGTACTCCGCCCGCTAAGACCGTCGTCATCGAGTCGGCGAACGCCATGCAGGAGCAGGCGATCGCCTGGCGCCACACCGGCGCCGACATCGGCGTCGTGCCAACCATGGGGGCACTGCACGCCGGCCACGAAAGCCTGGTCGCCCGTGCAAGGCGGGAAAACCAGCGGGTGATTGTCACCGTCTTCGTCAACCCCGCCCAGTTCGCGCCCACCGAGGACTTCGCGACCTATCCCCGGCCCTTCGACCAGGACCGCGCCCGGCTCGAGGCGCTTGGGGTCGATGCCATCTTCCATCCGCCGGTCGACCAGATCTACCCTCCGGCGTTCAAGACGCGGGTCGACCCCGGGCCACTGGGCGAGGTCCTCGAAGGCAAGAGCCGCCCAGGCCACTTTGGCGGCGTGCTCACGGTCGTGCTCAAGCTCTTCAATTTGACCCAGCCTAAGCGTGCCTACTTCGGGCAGAAAGACTTCCAGCAGGTGGTCCTGGTGCGCCAGCTGGTCCGCGACTTCGGGCTCCCCGTCCGGATCGTCGCGGTGCCCACCGTCCGGTACCCGGATGGCCTGGCCATGAGCTCTCGCAACGCCTATCTCGACCCGTCCCAGCGGCAGATGGCCTCGGTTGTCTACCGGGCCATCACGGAGGCGGCACAGGCGTTCACCCGGGGTGAAACCAGCCCCGCCCGCCTGGAGAGCCTTGCTCGTGATGAGCTGGCCTCAACGCCCGATTTGGCTGTGGATTACGCCGTAGTGGTCGATCAGACCACGCTGAGTCGTCCCGAGCGGGCTATCCCCGGCAGCGTTTTGGCGGTCGCTGTTAAACTTGGGTCAATCAGATTGATCGATAACGTGGTATTGGGAGCGGAGCGCCTCTGAATTCAGAACGGCGCTCGAAGGCGAAGGGGCGAGTCACAACTTCAAAAGTCAAAGCGAAGCCGACCGCCAAGTCGGCGCGCCCAAAATCCGTGTCCGCCGGCAAGAATGGCGCCTCCGTGGCCCGGAAGACGGCGGCGGCTCCCCGGCCTAAGCCGGCGGCCCCACACAGCCAGCCCGTCGCCCCTATTCCAGTCGTGAGCACACTACCGGCTGCCCAGCCGGCGCCGGCGCAGCCCCCGCTGGCTCCCGGCGTTCCTATCATGCCGTTTCCGCGGCCGACGATCCTGGGACTCGGGTCGCCCTGGCGGACCGCCGGCCGCCCGCCCGGAATGCCGCCGCGTCCCGCCCCGGTCCCGCACCCGACGCCGGCGCCGGCGCCGCGCCCGGCGGCCGTCCCCGTTGTCACGATGCGCTTCCCCATGAGCGCGGTGGACAAGTTGATCAAGGAGGCGCTCGCCGAGGATGTCGGCGACGGCGACCTGACCACCGAGTCGCTCTTCCCAGGCAAGGTCAAGGCCCGCGGCAAGCTGATCGCCAACGAGGAGGGCGTGCTCGCCGGCCTGCCGATCTTCAAGCGCGTCTTCGAGCTCGTCGACAAGAACATCAGCTTCGAGCCGCGTGCCACCGACGGCATGGCGCTCGCCGGCGGCCAGCTCGTCGCTCGAGTTTCCGGCCCGGCGGTCAGCGTCCTGCGCGCGGAACGGACGGCCTTGAACTTCCTCCAGCACCTCTCCGGCATCGCGAGCCAGACCGCTAAGTTTGCGAACGCGGTGAAGGGCACCAAGACCCGAATCCTCGATACCCGCCGCACGACGCCAGGCCTGCGCTTTCTCGAAAAGTACGCGGTCGAGGTCGGCGGCGGCGTCAGCCTCCAGAAGGGGCTCGCCGACCGGCTGGTCGTCACCGAGTCGCACCTGGCGTTGAGCGAGGGTGTGCCGAACATCGTCCGCCAGCTGCGCAAGGCCCACCAGGGCAAGCGCATCGAGCTGACAGTGACGAACATGCAGGAGCTCGACCAGGCGCTGACGGCGAAGGTCAACGTCCTCCTGCTCGAGAACTTTCCACCGGGGCAGGTCCGCCAGGCGATCGCGCTCGTGCAGGGCCGCGCCAAGGTGGAGGTCACCGGCAAGGTCGGTCTCGACAACGCGCGCGCCTACGCTCTGGCGGGCGTCGACTACATCTCGGTGAGCCAGCTGACCCAGTCGGTCAAGGCGTTCGACTTCAGTTTCCGCGTCTCGCGCTGAGCTCTACAGGAGGCCCGCGTCAGGGCTTAAATGAGCCGTTCATCATGCGCCCATCTATCGGGCAGACGGGGAGGGTGATCGGCGGTGCTCTGCTGGTGGGCGGGGCCTATGTCGCGGTGCGATTTGCCCGGGGCTGGCAGGATCCGTCCGGGCGCCCGCTGTCCATCGGGCTGATAGGGGTGACCCTTGCCCTTGTCGTAGTTGGTTATCTGCTCTTTTTTGCTCGCGCCAGGATCGAGGTCGATAGTGAGCGCGTTCTTAAAGTTAGTGCCCTTGGCGGAGGGCGCTCGTTCCAACGCAGTGCCGTTGGCGGGGTTGCCTTCCGCATTGTCCATCAGCCTCTGTCACGGGCTCCTGATCCAACATTCGGTGTCGTCTACGGCCGCGACCGCCGGGGCCTGTTCATCTTCTCGGCCAGGCTCTGGGACCCAGCCGACGTCCGTCGGCTGACGAGCTTATTCGGCGGCCGTGACCCTGAGGTTCCGCCAACGGTCTCCCGACGCGAGTTCGAGCGCGAGTTTCCGGGCGCCTTCAACGTGTGGGAGCGGCATCCGTACGTTCTTGGCGTGCTGCTCACGATCGTCTTGTTGGTTGGCCTAGTCGTGTTGGTCCGCTGGAAAGGCTAGTGGTAGACGGGTGCCGCGGTCGGCGCTAGCTCCGGAGCCCGGCGACGCTTGCCACGGGTGTCGAGGACCTCGGCGGCGAAGCGGTAGCCCTCTTTCAGGTAAAAGTCCGTGGCGCCGAAGTCCATCGAGTGGCGCAGGAACCCGGCGTCCGGCCGCAGGTGGATGATCTCGACCGCCCGACCCATCTGCTGGATCGTCCAACGGGTGCGGTGCTGGGCGGCAATCTGGAATGTGTGGTCGACGATGGCGTTCATCGACCCCAGCGGGGCCGGTAGCCGGCCGGCATAGCCCGAATCCAGCACGTAGACGCGCCGGGCTCCCAGCTCGATGGCCGTGTCCAGCCCGGTGGGGTCGACCAGGCCGCCGTCGACATGCTGCCGCCCGTCGATGACGACCGGCGGGAAGACGCCCGGGATAGCAGAGGAGGCCAGGACGGCGGGCGCGAGCGCGCCGTGCGAGAAGACGGCCTTCGTCCCCATGGTCAGATCGATCGCGACGGTGTGGAATGGCACGGGGAGATCCTCGAAATTGTGCACCTGGAGGTGCCGGGCGACGAAGCGGGAGAGCCCGCTGCCCTCGTACAGGGAGGGCTTCCGTCGGACCATGTTGCGGGCGGCGCGCCACCAGACCATGTCCAGCGTCCGGCGGTTGACCTGGCGCCAGACCTGCTCCAGCTGCTTCACCCACTCCAGCTCCGGCCGGTAGGCGACCCAGGCGCCATTCCAGGCGCCAATTGAGACCCCAACGATCAAATCCGGCGTGATTCCACGCTCGATGAGGGCGCGCAGCATACCCACCTGGGCGGCCCCTCGTGCCCCACCACCAGAAATCGCAAATGCCGTCCGGTCGCGCCGCCAGTGCAGCATGACAGTTTTAGTGTAGGCAAGTGTCGCGATGTCGTCCAGTCACAGTATGTTTTGCGATGGACGACAAAGCCTGGTTGCTATACTTCTCGGTGACTCGCGCTCCTGCTAACAACTTGACGACCAACGAGTTCCAATAACACAAGGTGGTGGCCTACTGGTTTGTCAGATTTCGAGCTTTCTCAGGACTCGTCCGACTCGCAGAATGGAAGCGCCGCGACGATGGAGGAGTTCCTCAACCAGGAGGAAGCTTCAAGTAAGCGCATAGCCCACGGCGACATCATCGATGGTGTCGTCGTTCGCGTCGATCCCGATGAGGTTCTCGTCGACGTCGGCTCGAAATCCGAAGGCGTCATCTCCAGCCGCGAGCTGGGGACCCGCGAGGCGGGGACACCAGACCTCCATTCCGGGGACCACATCAAGGTCTTCGTCCTGCAGCCCGAAAACGAGGACGGCAACGTCGTCCTGTCGCTCCGCCGGGCCCGCGCCGAATCGGTCTGGATAAAGGCGCAGGACCAGCAGGCTTCCGGCGAGATGATGGACGCAGAGGTCCGCGAGCAGAACAAGGGCGGTCTGATCGTCAACATCCTGGGTCTGCGCGGCTTCCTGCCGACCTCCCAGGTTTCCCGCACCTACAGCTCGAATCTGCAGGAACTGGTCGGCCAGCGGATCGGCGTCAAGATCCTCGAGGTCAACCGCAAGCGCAACCGGCTGATCGTGAGCCAGAAGGCGGCCTTCGACGAGGACCGCGCTCGCCAGCGCGGCGAGCTCTTCGAAAAACTAAAGATCGGCGATGAGATCCAGGGCAAGGTGTCCGGCCTGACGACCTACGGCGCGTTCGTCAACCTGGGCGCCGCCGACGGCCTCATCCACATCTCCGAGCTCTCCTGGGACCGTGTCGCCAACGTCGGCGACGTGCTCCAGGTTGGGCAGGACGTGCAGGTCAAGGTCATCAAGCTGGATCCCGACACATCGCGGATCTCGCTCAGCCTTCGCCAGCTGGGACAGGACCCTTGGGATCACATCGAGAAGCGCTTCCCGCCCGGCGCCATCGTCGAGGGCGAGGTCACAAAGATCAAGAAGTACGGCGCCTTCCTCCAGATCGGCGACGGCATCGAGGGCCTGCTGCACATTTCGGAGCTGGCCTGGGAGCACGTCGAGCACACGGAGGATGTCGTCCAGGTCGGACAGAAGCTCAAGGTGCGGGTGCTGCAGGCCGACCGGAGCCGGCGCCGCATCAGCCTCTCGCTCAAGCAAGCGGAAGAGCCGCCACCAGGAGGCCACGCCGAAGAGACTGAGGTTTCCGACTATCCGGGCGAGATCGAGCGCGTTCCGCAGACGGAACGCCAGCCGGTCTACGCGGAGGTCAGCGCCGCCCCGCAGGAATAGGGCCCCCGCCCTAAAGGGCAGGAACATTTCTAAGCAACCTCCCCAAAGGGGGGAGTTGCCGGCTGCATCGCTAAGGGATTATTAGACGTGGCGCGTATTCAAACTGAATTTGCGCTATGCTTCCGAGAACGATTGTTTAGCCGTACCCGAGCAGTGGTAACTCCCTAACGTCTCAGCAGGCGGCGAGCCGCAGATCCAGACGGGAAGTGTTGTGAGATTCCGGGTATCGTAGTAGGTAGTAGATAAAGTCAGTCGGAGGATATTGGTTGTACCCCTTTGAGCGATTTACGGAGCGAGCGAAGAAGGTCCTGACGCTGGCCCAGGAAGAGGCCGAGCGCTCGCACCATTCTTATATCGGCACCGAGCATCTGCTCCTTGGTTTGCTGCGCGAAGGCGAGGGCCTTGCGGCCAAGGTGCTGAACAACCTCGGAGTTGAGATCAACAAGGTCCGCGCCACCATCGAGTCGGTGCTGGGCCGGAACGAACGCATCATCATCCAGCAGATCATCCCCACCTCCCGGGTGAAGAAGGTCATCGAGATCTCCTTCGAGGAAGCCCGCCGGATGGGGAACAACTACGTTGGCACTGAGCACCTTCTCCTCGGCCTCTTGATCGAGGGTGAAGGCATTGCCGCCCACGTCCTCGAGGACCTCGGCGCTAACCTCGAGAAGGTCCGCGGCGAGATCGACCGCCTGCTCCATGAGAGCGGCCTCGACGAAGAGGCAGCCACGGCGAAGAAACCTTCGAAGACTCCCTTGCTCGACCAGTTCTGCCGCGACCTCACGGACCTGGCGGCGAAGAACACGCTAGACCCGGTGATCGGCCGCGAGACCGAAATCGAACGGGTGGTGCAGATCCTATCCCGCCGGACGAAGAACAACCCGGCGCTGATCGGCGAGCCCGGCGTCGGCAAGACCGCGATCGCCGAGGGCCTGGCCCAGCAGATCGTGCTCGGCAACATTCCGGAGTCATTGCGTGGCAAGCGGGTGCTGACGCTCGACATGGGCGCGCTGGTCGCCGGCACCAAGTACCGCGGCGAGTTCGAGGAGCGCTTGAAGAAAATCCTCGATGAAATCCGCTCCAGTCGCGAAGTCGTGCTCTTCATCGATGAGCTTCACACCTTGGTTGGAGCGGGCGCGGCCGAAGGCGCGATCGATGCCGCCAACATCCTCAAGCCCGCCCTGGCGCGCGGCGAGATCCAGTGCATCGGGGCAACCACGCTGAACGAGTACCGCAAATACATCGAGAAGGACGCGGCCCTCGAGCGCCGCTTCCAGCCGGTCTTCGTCGATGAGCCGTCGCTGATCGAGACCATCTCGATCCTGCATGGCGTCAAGGCCCTCTACGAGAAGCATCACCGCGTCACGGTGACAGACAAGGCGATCAAGGCGGCGGCCGAGCTCTCGGTCCGCTATGTGTCTGACCGCTCGTTGCCGGACAAGGCAATCGACCTGATGGACGAGGCCTCCGCCCGCGTCCGCATGAAGCTGACCACGACGCCGCCGGATCTCAAGACGATGCAGAAAGAGATCCGCGACCTTCAGATCAAGAAGGAAGAGGCGATCGCCAACCAGGACTACGAGACCGCTGCCTCCTTCCGCGACAAGGAGAAGAAACTCAAGGACAAGTACGTCAAGGAAGAGATGGAATGGCGCGACAAGCTCGGCGCCACCGTCCCGGAGGTCAACGAGGAGCACATCGCCGAGATCGTCAGCTCCTGGACGGGCGTGCCCGTGTCCCGCCTCGTAGAGGAAGAGTCGACTCGCCTGCTTCGCATGGAGGAGGACATCCACGCCCGCCTGATCGGCCAGGACGATGCCGTCAAGGTCATCTCCCAGGCGGTGCGGCGGGCACGCGCCGGCCTGAAGGATGCGCGCCGTCCGATCGGCTCGTTCATCTTCCTCGGGCCGACCGGCGTCGGCAAGACGGAACTGGCCCGGCAGCTCGCTCGCTTCCTCTTCGACAACGAGGACGCGATCGTCCGCCTGGACATGTCGGAGTTCATGGAGCGCCACTCGACCGCGCGACTGGTCGGTTCACCGCCCGGCTACGTCGGCTACGACGAGGGCGGTCAGTTGACCGAGGCGATCCGCCGCCGGCCCTACTCGGTGGTCCTCTTCGACGAGATCGAGAAGGCACATCCCGAAGTCTTCAACATGCTGCTCCAGATCCTGGAGGACGGCCGGCTCGCCGACGCGAAAGGCAAGCAGGTCAACTTCGCAAACACGATCGTGATCATGACCTCGAACATCGGTGTCTCCAACCTGCAGCAGGCGACGACCTCGATGGGCTTCCAGCCCTCGATGCCGAGCACCAGCCAGGAAGAGAAAGAGCACGGCAAGATGCGCGAGAAGATCATGGACGAGCTCAAGAAAACGTTCCGGCCCGAATTCCTGAACCGGGTGGATGCGGTGGTCGTCTTCAAGGCCCTCTCGCCCGCCGAGATGCGGCAGATCGTCGACCTGCTCGTCATCAAGGTGGCGCAGCGGCTCGAGGAGCACGAGATGAAGCTCGAGGTGACGACCGAGGCCAAGGATTTCCTGGCCAAGGAAGGCTACGACAAGATCTACGGCGCCCGCCCGCTGCGGCGCGTGATCCAGCGGCTCATCGAGGACCCGCTCTCGGAAACGCTGCTGACCACGAAGTTCAGCGCCGGCGATTCCGTGCTGGTGGAGCTCACCGACGGTCAGATCAAGCTGACGCCGATCATCAAGCCGCGCGAGCCGAAGGCCGAGAAGCCGGAAAAGCCCGAGAAGCCGCCGAAGGAGCCGGTGGCCGGCAAGGGCAAGGGCGAAAGCTAAACCGAGCCAACAACAGAACCGCCGGGATCGTCCCGGCGGTTTCGTTTTTACAGGGGAACCGCTGCCAGTTCGTTCTCGCAGGCAAAGGCCCGTACGAGCGCCTGCTCGGTCGTCGTGTTGAGGATGCCCTCGACCGCGCCGATGGTGTTGTTGACCCAGGCATAGCGGGCGTCGCCCGTCCTCAGCGACAGTGAGGTCGTGAAGACCCGCGCCTGGTCTTCCGGTCGAAGCAGGGCGATGCCGTTGAACTCGAAGTAGATCTTGGCCCCATCGTCGGTGACGATGATGCCGCGGAAGGCCGGGCAGTTGACGTTGTCCGGGCGCTTCGCCGGGATGTTGACGGATTTGAGCGTACCGCGCAGTCGGTCGCCCGTGACCGTGCCCTCCAGCGTCCCGACGTACTGGCCGCCGGTGCCGTAGTCGACAAAATCGATCCAGGTGTAGCGCATCGTCATCTCGCAGATCGGGGACAGTTTCATTCCACCCTCCTCGGAAATGACCTTGTCTTGACAGGCCTGGCAGCCAGTCTATAGTCGGCTCTGAGGAGTGGTCATCCCGGCCGCCTTGGCCGGGTCGAGCCCGAACGGGCTCAAAGGAGGGCGCAAATGGCAGAAGCCGGCACCAAGCTCAATGTCGACCAGAAGATCGAACAGGTACGGCGTGCCTTTGATGCGTTTGGCCGCGGCGACCTGCAGACGGTGGGGGACAGCTTCACCGACAATGCCGTGTGGCATGGACGCGGCTCGACGAAATTCGGCAAGGACTTCAAGGGCAAGCAGGCGACGCTGGCCAACATCACGGAGTATGCGCAGACCTACCAGGACATCAAACAGGACGTGCACGATATCCTGGCGAGTGATAAACATGTCGCGGCTCTCGTGACCGCCACCGTCACGCGTAACGGGAAGACATACCAGGACCACCAGGTCTTCGTCTTCCACGTCAATGACGAAGGCAAGGTGAGCGAAGCGTGGATCGCCAGCGACACCGAGCAGCTCAAGCAGTCGCTGGAGAGCTAGCGCCGGTCGACTAAGCGCGATCGGGCCCGCCGGCTCAGGCCGGCGGGCCTTTTGTTGCAAGACCGTCACGGAGGTTCAGCTCACCGGGCCCGATATAGGTGCATGGCCGTCTGCAAGCGCTGCGGCTGCGCCATTCCGATCGGGAGCAAGACCTGCGATATGTGCGCGGTCGTCGGGTCCATCGCCCCCGTGAATCAACCGCAGGTTTGGCAGGTGCCCAAGGACGCCGCGGGTCCGGCCGAGCTGGCCTCTTCGGCCGGTAGTTGGGCGGCCAGCCCGGGCGCGGCCCGGCCGCTCCTGCCCGCCGACGTTCAGAAGGCAGAGAAAGAAGTCAAAAAGGCATGGCATTGGCTGGCCTTCGTCGGCAGCATGTACATCGTTCTCGGATTGGCGACCGCCCTGGGGTACATGGATGATCTGAGTGGCCTTTTCGGATGGTGGGCCGTGGGCGTCGGCGCGTCCTTCCTGACGCTCGCCTACTTTGTACGGCGGGGTGAGATCCTGGCCCTGGTGATCGCCATCGCCATCTACACGCTCTACACGATCGCGTTCTTTGCGGTAGGCTCATTCGCCTTTCTCCGCATCATCGTGCTTGCGTGGCTGCTCCGATCACTGCTATCGATGTACAGCATCCGCCAGCACCGACGGGCGCTAGCGCAACAGGCCCCGGGGTCAGACCAAAAGCGCGCAGCGTAACCTAACCGCCCCCGACGATCTCCACGAGCGTGTCGGGAAGCCCGAACCAAGCGCGCAGCACCGGCCCGCTGACCTCATCGGTTTTGCTGCTTCCGCGCAGGCGAACACCCAGGACCCGCCCCGACGGGCCCTTTTGCAGAATGTCGATCCCGATCAGCCGGTCGCCCAGGTCCTCGTCGTTGTTGCGGAGGATTTGGGCGGCATCCGTGGCAGAGAAGGGACCCACCTGCCATGACGGCGCCCGGTCGAGCGGATCCGCGATGCCTCGCAGGTAGGGCAGGGTGACCGCCGGCTTCAGCCCGTGGTTCCAGTGAATGAAGCCGTACTCGCTGCTTTCGGTATGACCGCCACCGGACGCCATGTAGAGCGCGCTGAGCAACTGACCGTTGTAGGTGAGCACCTGGCCCTTGGTCGCATCGACCGCGTCGCTGCTCGCCTTGACCTGCTCGGTCAGGCCGCTATAGGCCTGGTCGAACTGGTTGCCCTCGAGGTCGAAGTCTCCGCCCCCCGAGATCTTGTGCATCGCATAGGTGCGCGCGGCGATCGCTTGCGCCTTGAGCGCCTCGACACCCCAGTACGCTGGCATCTCGGCGGGAACGACGCCCTTGAGGTACTCCTCCATCGGCAGGACGTTGACCGGCAGCACCGACCCGCCGCCCTTCGGAATAAGGCGCAGCTCGCCGCTGTAGCGCCACTGCTCGGCGCCCGTTCGGAAATCGCCGCCCATCGTTTGCAGGATGTTCGTCCGGATCCCGGCTGCACCAGTGCCGTGGATCACGAGCGGGTGGTTGAACGAGATCGGCGCGCGACGGGTGCCGTCGGGCGACTGGAGGAAAGCCTCGGGGAGTCCACTCCGCGAGGTGTCGAATCCGAGAAGGTCTCCAGCTGCGCCCGACAGTTGCGGGTAGCCGTCGACCGTGACCGGCTCGGCGACAAATGGCATGGGGCCGAACACGCGTGGCCACGGACGAGAGAGGTCGATCGGCCCATGGGTGAGCGCGATCCGCACCATTCCGGACGTGTCACGGTTGTCGATCCGGCTGTTCTGGTAGTAGGCGGCGAGGATCTTCTTGTAATCGTCCCCGGCCGCTGCCCGTCCGCGGGCGCCCCACTGGCTCATGCCGAGGCCATGGCCGTTGCCACGGCCTTGGAACAGGAAACCGCTGAGGTGGAAGGGAGTCGGGTCTCCGACCTGCAGCCGGCTGCCGCGCGTCTCGAGCTCGACGGTGAGCGTGAAATTCCCGACAGCCGTGGGCGAGAGCGTCACCAGCGTCAGGGTCACCATCGCCGCAGGAGCGACGGCCTGACCTAGAGGACGGGCGTCGGACGCGACCGATTTGCCGTCGGCACCCTTCCAGGTGAGGTGAACGAGGTCGGAAGCGGCCCAGGCGCCGGTCGTGTCGTTGCGTACCTTGAGGTCCAGGCGCACGACGCCATCCATCGGTGGGTTGTGCGGAATGACCGTCCCGCTCACGAAGGTGGCCGTCGCTGCCGCGCTGGCCGGCGTAGCCGGCAGAATCCGCCCGAGCAGTGCCACGAGCGCGATCAGCAGGCCGATTTGGCGGCGCGACACCTTGCTAGTATCGGAAAAATGATCGGCCGCGCCAGCTGCGCGGTGGGGCTGGCGCTGGCGTTGCTGCTGAGCTCGTGTGACCTGCCGGGCACGCCTGCGCCCTCCGCCTCCACCTCGCCCGCGAATACGAGTCGCGTCTCGCATCTCCAATTGAGTGAGGCCGAGGACGCGCAGACGCTCGACCCGGCATTGATCAACGATCCCACCTCGCTGGCTATCGGCGCCGAGCTCTTTCAAGGGCTGACTCGCCTCGACGCAACCCTCCGCCCGGTTCCGGCCCTGGCGCAGAGTTGGGAAATCGCCGATGCCGGCCGCGTTTACACCTTTCACCTGCGCGCCGCGAAATACCAGTCGGGTGCCACCGTGCAGGCGCAGGACGCGCTGACCGCCTGGAAGCGTGCGCTCGCGCCAGAGACCGCGAGCCCTCTGACAACGTTCTTCGCGCCGCTCGGCGCGCGCTACCCGGGAGACACGATCAGCGGCGTGCAGGTGGTCGACCAGAAGACCCTCGTGGTGCGGCTGCCCCAGCCCGACAGCTCGCTGCTGACGCGGCTCGCGTTGCCGCCGTACTGGCTGGACGATCCCGGCCTCAACGGAGCCGTTTCTTCCGGAAGTGGCCCGTACCACATGGATAAATGGGATCGCGGCCACAGCTTGCAGCTCAGCGCCTTCTCCGACTACTGGGGTCCACGCCCGCAAGTCCGTAAGGTCGACATCGAGATCGAACCTGACTCGACCAAGCGCCTCGATCGATACACCAGCGGGGCGGTGGACATCGCCCACGGGTTCACCGGAGCGCAACTACTTGCCTTCGCCCGCGACCCGCAGCGCCTCGCGCAGCTGCACAAGGTCGCGAACACGCGCACCACTTATCTCGGGTTCAACACCGTCGCCGGCAGCGGCTATGGCCCTCCCGAGCGAATGGCGATCGCCCAGGCGATCGACCGTGGCCGCCTCACCGATCTCGCGCTCTTCGGGTCGATGCTTGCGGCTCCGGCGACCGACCTGATTCCGCCCGGCGTCGCCGGCCATCTCGACCGGTCGCTGACACCCTTCGACCCGGTCTCCGCCCGCAGCGCACTCGACCAGGCAGCGTTCCCGGCGCAGATCGGGCTCTACTTCTCGACAAATTCGACCGTCGGACGGGTCGCAACGGACCTGCAAGATCAGATCAGCACTGCGACGGGGCGGACGCTCAACCTGCATCCGACTGGCGATTTCTTCTACCAAGCCGCGCTCGACCAGCTGCCCGTCTTCATCGATACCTGGAGCGCGGACTTCCCCTACGCGTCGGATGTGCTCGACAACCTGCTCGCCTCCAACGCCCAGTTCAACAACCTTCGGTTGAGCGATCCGCGGATCGATGCCGCCCTGGCGACGGGGAAAGCCGCGACAACGTGGGACGACGCGATCAAGGCGTATCAGCAGGCCGAAGCCATCGCACTCGACGATCACCGGCTGATTCCCCTCTACAGCGGCGTCGAGCCATACCTGGTTCGGACCGGACTGAAGGTGCCGTTCAGCGGCGGTACGCTGCCCTACCGCTGGGAGGATGTTCGCTAGCATCAACTCCGTGAAGGATCGGAGCTCGCATCGCGCCCGGGTGCTTCGTTACGGCGAGGACGACGGCGTCCGCGTCGACGACCAGCTCGCCGCCGAGGAGCCGATGGAAATCCGCATTGGCGGCACCCCGCTGACGGTCATGATGCGGACGCCGGGCCACGAGCGCGAGCTGGCGTTCGGCTTTCTTTTTGGCGAAGGCATCATCAGGAAGGCCGCCGATGTCGCCAGCATGCGAACGATTCCGAACGGCGAGCATCCCGACTTGGAGAATGTCTTCGACGTCGATCTGGCTCCCGGTGCGCCCGGCGTCGACCGGCGCTGGCAGCGAAATTTCCTCGCCGCCTCCAGCTGCGGACTCTGTGGGGTCAGCAGCATCGAGGCGATCCACGAGTCGGCGCCGCCGCTGCCTGACGATGGGCTCGCCATCGACCGCGACATCATTTACGGCCTCGACGCGCGGCTCCGGTCGGAGCAGGCCATCTTTGCGCGCACCGGCGGCCTGCACGCGGCCGGCCTCTTCACGGTAACGGGCGATCTGGTGGTGGTCCGTGAGGACATCGGACGGCACAACGCCGTCGACAAGATCGTCGGCCACGCCGTCGAGCGGCAGTTGCTTCCGCTCGACCGCCACATCCTGATGGTCAGCGGCCGGACGTCGTTTGAAATCGTCCAGAAGGCGCTCCAGGCCCGCATCCCGGTACTGGTGGCCGTCTCAGCCCCATCGAGCCTGGCCCGCGACCTGGCCCAGGCGTCGAATCAGACCTTGATCGGTTTTCTCAGGGGCCGCAGCCTGAACATCTACAGCGGCCGGCAGCGGATCCAGGCTTAACGGCGCCTCCCGTTCAGTAAGCGCCCTTAAGTTTCACTACTTTCCGTGACGACTTGCCCCGAGGCGGGCCGTAGCGTGCCGGGGTATGAGCACAGCCAACATCGCCGGCGTCTCCGACGCGTTCTGGCGGGATTCCGTCGAGCGCGCGAAGTCCGATCCCGCCGCCTTCGGCCAGCTCTACGACCGCTATGCCGGACAGATCTACCGTTTCGTTCGGGCCCGGGTACGCGACGACGGCCTGGCTGAGGACATCACGGCGGAGGTCTTTCTCAGCGCGCTCCGGAACATCAAGGGCTATCAGGACCAGGGCCGCCCCTTCAGCTGCTGGCTCTATCGGATCGCGGTCAATGCTGTCGCCAGCTACTATCGCCGCCAGCGGTCGCCGCTCTCCCTCGATGAGCAGCTTGACCTCGCGTCTCCGCTGCTCGATCCACTCGATGAGGTCCTTGGTCGCGAGCGCATCCGGACCGTGTGGCAGGCGGTCGACCGGCTGCCAGCACAACAACGAGCGGCGATGATCCTGAAGTTCTCCGAAGACCTGACGATGGAGGAAGTTGGTTCGGTGCTGGGCAAATCGCCCGCTGCCGCGAAGCTGCTCATCTATCGTGCGGTCCAGCGGTTGCGACGCGACCTTGCGCCGGCGGCCGCAGGCGAACTCGCGCTCGCTTCCTGACGCCAACCGCGTCGCGTATGCGGAGCATCCGGAGCACGTTATAACCCTATGACCATGACCAAACAGGTCACTCTCAGTGCAATTGTGCTGGTCGGGCTATTGACGGCCGCGTGCACGTCGTCGTCCCAAGCCGGACTCGGCTCCCGCGCTGCCGCCAGCGCGAGCGGCGCGGCGGTCGCGACCACGGCGGCCTCCGGGAGCGCGTCGCTGATCACCCCGCAGCCCGAGGCTGCGCCGACCCAGGGCCAGCCCCTCACACGGCCCTCACTTGCGCCCAGGTGCCCACCGATCACCGCCAACCCGATCAGCGCGAACCCGATCGGCTGCCCGGGTCCGTTGCCGCCGCAACCGATCGTCCCCCAGAGCGGTCATGCGCGCGTGCTGCTGTGCATGCAGCCGCTCGCGTTCCCGCCGATCGCGGTCGGGACCATGGTATGCGGCGTCGGTTTCCGCTCGGAGGAGGCGGTCACCGTCACCGTCAGCGGACGCGCGGGAACGACCTCCTGGCAGGTCACGACCGGACGCGATGGGAGCTTCCGGTCGATGCTCCCGCCGGCGGCCTGCCGGCTGATGCCCGCCTCTCTGTCCGCGCGAGGCAACCGGGGCAGCGTTTCGAACGCCCTTCCCCTGACCCTCGTTTCATGCCGTCGAATTCCCTGACGGTCTAACGAGAAGAGCGGCCTGCCCCCTGGCAAGCCGCTCCTGGTTCCGAGTTCGTCGTCGCGCCTAGTTTTGGTTGTCCTCGCCCTTCGAGGTCCTGGCGAAGAAGACGTCCGGGTCATGCCGCCCCTGTGGCCACATGAAGTTGGTGACGATATTGCGGTTGTCGCCCCAGGCGAAGTACTGGCTGCCGCCATTGCTCACGTTGGCGATGTAGTCACCCATGTACGCCGTCGCGATCACGGGGTCGAGTTGCGGGAAGGTGAAGACACCGGGGAACGACTGGCTCGTCACCCGCTTGTAGGACCAGGTCGTGCCGCCGTTCGAGGAGTTGGCGACGACCACGTCCAGCGTGTTGTCGGCATTGCGCATGTAGTAGAGATCGTGCAGCCCGGAGGCATCCACGCTGAGCGAGGGCTGCATCTCGTCGTTGGTCCCACTCGTAACAGCCGTGGGAGCCGTCCAGGTGAGCCCGCCGTCGGTCGAAGTGGAGAGGAGCACGTGGCTGTTGCCGCTTCGGCCGTCATTCCAGGTGACATAGACATTCCCGGCCCCGTCGATACCGGTGCTGGGGAAGTCGAGGTTGCGCATGTACTGGTGCTCACCGAGCTTGAAAAGCCCTGTGGGCGAGGAGGTCGTCACGTCCGAGATCGTCGTCTCGGGGCCGAACGTCTGTCCGCCGTCCGTCGACTTGAAGATCACTTCGCTGTGCGCAAGCGGAGGCGCCGGGAAGACGCACCCATCGTTGTTCTCGGCGAGCTTCTCAGTGGCGACGTACAGCGTGCCGTTGCGCGCGTCGACAACCGGGTTGGCGCCGATGTACTGCGAGAACGAGCAACCGAAGTTCGGCTGGATCAGCTGGTTGGCATAAACCACATGCCAGGTTGCGCCGCCGTCGTAGGAATGGCTGACCGGCAGTCCGTTCTTCGCGGTAAAGGTGGTTGGGTCGAAGACAAAGTCGTCCCAGGCGACGTAGACGTTGTCGCGCGATGCCACGGACGGATCACGTCCAACGGCAAGCGCATCTTTGTCTGCGCTATAGAAGGGCAGAACGGTAGCCTCGGGTTGGGTATCGACACGCTTCGTCGGACTGAAGGTCTTGCCGCCATCGGTCGATTTCGCCACGGCGACATCGAAATTCTGCCCGCGCTCCGGGTTGATATTGATCAGGAGGTTGGAGAAGTAGAAATTTCCGGCTCGGTCCGCCCCGAGCCATGGGTCGCCAAGGTTCTGCTCGCCGGGCGGATTGGGAAGCGCTCCCCCGTCGGTGAAACTCTTGCCACCATTGGTTGAGTACGCATACCCGGTGAGGTTGCTTCCGGCGGTCAGGAACGGCTCGAGAAAGACCTGGGAGTCGTTGAAGCCGACGACGACGTTCGAGCCATGCACCGCTACGGTCGTCTCACTCTGGGTCGTCTGGTCGGTTTGGTGGGAATCCTCGCCCGGATTGTTCACGAGGACGTTCGTCAGACCGTTGCCCTCCTCCTGTTTGCCGCCGTTCGAGGTCTTTGTCCTGGCTGCCGCACCTGCGCTGCTCAGGTCCGCGCCGTTGACGTTGAGACCACTCGAAAACTGCCGATCGCCGCGGGCCATCATCTCGAGGCCCGCCCTGACCGGCGCGGTCAGTACGTACCCTTTACTAAGGATCCTCTGCGCGATCTCCTGGCCGGTGAGGGGCTTTTGCGCCGGCCCGGCGGCGCCGCCGATCGCCGACGCGCCAGCCATAACGGCGCCGATTGCGAGCACAGTTAACAGACGTCGCTGGACCATCCGTATCCCTCCCTCACGGCGCGCCGGCGCCCGCGCGCCTGTTGCCCCACGCGCCGCGAAACATCCGTAGTCTGCCACCGTCGGTGCGCCTCGTCAATGATCGGAAAAGATGTCTTTGCTAACGCCAAACTAAAGGCGAAGGGTTGGCTAGTCGGTGAGTTCCGGCATGACCTTCTCGACAAACGCATCGAGCCGGCCCTTGCCCTCCGACGGCCAGTCAGCAATGAGGTAGCCGAATCCGCCTTCGCGCAATTGGGCGACGCGGCGGCGGACCTGGTCCCATGGCCTGGATAACGAGAGGGACGCCGAGCGAAGGATCGCTTTCGGATCTCGCCCGGCCTTCTCCGCCAACTGGTCGAGCAGTCGGGACTTGCGAACCATCGAATCTTCGGAGCCGAAAGCGTGCCACGCGTCGGCCTGGCGGGCGACGATGGGCAGCATCAATTGCTCACCACTGGCGCCGATCCAGATGGGCGGATGAGGTCGCTGAATCGGACGCGGGTGATAGCTCGCCTTCCTGAGCTGGTAATGCCGGCCCGCGAAACTGGCGCGGTCCTTTGTCATCAGCAGCCGGATGACCTGCACGCCCTCCTCCAGGCGCTCCGCCCGCTCCTTGATCGGCGGAAACGGAATCCCCAGCGCCTCGTGCTCGGGCTGGTGCCAGGCGGCGCCGACGCCCATCTCGAGGCGTCCACTGGAGATGTGGTCTACCGTGATCGCCTCAGTTGCCAGGACCGACGGATGGCGGTAGGTGATCCCCGTCACCAGCACACCGAGCCGGATCCGCGAGGTGATGGCGGCGAGGCCTGCCAGAAGCGTCCACCCTTCCAGGCATGGGCCATTCGGATCGCCGTAAAGGGGGGAGAAGTGGTCGAAGACCCAGGCACCGTCGAATCCGGCCGACTCTGCGAATTGAACTCTTTCTGCCAATTCGGGCCACAGGAGTTGGTGCTGCGCGACGTCTAGACCAATCCGCATTTCTCTGCCACAATACACACCGGTCTGCGCTGTGACTTAACCGAACATTCATTTGGCGTTCGCCAAACCTTCGGCTGTCACGGCCAGAGTGAACGGGGATCGATCTAGGGAAGGAGGGAACATGACTCTTGGGCCCACGTTCGGACGACGTTCGCTTGCTCGCTTGCTGTCGGCGGCGCTGCTTCCCGCCAGCATTGCCGGATTCGTGTCGATCAGCAGCGCGGCCCCGGCGGCGGCCGCGGGAGGCTGCCAGCTCAGCTCGGCGAACGGTGCCATCAAGCATGTGATCGAAGTTCAATTCGACAACGTCCATCTGACCCGCGACAACCCTAGCGTCCCATCCGACCTCGAGCAGATGCCGAACCTGCTGAACTTTCTCAAAAACAACGGCATGCTGTCGTCCAATCACCACACCCCGCTGATCTCGCACACGGCGGACGACATCATCACCACCCTGACCGGTCTCTATCCCGACCGGCACGGGATGCCGGTCTCCAACAGCTACCGGGTCTTCAAGGCCGACGGCAGCACATCGATCGGTGCCGGCTCGTTTCAATACTGGACCGACCTCGCTGCTCCGCCGACCGACTCCAAGCCGAACCTCGTGACCACCGGCAACAAGAACACGCCGGCGCCCTGGGTTCCCTACACGCGTGCCGGCTGTAACTTCGGCGGCGTGTCAACGGCCAATATTGAGTTGGAATCAGCCGCTAACGTGGCGACGGTATTCGGCGCTGGCTCTCCGGAGGCGATCGAAGCGGGGACGCCGGCGACGGCGAACCAGGCCACCGCCGACTTCATCGGCGTCGCGATCCACTGCGCCCAGGGCGCCGCCCTGTGCGCCCACGGTAATTCCCTGGGCGCGCCGGTCGCGGACAAGCTGGCCGACGAGCCAGGGGGATACGTTGGCTTCAACGGGCTCTTTGGTCATAAGTACGTCGCCCCCGTTATCGCGCCCCCGGGATCGGACCTTCGTGACGCGAGCGGGAATATGACCGACCTCAACCACCAGACCATGACCAACCCGGACAGCGGCACGCCGGGCTTCCCGGGCTTCAGTGGCATCTCAGTCGCGCAGTCGCTCGCGTATGTGGCGGCGATGCAGGAGCACAACGTGCCGATCACCTACGCATACATCTCGGACGCTCACGGTGACCACACGGGCGGCGGCGACAATGGCGCTCTCGGTCCCGGCGAAAAGACCTACGAAGACCAGCTGAAGGCATACGACCAGGCCTTCGGCACGTTCTTCAACCGGCTTGCCGCCGATGGCATCAACAAGAGCAACACGCTGTTCGTCTTCACTGCCGACGAGAACGACCACTACGCCGGCACGCCCGGAACGCCGGCCGGATGCAACGGCGTCGTGGTTCTCTGCAACTACGATCACAGCTTTGCCACACCGACGATCGGCGAGATCGGTGGCAACCTGCGCGGGTTGCTCACCGCCGAAACCGGGAACGCGACGCCATTCCAGGTGCACGCCGACACGGCGCCGGCGATCTACCTCGATACCAATCCGGCCCGCGACGCCACGGTGACCCGCCAGTTCGACCACGCTCTGGCGGCGCTCGTCGATCCGCAGAATCGCAATACCGGCCAACGGACGGTCATCACCCAGCGGCTGGCCGACTCCGTGGAGTTGAACCTCCTTCACATGGTGACGGTCGATCCGCAGCGCACACCGACGCTCGTGATGTTTGCCAATCCCGACTATTTCTTCTTCCGGGGTGCGCCGACCTGCGCGCCGATTTCCGCTCAAATAAGCACGGCCTGCTTGAGCCAGAGTTCCGCCTTTGCCTGGAACCACGGTGACTTCCAACCTGAGATCGTGACGACCTGGCTCGGTATGGTCGGACCGGGGATCAAGCACCTTGGCCGGACGAACGAGATCTGGTCGGATCACGCCGACGTCCGCCCAACCATCCTGACACTGGTCGGTCTCAAGGACGACTATGCCAGCGACGGTCGTGTCATGGTCGAGGCGATCAATTCGCGCGCGCTGCCGAAGTCATTGCGGGCGCATAGCGAGACCCTCCGCGAGTTGGGCGACGTCTACAAGCAGATCAATGCTCCCGTTGGTGAGCTTGGCCTGTCCACCCTGAAGCAATCGACGAAGGCGCTCGAGGGGAATGACGCGACCTACACGCAAATCGAGAACCGGCTGATTTCGCTGACGAGCAAGCGGAATTCGATCGCGAGCCAGATGATCTCGATGCTCAACGCCGCTGCCTTCGGCGGCACAGCGATCAATGAACACCAGGCCCGCCAGTTGATCCAGCAAGGTGAAGACCTGCTCGATCAGGGGAACGACCAGAACAACCAGCAGGGCGACTAACACTGAGGAGTGGGAGGCTGGCGTCGCTGCCGGCCTCCCACTATTCTGGCGCTCGGATGAAGCCCAGGTTCTTCGCCACTGCTACTGAGCTCCGCGCCTGGCT
This sequence comes from Candidatus Dormiibacterota bacterium, assembly GCA_035947855.1. GTDB lineage: Bacteria > Chloroflexota > Dormibacteria > CF-121 > CF-121 > CF-13. The sequence continues at coordinate 20,718 of DASZJR010000097.1, forward strand.
CGACGACAACCACGCGACAGCGACCGAGTTGTGGGTTGGGTTCTACAGGCGTGGTACCGGAAAAACGAGCATCACCTGGGCGGAACTCGTCGACGAGGAGCTGTGCTTCGGGTGGATCGACGGTGTCCGCAGGGGCATCGACGACGTCAGCTATTCGAATCGGATAACCCCTCGCAAGCCGCGTAGTACCTGGAGCGCCATCAACATCGCCCGGGCCAAGGAGCTCATCAAGCATGGGCGTATGCGACCCGCCGGACTAAGGGCCTTCGAGCGGCGGACCGACGAACGGTCGGCGATCTACAGCTACGAACAGCGGCAGGCCGCCAGGCTCGATCCAGAGGCGGAGCGGGCATTTCGCTTCAACAAGAAGGCGTGGGCGTTTTTCGAGAGCCAGCCGCCCTCGTACAGGAGGACCGCCATCTACTGGGTCATCAGCGCCAAGCGCGAGGAGACCCGGCAGAAACGGCTGGCGACGCTAATCCGCGACTCGCAAAATGGCCGGACCATCGGCCCCGTCAGCCGCGCGCCCCGATCGAGGGGGTAGGACTCGACACGCAGCTGTCGCAAACCGGCCCTATAGTTACGGGCGACTGTGAAGGCGCCATCAGCGAGCCCCGGGCGAGCGTGACACCAAAACCGCGGACGATCTTCGCCTGCCAGGAGTGCGGTAACCAGTCGTCGAAATGGGTCGGCCGGTGTCCCGAGTGCGGCAACTGGAACAGTTACGTCGAGGAACAGGTCCGGGCGGAGCCGGCGTCGCACTCGGGCGCGCGGCGGGTCAGCATCTCGACCGCCCAGCCCATGCCACTGGCGCAGGTCCGCTTTACCCAGGCCAATCGGCTTCGCCTCGCCATGCGAGAGCTCAATCAGGTGCTCGGCGGCGGCATCGTGCCCGGCTCCCTGGTGCTGGTCGGGGGCGACCCCGGCATCGGCAAGTCGACCCTCCTGCTGCAGCTCGCCAGCGAGGTGGCCGGCTCGTACGGCCCGGTGCTCTACGTATCGGGCGAGGAGTCGGTTCAGCAGCTAAAGCTGCGAGCCCAGCGGCTTGGCATCGAGGGCGACCGCCTGATGGTGCTGGCCGAGAACGACCTCGACGGCATCGTTGAACATCTCGAAAAGGCGCGCCCGATGATGGCCGTCATCGACTCGATCCAGACGGTCTTCCTGGGCGGCGTCACCTCGGCGCCCGGCAGCGTCAGCCAGGTGCGCGAGTGCGCCGGCCGGTTGATGCTGCTGGCGAAGAGCAGCCACATCCCGATCTTTCTCGTGGGCCACGTCAACAAGGAGGGCGCGATCGCCGGTCCGCGCGTGCTCGAGCACATCGTCGACACCGTGCTCTACCTCGAGGGCGAGCGGCATCACAGCTTCCGTATCTTGCGCAGCCAGAAGAACCGCTTTGGTTCGACCGACGAGATCGGTGTGTTCGAGATGCGCGACAGCGGGATGCACGAGGTCAGCGACCCCAGCCGGGCGTTCCTGCAGGACCGCTCGTTGAGCGAGGTGGGCAATGTCGTGCACGT
>DASZJR010000098.1:0-7622 GCA_035947855.1 Candidatus Dormiibacterota bacterium
CATGCGCAGCGCCGCCTCCTGCTGCCAGCCGCGAGTAGTCAGCTCGGTGCCGCGCGCGGCGCGAATCGGGGTGGAGATGGTCAACGGGCCCCCACCCTACCCTCCCCCGCGAGCGGGGGAGGGAAAAGCGCTGGCGGCGATTTTCGCCAGCCGGCCGCTGCGGACCAGTTCGATGGTGGCCTGGATCTCGGGCTTGAGCACCCGGTCGTGGTCGAGCGTCGGCACCTTCTCCCGGATAGCCGCCTGGGCCTCGCCCGTCAGGCGGCCGGGCTTCAGCGGCGCCAGCAGATCGATGCCCTGTGCCGCACCGAGCGCCTCGAGCGCGAGAATGGCCTCGACGTTGGTCGCGACCTGGCGCGCGCGCTGGGCGCTATGCCAGCCCATGCTGTTGTGGTCTTCCTGGTCGGCCGATGTCGGCAGGGAATGGACACTCGCCGGTGTAGCGAGCAGCTGGTTGTCGGTGGCGAGCGCGGCGGCGGTGTACTGCAACAGCATGTAGCCCGAGTCGAGGCCCGAGTGGCGCGTGAGAAACGGCGGAAGCTCGGAAAGAAAGCCAGTGAGCATCCGGAACAGGCGCCGCTCGGAGATACTGCCGATCTCGCTCAGGCCGAGGTTGGCGGTGTCGAGCGCGAGCGCCAGCGGCTCGCCGTGGAAGTTGCCCCCGGAGAGCACGGCCTCGTCCTCGGCGAAGACCAATGGATTGTCGGTGCCGGCGTTGAGCTCAACGGTAAGGACCCGGCTGAGGTAGTCGATCGCGTCGTGGCAGGCGCCGTGCACCTGGGCTGCGCAGCGCAAGGAGTAGGCGTCCTGAACGCGGTCGCAAAGGACATGCGATTCGGCGATCCCGCTGCCTTCTGTCAGGGCAAAGATGCGTGCGGCTGACGCAACCTGCCCGGGATGCGGGCGCGCCGCGTGAATGCGGGGATCGAACGCGGTGCGCGAACCACGCAGCGCCTCAACGCTGAGCGCCGCCACGACGTCCGCGGTCAGGAGGAGTCGCTGCGCATCGTGTAGCACCAGGCTGGCGGCTCCGCTCATGAAGTGGGTGCCGTTGAGGACGCTCAGCGCATCTTTGGCGTGCAGCTCGACGGGCTCGAGGCCGGCCGCGCGGAGCGCCTCGGCGCCGCTGCGCCGGTCGCCTTTCCGTAGAACATCGCCCTCCCCGATCAGCACCAGGCCAACATGTGCCGAGGGGGCGAGATCGCCGCTGGCCCCCAGCGACCCCTTCTCCGGCACCCATGGACAGATGTCGTGGTTGAGCAGGTCCACCAGCCGCTCGGCGACCACCGGGCTGACCCCCGAGGTCCCCTGGCAGAACTGGTTGACGCGGACCAGGATCCCGGCGCGGACCAGCTCCTCGGGTAGGGGCGGACCGACGCCGACAGCGTGGCTCATGAACAGGTTGCGCTGGAGCTGGCGGGTGTCGGCCGGCGGGATTCGCACGTTTTTCAGCGCGCCCACCCCGGTCGTCAGCCCGTAAACTACCCGATCCTCGGCCACAAGGCGATCGACCAGCCGGCGGGCCTGCTGGAGCCGGGTTTTCGCCTGCGGCCCCAGGCTGACACGCTCGCCATGGCGAGCCACCGCCACCACATCGGCAGGGCTCAGCGACTGGCCGTCGAGTATGACTGGCAAGGGGCTCAGCATAAGGCTGATGCGCCGGGCGGGGACGGCGGTCGTAGAATTGGGTCGCTTATTTTGGCCATGACAATAACCCCGTTCGGGCGAGGAGCGGGGAGATGACGGCCGCGCTGCGGAGACGCCTCGCGCTGAGCGCATTGCTCGCCATGACGCTCGGTGCCTGCAGCCTCCCCAGCCCGGGAATCGCCAAAGCGTCGCCCTCGACGACGGCGCTGGCGATTGCCAGTCCGACGCCACCCGTCATCACGCCCCCCACCAACCTGGTCCGTCCCGGCACCATCACGTTTCTCTCGGACACCACCTATCCGCCGCAGGAATCGATCGACGCCTCAACCCAACAGGCGGTCGGGTTCGACATCGAGATCGCGCAGGCCGTTGCTGGCAGGATGGGGATGACGGCCACCATCCAGACGACCGATACGCCGCAACTCATCGGCGCCCTGCTGGCCAAGAAGGGCGACGCCATCATCTCGGCGTTGCTGATCACGCCCGATGTCCAGCGGCAGGTTGCCCTGGTGGCGTACTTCCGCGCCGGGCAGGCGATCCTGGTGCGAAAGGGCAACCCCTCGGCGATCACCGGCTTGAGTGACCTCTGTGGCAAGAAAGTCTCGGTCCAGGTACAGAGCCCTGAGGAGACCTCGATCGACGAGGCGAATGGTGGCGTGTGCAAGGACAGCAAGATCAACAAGCAGGTCTACCCGACCGACCTCCAGGCGGTGCTGATTCTCAAGCAGCGCGGGGTGGAGGCCGCACTCGACGACTCGCCGGTGGCGGCCTACTTCGTGAAACAGACCCCCGACCAACTGGAGCAGGCCGGTGCGCCATTCAAGACGAATCCCGAGGGGATTGCGATCGATCCCAAGAACGGCGAGCTCCTCAAGGCCATGCAGCAGGCCATGATGGCCATTTACCAGGACGGGACGTATCGCACGATCCTGACCAGGTGGAATTTGCTGGATGGAGAGATCCCGGCGTCGCAAATCGTCGTGACGCCCAGCCCGAGCACCTCGTAAGGGCTAGCGGCGGCCGGCGATGTCGGGCGGCTCGACCTTCCAGTCGGCGTCCTCTTCTTGGACGGGTGGGTTGGCGAGCCGCCGGTGATACATCTCGATCCGGATGATGCTCACGGCCGCCAGCGCCAGCGACAGCGGGATACCCACCACCGCCTGATTGCGCGCAGCGGACACCGCGAGGTTCGGGTCGGAGAGGGCAATGCCCTGAAGGAGGTTGAGCACAACCCCGCTGAGCCCGTTCACCGCGATCGAGGCCACCACCACCGACACAGCCAGGCGCGCCAGCAGCGATTCCGCCACGCCGAGCGCGAGCCACCGCTCGCGAGCCATGATGGTGATCGCGCCAAAGGCGAGGACGAGCAGCAGCAACAGGATGATGGCTTCGATCAATCCGATCCGGTAGACGGCGCTATCCTGCGGCATCGGTTTCCATCGTAGCCCGACGAGGGCGGCTTAGCTGGAGAACCGGGCCTGCAGGGCGAGCAGCTCGGCCTGAGCCTGCGCCATGGCGGTCGTCGGGCTGGCGCTGCCGAGCACGAGGTCGTGAAGATGCCGCTGCAGAACCGACGACGCCTCGACATAGTGCCCCAGCTTCGGCCGCGGGCGGGCGTTGGCCAGGTTGGTGAGGAAGACACCGATTTGCGGGTTTGCTTTCCGCAGGTCCGCGGAATTCTGCAACGAGGTCCAGATGGGGAGCTCGGCCGTTTGCTGGGCCTGGACTTCCGGGCTGGTCAGGTAGCGAAGCCACGCGACCGCCAGATCGGGATGGGCGCTGCTGGCGAGGACCGAGAGGCCGAGGAAGCCGCTCACTGACGCCGCAGTCTGTCCCGTCGAGGCGGCGGCGGGGATGGGCGCGACCGATCCCTGCCCGACGATCTGCGAGTACAGCGGATCGTTCATCGCCCCCCACACGAAGTTCCAGTTCGTCGTAAAGGCGACCCCACCGGAGAGGAAGGCTCGCATCGCGTCCGGTTCGTTGCTGGCGGCGACGTCGGTGCGCACCAGGCGCTCGTCGATCAGTTGCCGCATGAAGGCCGCGGCGCGTTGCGCCGGTTGCTGGAGCAGCAACGGCTTCCCGCTGGCATCGAAGAGGTCACCGCCAAACTCCGCCGTGATCCGAACGAAGTCCGAGACGAGGCCCTCGTCCTGCGCCCAGGAGTCGGTGTAGGGCACGACGCGGCGGCGCAGCGCCGTCATTTGCGTATGCCAGTCCTCCAGGGTTTTGGGCGGGTCGTTGAAACCCGCGGCGCGCAGCTGGCTCTTGTTGTAGTAGAGGCTCTGGATGTTGAGCACGTGTGGCATCGCCCAGGTCGCGCCCTTGAAGGAGAAGGCGTCGAGCAGGCTCGGCATGATGTCGGAGCGGGCGTCATCCGGGATCTGGTCCTTCAGGCTGAGGAGTTGCATGCGGTTCGCAAACTCCGGCACCCAGACCTGGTCGAGGCCGACGACGTCATAGGGTGCCGGCTTCGACAAGCCGGCCGCGAGGATGCTCTCGTAGAGCTCGCGGTAGTGCGCCGTCTCGATGGAGACGAACACCTTGTTGTCGTGGAGGGTCCGGAACTTGTTCGCCAGCGATTGCAGTACGGTCACGTCGTAGCCGACCTGGTCGAAGAGCAGGGCACGGATGACCGTCGCGCCAGGCGGCGGTGTGGGGGCCGTACTCCCGGGTCCGGTCCCGCAGGCGTCGAGCAGCGACGCCAGCGTGAGGCCACCCGTCACGCCAAGGCCGACGCGGAGCCCGCGGTCAAGGAACGAACGGCGGGAGAAGCGGCGCGATGCCAGGGCATGCGTGTCGAACACGTTGTCGTGAGGCTATCAGCGGTTTGTTAACGGGCCCGTCGGGACGGGTCGGCGCGTAGCGACAATGCCGTCGCGGCTGCGTAACAAGCGGCCGTCCACGGTTGGGACCCCGCAGTCCATAGAATCGCCAGATGGGCGCGCGCTGGCTTGCTGGGATCTTCCCGCCGATCGCCACGGCCTTCGCGCCGGACGGCGCGCTGCGGCCGCCGCCGGCCGGGTTTCTCGAGTTCCTGAGCGACGGCGGCCTTGATGGCGTGGTCGCCCTCGGATCGAACGGCGAGGCGGCACAGTTGACCGAGGCCGAACGGCTGCAGGCGATCGGAAACGTGCGCAGCGCCCTGCCGACGACGCTGCGCCTCATCGCCGGAACGGGCGCGGAGTCGACGCGGGCGACCATCGAACGGACGCTGGCGGCCGCCGCCGAAGGGGCGGAAGCCGCGCTCGTGATTGCCCCCAGCTACTTCCGGCTCCAGCTCACGGTGGAGGCGCTGCGCGCCCACTATCACGCTGTCGCCGAGGCGAGCCCGATCCCGATCCTCATCTACAACGTCCCGGTCCACATGGGCTACGACCTCGGCGCCGATTGGATCGTGAGGCTGGCCGGACACGTCAATATTGCGGGGATCAAGGACTCGTCCGGTGACATCGCCCGGCTGCCCCGGCTGCGCGAGCAGCTCGGGACCGATTTCATCCTGCTCGCCGGCGCTGGCGAGAAGCTACTGGACGCGCTCGATGCCGGGGCAGACGGCGCGATCGCCGCGCTCGCCAACCTGGCCCCGCACGCCTGCGCCGGCATCCGCACGGCGTGGCGCGAGCACCATGCCGACCAGGCGCGCCAGCTGCAGCGCACCATCGCGCCGCTGGGCGAGGCACTCAGCGGCGGCTACGGCGTCCCCGGGCTCAAGGCCGGCCTGCGCCTGCTGGGATATGACCACGGCGACCCGCGCATGCCGCTGCCCCCGCTGTTAGCGACAGAGCTTCCGAGCCTCCGGCGCCTGCTGGAAGACGCCAAGCTCATGCCGCGGGCGCTGGCCTCGTGATCCCGCTCCGCGACTACAACCCGACCCGCCGGCGTTCCCTCATCACCTGGGGCCTGATCCTGATCAATTTCGGGGTGTATTTCTACCTGGCGCAAAACCCGGTGATGAATGAGAACGCCATCGCGCAGTACGCCGTCATCCCGGCAGACATCACGGCAGGGCGGCACCTTGGCACGCTCATCACCTCGATGTTTCTACATGCCAGCCTGCTGCACGTGGGCGGCAACATGCTGTTCCTCTGGATCTTCGGCAACAACGTCGAGGACAAGCTAGGTGAGATCAAGTTCCTGGTCGTCTATTTCACCGCGGGTATCGCCGGCAGCTTGCTGCAGGTCTACATCACGCCGACGTCAACCGTGCCGATGCTGGGCGCGAGCGGCGCCATCTCCGGCATCCTGGCGGCTTACGTTCTCTACTTCCCGCGGGCGCGCGTGCTGACCTTCATCGTTCCCTTCTTCTTCATCACGATTTCCGCGTATCTGGTCATTGGGTACTGGATCGCACTGCAATTGTTCGATGCCTTCCTCGGCCTCGGCGTCACCGGCGGTGGCGTCGCGTACTTCGCCCATATCGGTGGTTTCGCCAGCGGTCTGATCCTGGCGGTCCTGCTACGGCCGCGCGAACATCCGGACCCGCATCCGGGCTTCCCGGGATACGTGTAGTGCCAGCCGGCGCCGCGCGGGCTCGCTAGCGGGCGTACTGCCGGATGCGGCCGCTCTCGACGCAGTACAGGTGGTCCGAAACCGGGAAAGCGGCCTCACGGTGACGCTCCTGGACGTCGTGGCGGAGCCGTCCCATCAACTGCGCCTGCTGGCCGGCGGCGATCAGGGAGCCGCGCTCCGGCACACCGACGACCGGCACGTCTTCCAGCATCTCTTCCAGCCACGCCCAGACCTCGGGGAGGAGCATCAGCGCCGCCCCGTAGGGCCGAGGGTCGACATAACTCAACATCAGCATCTTCGAACGGCCCTCTTTGTCCGTTTCCAGGCCGGTGAACTTCATGCCGTTGCGGAACATCAACGCCAGGTTGCCCAGCGCGATGACTTCGACGTGGTCCCGACCCACATTCCAGGCCGCCAGGTCCTGGGGCAGCAGGTAACGCATGCCCTGCGCGTAGTGGGCGGCGTAGGTGACGACCATGTCGTTGAGCATCCGGCGGTAGACGACCGGGCCGCCGGCCGACTCGAGAAAACTGGCGGGCCGCAGCACGGGCAGGATCAGGGGAGCGCCGAAGAGCGCCTCGCTGTCGCACTCCTGGTCGAGCCGGCGCAGGCGCGCCGCGAAGAGCCGGTCGAGTGCGCCCGGTTGTTCGCGGTACTGCTGGTAAAAGCTGTCGAGGTTGAAGCGCAGGTCGCCTTCGCGGACGCGGCGGATGGTCAGCTGAAAGGGCTCCGGCCCCTTCTTAACTGTCCAACCCGGGCGCAGCGCGGTCAGGCGCTTGAGCACATGGTTCTCGAAGTCGTGGGCATTCATCGTCGTCTGCTGGCCCATTGCCGATGTAACGGGGTCCCGAAGGTAGGCTTGCAGGCTGCGCTCCGTAACGAAGATGCCGCTTAGCCGTTGGTTCCGCGGCGGCGCGCCGAGCCTGCGAGACCGGGTGGTGAAAGGTCTACAACAGGCTCGCGACGGTGACGCGGATGGCGCGATCGAAACAATTGCCGAAAGGTTTTCCGAGGCGCTCGAGGAGCTCCGCGCCCTGCAGGAGCGGGTGGACGGGGGCTGGTTGCGGCTCGCCGCCCGCCTCGCCTACCGCGCCGGCGACATGCCGCTGGCGGCGGATTTCGCGCAGCAGGCGCTCGCGGGCGAGGAAGACGCCGCGACCTGGAACTTGCTGGGGCGGATTCGTGTCTGGCTCGATGATGGCGATGCCATCAAGGCCTTTGCGCGCGCGGCGGCGCTGCGACCGCACCATTACGGGATTCCGCACCGCGTCTCGCGCGACCACTTTGCCCGTCTCGCCGAGAAGGCGCTGGCGGGCATCCCGGAAACCTTTCAGACCCAAATGTCCAACACCATGATCGTGGTCGATGACCTGCCCGATATCGACGCGGTCCGGGAGGGGGAAGACCCCGACCTGCTCGGCCTCTACGAGGGTGCGACCGTGCTCGAACACGGCCTGCCGGAGCGC
>DASZJR010000099.1:0-2935 GCA_035947855.1 Candidatus Dormiibacterota bacterium
CTGGTCGCGCTCGGCGAGACGCCGCTGTTCGACCTGGCGGCGCTCAATACCGCCGGCTACGCCTGGGTGTTCGGTACCCCGGTGCTGTTGGAAGGCAAGGTCTCGGGCGTGCTCCATCTACAGACGCGGGAAGACCCGCGACGGCTCACCCGCTGGGAAGAAGAGGCCCTCGAGGTGCTTGCCCAGCAGCTGGCTGTCGCGCTTCGCAACGTTCGCTTGTTCGAAGAGACGGAGAAGCGTGCCCGCCGGCTCGAGTTGCTCAACCGCTCGATCGACCAGATGAATCAGAAGCTTTTCGACCCGGAGTTGCTCGACATCATGGCCACCGCGCTAACCGGCAACCTCGGGTTTGCCGCGGCGCAGATCTGGCTGTTGGAGCCGAGTGACGGCGCGCTCTGGCGACGGGCCAGCCATCACACGACGCGAAACGCGCCGCCGGTCCCGGGACGGGTGGAGCGCGGCATGGGCGAGATCGGCCAGGTGGCGGAGCTACGCGTGCCGATCGTGACCAACGATCCGGCCAACCACCGGCAACTCGCGCTCAATCCCTGGATGTCGGAAGAAGGCATCCAGGCGTTCGCCGGCTTCCCCATGGTGGTCGGCGACCAGTTGTTGGGCGTGCTCGCCATCTATCATCGGCGCTCGCTAGACCGCAACACGATCGAGCTGCTCACGCTCTTCGCGCAGCACGCCGCGACCGCCATCCAGGAGGCCCACCTCTTCCACCTCGCGACCGAGCAGACGGCGCGACTGGGGGCCGTCAACGCCGAGCTCGAACGCGCGAACCAGCACAAGTCCGAGTTCCTCGCCAACATGAGCCACGAGCTGCGAACGCCGCTGAACTCGATCCTCGGCTTCTCACAGCTGCTGCTCGAAGGCGACGGCGGTATCTTGACGCGCGACCAGCGCCAGGATGTGGACATCATCGCCCAGAATGGACAGCACCTCCTGATCCTCATCAACGACCTGCTGGACATCTCCAAGCTCGAGGCGGGCAAGGCCCAGCTCAACCGCGGCGAGGTCGAGGTCGAGCCGCTGATTTCGGAGTGCGTCGAGAGCGTGCGGTCGCTGGCCAAGAACAAGAAGCTCGAGCTGACCGCCAGCGTCTCCGCCGAGGTGGGACGCGTTTTTGCCGATGGCCCAAAGCTCAAGCAGGTCCTGCTGAACTTGCTGGGCAACGCGATCAAATTCACAGAGACGGGTAGCGTGCGCGTCACGGCCGAGCGCCAGGGAGCGGAGCTGGTGATCGGCGTCCGCGATACCGGCATCGGGGTCCCGCTGGAAGATGCCGAGCGAATCTTCGAGAGCTTTCAGCAAGGCCAGAGCGGCATCAGCGGGAAGTATCAGGGTACCGGCCTGGGTCTCGCGATCTCTCGCCGGCTGGTCGAGATGCATGGCGGGCGGATCTGGGTGAAGAGCACGCCCGGCCAGGGCAGCAACTTCACCTTCACCATCCCGCAGCGGGCCGTGCCCGAGGCGATCGACCTTACGACCGCGGCCTGACGGACCGGCTAACCGAGCAAGCCGCTGATCAGCGCGATCGCGACGAGCACCATGACGCCGGCCGCGGCGAACTGGAGTGGGCGCGCTGGGACCCAGGCGCCCAGTCGATTTCCGAGTCCGACGGCAATGGCCGAGACGGCCCAGAGCGCCAGTGTGGCGGCGACAAAGACGAGCAGCGGCTGCTGGTAGCGCGCCTGCAGCGCCGCCGTCGCCAGCTGCGTCAGATCACCCCACTCCGCGATGAAGACCACGATGAAGGCGGTGACGAAGGGCCGGCGGTGCCGGGCCTCTTCGTGCTCCACCGATTGCTCCTCAGCTGCCTCCACCTTGCCGAGGTTGCGCCGAGCGAGCAGCGCCGCCATCACCAGGAACAGCAGCCCGGCAGCAATGCGAATTGGTTCCCGCGGAAGGAGGCTGAACAGCGAGCCGGCCAGGACGGCCACGGCGCTCTGGACGACGAACGCGGCGGCTGCCCCGAAGAAGATGGGGAGCGGCCGATGCCGGGTCGCGAGCAGCAGGGCGGCGAGCGCCGTCTTGTCGGGAAGCTCGAGCAGGAAGATGACGGTGAAGACGGTGAAGCCAAGTCCGAGGGCGTGCGTCACGCGGACGAGTCTAGTGGTCTTAGTTCCAGCGCCATGAGTCGAGTAACGCTTGCAGCGACGTGTCGCGCAGGCGATCGAACTGGCTGGACGCGGCGGTGAGACCGATCATGTCCGTGTGGTTCCCGTGATTGACCGTGATGAACTCGACACTGACCGTCGGCGTCCGGCACTCGGTGACCAATGCCGCGGAGGCGGCGATCGTGGTCGGCGTCATTGCGCTGAAGTGACCGACAGCGCCCGAGAAGTGGCAGGTCGCCTGATCGAGGTTGGCGGTCCACGTCCGGTCAAGCTGGCCGAGGTCGACGAACCCAGCCTGACGCTGGTAGATGAAAACATGCGCCTGGATCCCGTCGGCCGTTGGGCCGAGCAACACCATCTGGTCGTTCTTGGTGGGAGGGCCATCAGGTAAATCCGTACCGGTGTACCGAACCCAGCCGCTGGGAGTCTGGACGCTGAACGCGCCGTCTGCCGAAACGGTCCGCGCTGACCACTGCAGGATCAGGAGGATGGCAACCACGCCCAGGACCAGGGCAACGGCGGCGACCGCCCCCAACCGCCACCTCGCCGCGCTCGCCGATGTTGACCGACCCGTGGCTGCGGCGGGCGCAGTGGGCGTTGCGGCCGGCTGGGATGCGACGACCGCGGCTTGTGGATTCACGGCACAGGACGGCTCGGGCGCGCTTCCGGAGACGAGCGGAGCCCCGCACCGAGGGCACAGCGTCGCGCCGCTACCGTGCCAGGTCCAACATTTTCGGCAAACGGAGCGGCTCATGGGGCCGACCTGGCGCTCACAGCCCCGCCCTAGTGCATGAGGAGCGGGAAGGAGAGGA
>DASZJR010000100.1:0-4615 GCA_035947855.1 Candidatus Dormiibacterota bacterium
GCTGGTATCGTAAGCAAACGTTTGCGCACACGGCCGCGCTCAGGGGAGGGCATCGATGAGTACACACCAGCCCAATAGCCACCGTCTGGGCTGGATTGGCACCGGTCGGATGGGCACCGCCCTGGTGACGCGACTGTTGCAGCGCGGTGTGGACGTGACCGTCTACAACCGCACGCGCGCCAAGGCCGAATCACTATCCAGGTTGGGTGCCCGCGTCGTCAATCGGCCGGTCGACCTGGCGGACCGCGACATCGTCATCACAACGGTCTCCGACTCGAAGGACTTCGTCGAGGTCGTTGCGGGACCGCACGGCCTGCTGTCCCACGGGACCCGCGCCCCGTCGCTCCTGATCGACGCTTCGACGGTGTCGATGGAGGTCTCCGCCGAGATGCGCGCGACCGCGCATGGGCTCGGAACCGCGTTATTGGCCGCGCCGGTGAGCGGCAACCCGAATGTGGCTCGCGCCGGTCGGCTCGCGATAGCGGTCTCCGGACCGCGCGATGCCTTTGAGACCGCGCTGCCATACCTGAAGATGCTCGGCGCCCGAGTCACCTACGTCGGCGAGGGGGAGCGAGCCCGCCTGGTCAAGATCTGTCACAACCTTGTCCTGGGCGTCGTCACCCAGATCCTGGCCGAGACCACGGTGCTCGCCGAGCGGGGCGGCATCGCGCGCGCCGATTACCTGGACTTCATCAATGGCAGCGTCATGGGATCGACCTTCACCCAGTACAAGACGCCCGCCTTCGTCAACCTGGATTTCACCCCCACCTTTACCGGCCACCTGCTGCGCAAGGATTTTGACCTGGGGCTGGACGCAGCCCACCAGCTGAAGGTCCCCATCCCCGTCTCGGCACTGGTTCACCAGATCATCGTCAACCTGATCGAGAGCGGCCTGGGCGATGGCGACTTCGCAGCGCTCCTAGAGCTCGAGGCAAAAGCGGCCAATCTCAAGCTCGTTCCGGACACCCGTCCAGTCTCCGACGGGCTCGAGCCTGCCAGTGGCGACCATGGCCCGGCCTGAATTTACGGTCACGTCCGTGCCGGCACCGGGGCGAATGCATGTCGACTGGGAAGAACGGATCGACTTCCGTCGGCTGCATACGTATCGCCTAGGCCGCGCCCAGCAGGCGATCGCGGACGCCGGGCTGGGCGCCGTGCTGGTCTTCGACATGAACAACATTCGGTATCTGACCAGCACCACCATCGGCGAGTGGGCGCGCGACAAAGTCGCGCGTTTTGCGCTGCTCACCCGCGGAGGCGAGCCGATCCTCTGGGACTTTGGCTCGGCAGCAAAGGCCCACCGGCTGCATGCGCCGTGGCTCAAGCCGGAGAACTCACGAGCGGGTATGACCGGCCTGCGCGGCTCCGTCGCCCCGGATGTCGGCCTGTCGGATGACGTCGCCCGCACCGTCAAGGAGATCATGCGCGAGAAAGGGGTCGCCAGCGAGCCCCTCGGTGTCGACATCGCGGAAATCCCGATGGTCTTCGCTTTGCAGAACGCCGGCATCAAGGTCGTCGACGCCCAGCAGGCGATGCTCGACGCCCGCATGATCAAGTCGTCGGATGAGATCGTTCTGCTCAGCATGTCCGCCGCGTTGGTCGATGGTGTCTACCAAACGATCTACGAAGTCCTCAAGCCCGGCATCCGGGAGAATGAGATCGTCGCGATCGCGAACAAGCAGCTCTATGAAATGGGCTCGGACGACGTCGAAGCGATCAACGCCGTCTCCGGCGAGCGCTGCAGCCCGCACCCGCACGTGTTCTCGGACCGCCTGATCCGGCCGGGTGACCAGGCCTTCTTCGACATCATTCAGTCGTACAACGGCTACCGGACCTGCTACTACCGCACGTTCAACGTAGGCCGCGCCACGCAGAGCCAGCGCGACGCCTATAAGAAGGCGCGCGAGTGGATCGACGCCGGCATCGACATGGTCAAGCCCGGGCTGACGACCGACAAGATCGCGAGAGCTTGGCCCAAAGCGCAGGACTTCGGCTTCGAAAGCGAGATGGAGGCGTTCGGCCTGCAGTTCGGCCATGGCCTGGGCCTGGCGCTGCACGAGCGGCCCATCATCAGCCGGCTGAACTCGCTCGAGCACCCGATCGAGCTCAAGGAAGGGATGGTCTTTGCGCTCGAAACCTACTGTCCCGCCGATGACGGCCACTCGGCGGCGCGCATAGAGGAGGAAATCGTGGTGACCGCGACCGGACACGATGTGATCACCCTTTTCCCCGCCGAAACCCTGGTCATCGCGAACGCATATTGAGCAAGCCCGAAACGCCGCCGGCCGCTGACGTCGACCGCCCAACGCGGCTGCGCCTCTATCAACTGATGGTCGAGCTGCGCGATTTCGAGCAGCGCGCTTACGAGCTCTTCCTCGAGAACCTGGTGCGCGGCACCAGTCACCTGGCGCTCGGCCAGGAGGCGATCGCTGCGGGCTACGCGGCGGCCATGCGCCCCGACGACTACACGTTCTGTACCTACCGCGGCCACGGGCACACCTTAGCTCGCGGGGCCTCGATGGCCGCCGCCATGGCGGAGTTGCTCGGCCGTCGCAACGGGATGCTGCACGGCAAGGGCGGCTCGATGCATCTCACCGACGTCGAGCATGGCGCGATGGGCTCCTATGCCATCGTCGGCGCCCACTTGCCAATCGCCGCCGGCGCAGCCTGGTCGGCCCAGCAGCGCAAGTCGGGTCAGGTCGCGGTGTGTTTCTTCGGCGATGGGACAACCAATATCGGTACCTTCCACGAGGCTCTCAACCTTGCCGCCGTGTGGCACCTGCCGGTGGTCTTCGTCTGCGAAAACAATCAGTACATGGAGTACACCCCGATCGGGTTGGTGACCGCGGTGGAGCACCCGGCCGCGGACCGGGCGTCGGCGTACGGCCTGCCACCGATCCTCGTCGATGGCAACGACGCCGACGTGATGTATGAGACGGCGAAGCAGACGATCGACAAGGCCCGCGATGGCGGCGGCCCATCGCTGGTCGAGGCGCTCACCTACCGCCACGGCGGTCATTCTCGGGCGGACCCTGCGAAGTACCGGCCCGAGGCCGAGGTGCGCGAGTGGCTGGGCCGCGACCCGATCCCCCGCTATCGCGAGCGCCTGATCGCCGCCGGTATTAGCAAAGCCGAGCTGGATGCGATCGAGCAACAGGCCCAGCAAAAGGTCGACGCCGCCACCGAAGAAGCGCGCAACGGACCGCCGCCCAGGATCGGAGACATCGAACGGCAGGTTTGGAGCGATGGCGGGGCGGCATGGCGGAACTGAGCCGCCGCCAGGCGAAATGACCGAACTGAGTTTCCGCGACGCGGTGGCCGCCGGGATCGCCCAGGAGATGGCCCGCGATCCTTCCGTTTACTTCATCGGCGAGGATGTCGCGGCGGCCGGCGGGGTCTTCAAGGCGACCGGTGGACTCCTGAATCGATTCGGCCCGGAGCGGGTCCGCGATACCCCGATCTCCGAGCAGGCCATTGTAGGTGCGGCCATGGGCGCCGCCATGACCGGACTCAGGCCGATTGTGGAGATCATGTTCTCGGACTTCCTGGCGACATGCTGGGATATGGTCGCCAACCAGGTAGCGAAAACCCGCTACATGACCGACGGCCAGGTGTCGATCCCACTCGTGATCCGGACCGCCAACGGCGGTGGCAGCCGCTTTGGTGCTCAGCATTCGCAGAGCCTGGAGAACTGGGCGATGGCCGTTCCGGGTTTGAAGGTGGTGGCGCCGTCGACGCCGGCAGACGCCAAAGGGCTGCTCGCGGCGGCCATCCGCGATCCGGATCCCGTGGTGTTTTTCGAGCAGAAATCACTCTACGGCGTCAAGGGCGACGTTCCCGACGGCGAGCACGTCGAGCCGCTGGGCGCGGCGAAGGTTCTCCGCGATGGCCCGCACTGCACCATCGTGGCGTTGGCCGCGATGGTCCCTCGAGCCCTGGCTGCCGCTCAGAAACTCGCGGCCGACGGCATCGACACCACCGTTGTCGACCTCCGATGCCTCGTCCCGCTCGACACCCGCACGATCCTTCGAGAAGTTGTCAAGACCGGCCGGCTGTTTACCGTCGAGGAAAACCCGCGCCTCTGCGGCTGGGGGGCAGAGGTGGCCTCGATCGTGGCCGACGAGTGCTTCGACGACCTGGATGGACCGATCGTGCGAATCACCACGCCGCATGTGCCGCTGCCGGCCGCCGACGTGCTCGAGGATGCAGCGATGCCTTCGGTCGAACGAATCACGCAAACCGTGCGCGACTCAATGCGATAGGCCCGACCGCTCTACGCGGCCCTCTGCGACCGCGCTCGATACCAGCGCACCAGCTCCGCGGCGGGCAACGGTCGGCAGAGGTAATAGCCCTGCGCCAAATCGCAGCCCTGCGCTGCCAGCATCACCCAGGCTGACGCTTCCTCGACGCCCTCCGCCACCGCCACCAGTCCGAGCGCGTGGGCCAGGTCGATGGTCGATCGGACGATCAGGCCGTCCTTCTTCTTCGACGCCATCTCCGTCACGAAGGTTTTATCGATTTTGAGTTCATCGATCGGCAGCCGCTTCAGGTTGGAGAGGGACGAGAACCCCGTGCCGAAATCGTCGATCGACACTCGCACGCCCATTGCCTTCAA
>DASZJR010000101.1:0-11225 GCA_035947855.1 Candidatus Dormiibacterota bacterium
CTAAGATTCGCCTGTGTTCGCTGACCTCGGCGAGATCTTCAAGCTCGGTATCCCGTGGACCAACCTGGTCATTCGGGCGATTCTTATCTACATCGTGTTCTTCATCGGCCTGCGCCTCTTCGGCAAGCGCGAACTCGGTCAGTTCACCACCTTCGATCTCGTGCTCGTGCTGCTGATTGCGAACGCGCTGCAGCCGGCGATCACCGGCCCCGACCAGTCGGTCACCGGCGGCGCGATCATCATCGCCGTCTTGCTCCTCTTCAACCGCGGCGTCGCCATGCTCCGCAGCCGCTGGCCCTGGTTCGACGCCTTGATCGAGCCACCTCCAACGGTCGTCGTCCAGGACGGCCAGATCAGCAAGCCGGCGCTGGAGAAGGAGGGGCTCAGCGAGACCGACGTCGAAATGGCCATCCGCGAACACGGCGTGAACCAGATGAGCGAGGTCAAGCAGGCGGTCCTCGAGAACGACGGAAGCATCAGCGTCGTGACAAAAGGCAGCGGCGAGCGGTATCGCCGTCGCCGCCGCGTCCGCTTTCTCAAGCGGTAGGCCTCCGTGGCTGAAGAGCGTCGGGTCGTGACGATCCTTTTCGCCGACGTCGCGGGATCGACCGCGCTCGGCGATACGCTCGACCCCGAGGACGTCCGGGTGCTGCTACGCCGCTACTACGACTTGGCGCGCGAAACGGTGACCGAGCACGGCGGGATCCTGGAGAAGTTCATCGGGGATGCGGTCGTCGCCGTTTTCGGTTTCCCACACACGCATGACGACGATCCCCAGAGGGCGATGGCGGCCGCACTGACCCTCCGCGACCGGGTCCGCTCCGACCGCGCTCTAGGCGACCGCCTGCCGATTCGTTTGGGGATCAACACCGGCGAGGTGGTTGCCGCCCGTGAGAGCGCGACCGGAGACTTTCCGCTAAGTGGTGACGCCGTCAACGTTGCCGCTCGGCTGCAGCAGTCCGCAGAGCCGTGGGGCATCCTGTGTGGCGAACGTACCGTCGGTAGCGTCAGGACGGGCTTTGCCTTTGGACCGGTGATGCTGGTCGAAATCCGCGGCAAGTCGCAACCACTCCGCGCGCTCTCACTTCTAGGCCGCGCCGCGCCACCACCGGTCGCGAAGAGGACGCCGCTGATCGGCCGCGATGCCGACCTTCAGCAGCTCGAGATGGTGGCCCGCCGCGCACTCGAAGAGAAGCGCCCCTTCCAGGTCAGCATCATCGCGCCCGCGGGCGTCGGAAAGACTCGCCTGCTCGAGGAGTTCCTGGAGCGGCTTCCGACCATTGAATCCCGGACGATCGTGGCAATTGCCCAGTGTCTACCGTACGGTCAGCGACTGACGTACTGGCCGCTACGGGGCGTGCTCTACCGCCTGATCGGCGTCACCGACGATGCCATGCCCCAAACCGTGCGGCAGGCGATTCGCGACTGGCTGGACGGGTCGGGGTTAGAGGCGCTGGATCGCGAGGTCGAGCTGTTGGCGGCGACCGTTGGCGCCGGCGAGGGCGAAGTCAGCGACCGCTCGGCGTTGCTAGCCGCCTGGCGCACCTTCTTCGAGATCGCTGCACGGCGCGCGCCCATCGTCCTGGTTTTCGAGGATCTCCACTGGTCGAGCGACAGCCTCCTCGACCTCTTCGAGTTCGTTATGCAGCCGCGCGGCGATCTGCCGCTGCTGATGATCGCGCTGACGCGTCCCGAGCTCCTGGATCGCCGGCCCGGGTGGGGCGGAGGCCGACGCAACTACACCTCGATCTCGCTCGAGCCGCTCAGCGATCGGGATATCGCGCGGCTCGTTGATCAGCTGCTCGAGGGATGCTCGGCTGAGCTGGTTGATCGCGTCGTTCGGCACGCGGAAGGCAATCCCTTCTTCGCCGGAGAATTGGTTCGTTCCATTGCCGAGCGGCCAGGCGCAGACCAGCTCCCCGATACGGTACAGGCGACGGTGCTGGCCCGGCTGGACCAGCTTGCATCTGAGGAGCGACGGATCATTCAGCTCGGGTCCGTATTCGGACGCGCCTTCCGACCCGCGGGCCTGCTCGCCCTGGAACCGTCGCTCCAAGGTTTGGACGACCGCATCGAGCAGCTAGTCGAGAAGGACCTCGTTCGGTCAACCGGCACGGATATCTTCGCCTTTCGCCACATCCTGATCCGCGAGGTGGCGTACCAGACCTTGACCCGTGCGGAGCGTGGCCGCCTGCACGCCGCGGCGGCCGCGTGGCTGGAGGGGCTGGCGGGTCACCGCGAAGATTCAATGGCTGAGTTGGTCGCCTATCACTACCGCGAGGCGGCCGTCATCGCCACCGCTCAACGGCCAGATCAGCCGGAAACCCAACGGGTTCGCGACAAAGGGGTCGACTGGCTGAGCCGCGCGGCCGATGTCGCAGCGGCCGGTGCGGCCAGCGTGGAAGAGGGGCGCCACCTACGCAGCGCCATCGAACTCGCTGACCCATCGCGGTTACCCGATCTTTACCAGCGACTTGGCGGCGCCGAAAGCGGTGAGAGGCGAATCGAAGCCTTTCGGACAGCCCTGCGTCTGTGCCGCGAGCAAGGTCGGCCGCCCGACCAGGAATTGCACGTTCTCAGTGACTTGGTCAGCACCTACATGCGCTTCCAGGGCTCGGTGGCGAACCGTCTGCCAGAAGATGCGATGACCGAGCTTCGCCAGGAAGCGGAAGCCCTAGCGGCGCGGGTCAGCGACGAGCGAACCCTGGGCGCTTACTTCGCGGCGATCGCGTTCTTCCCGTTTTGGGTCGGCACCCACCGGCACGCCACCGACACCGAGCTTGCGGAGGCGCAGAAAAGCGCCGAACGCGCACTCGGAATCGCCCGCAGGCTGGACGACCCGAACCTACAGAGCACGGCGCTCGATGCGCTGGCGGGGACGTCGCAGCTACGGGACGACTGGCGCCGCAGCCGCGAGTATTCACGGCAGCGGCTGGCCTTCCAGGAAAGGATCGAGCTGTTTGAAAAGGTCGACGCTCACAGCATGGTGGCCTGGAGCTCGGTCCTGCTGGGTGAGCTGGATGACGCAGAACGGGTCACCGCCGCGGGACTCGCCCAGGTGCAACCCGGTCAAGTCCCCGCGATCGCGCTGAACCTGGTCGGGTGGCGCACGTTCACGTTGACGCTCCTCGGGCGATGGGAGGAGGCGCTTACCACGGCTGAGCGCGCACGCCAACTCTGGATTGAATCTGGCCGGCCGTCAGCGGGTTATTCGCTCAAGGGCTTCATGGCTGCGATCGATGTTGCTCGAGCAAGGCAGGACGAACGCCTCGTCGAGCAGTACCGCGCCATCCACGATGAGATCGCCGCCGCCTTTCCTGAAGACGCCGCAGCCCGCCATTGGCTCGGATATGGCAACACTGACCTCGAGTCATGCCAGGCCGCGGTGGAGCATTTCCTTCGCGAACCACGACTCCAAATGGATCGGCTTGAGCGAGGCCTCAACCTGCTGCTCGATCACGACCGAATGCCGTCAACGGCCGGTTTGCTGGCGCTTCTCGAGCTCTGCCACCGGCGTGAATTCCCGATCGTCGAAGCTCAAGTGGAACGCGCGCTCGGGCGGGTGGAGCACGACCTGACCCGGCTCGATCGATCGGTGAGGCTTCTGGATGCCGCGGGCGCGCGGCCATACGCGGCCCGTGTCCGCTGCGAGCGAGCCCTGATGATCGGGGATCGCCGAGAAATGGATGCGGGCCTGGCCGTACTGGAGAGCATTGGCGATGCGGATCAGATCCTCCGCTTCGAACGCCTTCAGGTAGGCTGACCCGATGCCGCATCCTGACACGATCGCCGTGCACGCGGGCGAGCCGGCGATCGACCGCAAGGATGCGCCCATCACGCCCGATATCTCGGTCGGCTCGGCGAGCGGCTACCCCGACCTGAAGACCCTCGATGCGGCGATGGTCGAGCACCGCGGCTATGGCCGCTGGGGGACGGACAATCATCGACAGCTCGAAGCGGCCGTGGCCAGCCTCGAGAGCAACGACCTGGCGACCAGGCTCGATGCGGTGGCGGTCGGCTCGGGAATGGCAGCGATCGCGGTCGCGCTGATGAGCGAGATGAATGCGGGCGATCACGTGGTGGCCGCGCACGACTGCTACGGGACGACGCTGACCTTCCTGCGCGATGACCTGCCGCGCTTCGGCATCACCGGCAGCATCGTCGACTTCCAGGACCTCGACGCCGTGAGGCGCGCGGTGACCGATCGGACGCGCGTGCTGCTCTGCGAGATCTGTACCAATCCGCTGATCCGGGTGCCGGACCTCGAGGGGCTCGCCCGGATCGCCCACGACGCGGGCGCGTTGCTCCTGGTCGACAACACCGTCCCCACGTCGGCGCTCAGCCAGCCCTTCCGCTGGGGGGCCGACGTCGTGATTTATAGCGCGACCAAGAACCTGAGCGGGCACGCCGACGTGATCGGCGGCGTGATTGTCGGGAAGCCGACCTGGATCGAGGCGGCGCGGGCGTTCGCCCACACCTTCGGTCCGACGCTCGGACCCTTCGACGCCTGGCTGACGCTGCGCGGCATCCGCACCCTGGCGGTCCGGATGGAGCGCCACACGGCCAATGCGCTCCGCCTGGCGCAGTTCCTGGAGCGGCATCGAGCGATCACCCGCGTCAACTACCCCGCGCTGGAGAGCAGCCCCTTCAACGCCCGGGCACGGCGACTCCTGCCGGGCGGGGCGGGTGCCCTGCTGTCGTTCGAGCTGACGGCCGGCAAAACCGCCCTCGAGACGATGATCCGCCGGCTGCGGCTGGTGCGGCTGATGCCCAGTCTCGGGAACGTCGCCACCACCATCAGCCACCCGGCGTCGACGTCGCATCGGGGGCTCGATGCCGGCGAACGGACACGGGCCGGCATCAGCGAGGCTCTGGTAAGGTGCTCAGTCGGAATCGAGCACCCGGACGATCTGCTCGCGGATTTCGAGGAGGCACTTGCTTGAGCGGGAAGGCTCCCTATCGGAGGTCGGGTTTTTTCAACAACAAGATCATGAACCCGCTGCTGGCCGCGCTGCGGCTGGCGCCGAGCCTGACCATTCGTGGCCGCGCCAGTGGCCGAAAGTACACGATGCCGGTGCTGCCGCTGGAATATGAGGGCCGGCGCTACCTGGTGGCTCCGCGCGGTAACACCAACTGGGCGCGCAACCTTCGTGCCGTCGGCGAGGGCGACTTGCGGTTTCGCGGCCGAAGGTTCCACTTCAAAGCCACGGAAATCCCATCGTCGCAACGGGGTCCGCTGGTGGCCGCCTACGTGCAGCAGCATGGGAAGAAATACGGCGGCTTCGTGGCCAGGGAGTTCGAACTGATGCCGGATCCCGCCGACCACCCGGTTTTCCTCCTGATCGAAAGCCGGCCGGCAAATTCTTGATCGAAACGGCGACCTAGGCGAAGTCGCCCGATAAAATCACTCTCGATGCCCCATCGTGCTCTCTCTGTGTTCGAGAACCTGCCGGATCAGTCGATCCTGCAGCGGATCGGCAACACCCCGCTGATCAGGATCCGGCTGCTCGAGAAAGAGTTTCCGCACATCACCTTCTACGCGAAGGCTGAATGGTTCAATCCGGGCGGCTCGGTGAAGGACCGGCCGGCACTGCGCATGGTCGAGGAGGCCGAGCGGACCGGCGAGCTGACGGTCGAGAAGGTGCTTCTCGACTCGACCTCGGGGAATACCGGCATCGCCTACGCCTTGATCGGGGCCGCGAAGGGCTACCAGGTCAAGCTGGTGATGCCCGCCAACGTCAACGAGGAGCGACGCGAGATCGTCAAGGCCTTCGGCGCGGAAGCGATCTTCACGCCGGCGCTGGAGGGATCGGACGGCGCGATCCGCGAGGCACATCGGATCAAGGAGTCGGCCCCGGGCGTCTATTTCATGCCGGACCAGTACAACAACCCGTTCAACTGGCGCGCCCATTTCGATACCACCGGCCCGGAGATCCTGGATCAAACACACGGCGAGGTCACCCACTTCATCGCGGGTATCGGAACGAGCGGCACGCTGATGGGGGTGGGTCGATTCCTCAAACGCCACAACCGCGGCATCAAGGTCGTCGCCGCCGAGCCGTCGGATGGGTTACACGGTCTCGAGGGTCTCAAGCACATGCCGAGCTCGATTGTTCCCGGCATCTATGACCCGAGCGTCCAGGACGAGAAGATCAGCGTGCCCACGGAGGCCGCCTATGAACTGGCGCACGACCTGGCCCGCTCCGAGGGTTTGCTGGTCGGGAACTCATCGGGCGCGGCGCTCTACGCGGCACGCGAGGTCGCCCGCCGCACCTCGGAAGGCGTCTTTGTGATGGTTTTCCCGGATGGCGGCGACCGCTACTTGAGCTCGGGACTCTACCGCTCGAAGTTTTGACGCTGCGAATCCTGCAGTCCGTGATGGACCAGATGCGGGGGCATCTCGAATCCGGCTATCCCAATGAAGCCTGTGGGGCGCTGATCGGCAGGGTCGATGGCACCGACCACGAGGTCGTCGAATTCCGCGGCATGCGCAACATCATCACCGACCGGCCCTGGGACCGGTATGCCCTCGACCCGCTGGAACAGCTGCGCGTCCAGAAGGATTCGGAGGCACGAGGCCTGGAGATCATCGGCTTCGCCCATAGCCACCCCGACCATCCACCCATCCCGTCCCGTTTCGACGCCGAGCACGCCTGGTCCTTTTACAGCTACGTAGTGGCCTCGGTGCAAAACGGCGTGCTCCGCGACGCTCGCTCGTGGCGTCTGGATGAGGCCCGGGCATTCCAAGAAGAGCCGCTGCAGGTCAATCAGGTCGCGGGCTCGGGTTAGCCGCAGGGCGGCGGTACGGCGGCGTAGATCGAGGTCGCCTGCGGATCCTGCCCGGTGCAGCTGGTGTCGGTCGCATACCAGCCCGTAGCGGTCTGCAGCACTGTGACATCCAGCTTGGCGGTCGATCCGCCGAAGTCGAGAACGACGTGCGCGATCGCGCCCGGGTTGCCTTCGGGCAGCGGGGTCGAGGTGATGGTGCGCGACTGGTAAGTGTTCTGGCAGCGGCAGAGCGGGTCGGCCGCCCGCAGGGGATTCGAATCGAGCCGCTGGGCGAGCCCATCGGTGACCGGGCATGCCTCGTACTTGCCGTTCGTGTTGCAGCCGCCGCCGGTCGGCGGATAGAGAATCCCGGCGACCACCGCGGCACCGTCGGGGTCGAGGTTGGAGACCACGATTTGTCCGTTGACTAGCGTCGGCGAGGGGATGGGCGTCGGAGTGGTGGAGGGCGTGACGGTCGCCGCCGGTGTTGGGCTGACCGGCGTGCCGGTCATCGGATTGGAACAGGCGCCGAGCGTCACGGCCAGGGCAATCAGCGCGAAGGGACGCGGGCGCATATCAACGCGAGATTTTACGCCCGCCAGATGAGATTCAGGCCACCCCGCGATCTGCGGTCACGGCCGCTGGCCGGCGAGGCCGGCTGGTCAGGAAGACCCCCAGGAGGATCACGACCATGCCGGCAAGGACCGGGATGGTGATCGCCTCGCGGAGCAGGGTCGCACCCCAGAAGACCGCGGTGATCGGGAGCAGAAAGGTCACGGTCGTCGCTCGGGTGGCACCGAGCGTGTTCATCATGAAGTAATAGAGGAGGAAGCCGATGCCCGAAGCGCCCACCCCGAGGAAGAGCATCGCCGCGATCGATGACCAGTGCAGGTGGGTTGCCCCGATCGTCGGCAAGGCGACGGCGAACGCCAGGGGTGCCGTGAGCGCCAGCTGCCAGAAACCGACCTGCAGGGGGCTCACGCCTCGTAGCCGGCGTCGCTGCACGAGGGCCGCCAGCGCGTAACTGCACGCCGCCGCGGCCACCGCGAGCGTCCCAATGGTGGTGGCACGCAAGGGCTGGCCGATGAGGTCGGGAGCGATCAGGATCCCCACGCCGAGGAAGCCGATCGCCACACCGAGGTAGTTGAGCCCGCTTGGCCGCTCGGCGGGTGTGACCCAGTAGGCGAGCACCGCGGTCCATAAGGGTGTGGTCGCGTTCAGGATGCTGGCCAGCGCGCTGCTGATCGACTGCTCGCCGAAGGCGATGGCGAACCAGGGGATGAGGCTGCCGACGACCGCCATCGTAAGGAACGGCAGCAGGCGCGACCGGGTCCCGGGTGGGATGGGCGTTTGCCGGCGCACCGCAAAGATCACACCGAGGGTGAGCGCGCCGAAAGACGATCGGGCGAGCACCACCGTCGCCGGGCTCATGTCGCGCACGGCGAGCTTGATGAAGAGGAAGGCGGCACCCCAGATCAGGGCCAGGGTGATGAGTGCGAGGTAACCGCGTCGCATCGATCGATTATGCGAAGTCGCTACGTAACCCTTCTATTCCCTCCCCCTATCGCCAAATCTCGGGGTGGGGCCTATTCCGGGCCGGGTTGGGCTCGATGTCGCGCCAAGAAGTACTCGGGCACGGTGTTCATCGGGGGGCGCTCCTGGTCCTCGATCTCTTTCTGTTCGATCCAGTAGCGCTCGTCCTCGTAGTGGATCAGCTTCATCGTCTTGTTGACTTCCTCGAGCAGGTGGATGCGGTGCCGGTCACCGAGGTGCTTGAGACCGACCTGCATGATCGCGAAGGCCATCTTCGAGAGGTCGAACAAGGTCTGGTTTCGGTGCACCCGCATGCCGAGGTCGACCTGGGCGATGGAGCGCAGCCCGTACGCCTCCGACATGGCGAGCAGCAATCCGAGCTCCACCCCATAGCCGGTGAAGAACGGCACGCTTTCCAGCACGCGGCGGCGGCCGGCGTACTCACCCGAGAGCGGCTGGACCAGCCCCGAGAGTTCCGGAAAGAACAGGTTCAGGAGCGGCCGCGCCGCCAGCTCGGTGACCCGTCCGCCGCCCTGGGCCTGGAATTCGGTGCCGAATTTCAACGGACGGCGGTAGAACCCCTTGACGTAGTGGATTCCGGGGTCGCTCAGGAGGGGCCCGAGCAGGCCGTAGACGAATTTCGGGTGGATGTTGCTGATGTCCGTGTCGACCCAGCAGATGAGGTCGCCCTTGAGCGCGAAGAGGCTCTTCCAGAGCGCTTCACCTTTCCCCTGGAAGGCGCCGTAGCGGGGGAGGATCTCGCTATGCTGCACGACCGTCACGCCGGCCCGCTCGGCAATCGCGGCCGTGCGGTCGGTCGACCCGGAGTCGATGACCACGATCTCGTCGACCAGCGGGACCCGGTCCATCAGCGCCGCCTTGAAGGTGCGGATCACTTTGCCGATGGTGGCTTGTTCGTTGAGCGTCGGCAGCCCGAGGCTGATGGTCGCGCCCTGCCGCTGCTTCAGGTCGACGAGCCGCCGCAGGTCGCCGAACTCCCGGCTGTGGAAGGTGTTCTCGGCGAACCAGCGATCGACGCGCTCCGCCGCCGCAGCGCGGCTCTCGACGCGGAAGGGACGATCCGGATCCTTGAGCTCGGACACGGGTGCCGCGGTCTTGACCACCATCACGCTCCCCGGCAGCCGCCGCAGCAAGCGGGCGACCGGCGCGCCAAGCACCATCGGTCGGTGCATCAGGCTCATCGTGGCGCCCAGCACCACCAGCTGATGCTGCGCCGCCTCGCGCACGATCGCTTCCCGGACGGCGGTTGAGAAGAGGGTGATCCGCCGCACCGGCACGTCCACCGCGCTCGACAGCTTGAGGAACGCTTTTTCCTCCCGCTGGCGTGACTCGTCCGAGATCCGTGGGTTGTAGACGTGGAGAGCACACAGCTCGGCGCCGGTTTGCTTACAGACGGTGGCCGCCAGTCGCAAAGCGAGCTCGGCACTCGGGCCTCCTCGAACGGGCACGAGCACGCTTTTGATCGGCGCAGTCTCCGGCCGCACCAGGGCGACATCGCACGGTGGGTCGACGAGCAAGTCCTCGACCGCGTTCACCCAGAGGCCGTCGCGCTCCTGGCCGCTGCCCGCTTCGAGCACCAGCAGGTTGGTGTCGGTTTCCAGCACCGCCTCGCGGATCCCTTGCGCCGCGACATGGGCGATCCGGACCTGGCCACGAAGCTCGCCGGGCCCCCGCTCCGCGTAGCGCGTGATGCGGGAGAGCAGCGCGCGGTAGGCGCGCGCGACCTCCACGCCTTCGCTCAGCGCGCGTTCCGGCGCCATCTCGATGACGCCGAGCAGGGTGCCGCTCGAGTCCTCGGCGTTGAGGAAGGGCGAGACCGCCTTGAGCAGCGGGCCCGACCGCGCGGGGTTTGTGGTCGGGATCAGGACGCGGTAGTGGCTCACGTACTGGACAGCAGCGGTTCGATGCGCTCGGCAACGATGCGGTCCCAGGCGAGCGCCTTGATGACGCGGTGGCGAAGCCGAGCGACGGGCGACTCGAGCGCCTGCAGCACGGCGGCCGCGAACGCCGCAGGTCCGTCGGCCAGAGGCACGAAAGTCACGCCCTCGGGCGCGACCTCGCGAAAGGCGGGCAGGTCGGTACAGACCACCGGGACCCGAAAGATCGCCGCTTCTGCCAGGGGAAGTCCGAATCCTTCGCTCGAGCTCGGGAGTGTGACCACGTCAGACAGCATATAAAGGTCAGAGAGGGTTGCCGCGTCGATGGCGTAGCCGTCCCTCGCGCTTGCGTTCTGCTCGAAGAGGAAGCGCACCGATTGCTGCATCCCCATCACTTCCGTGAGTTGTTTCAGCTCCTGTACATACGCGAGCGCGAGCGGGTTGTGCGGGCCCGGAGGTCCAGTGATCAGCAGCTGGACGCTCCGTCCCGATGCCCGAACGGCGGCGGCGGCCTCGATCGCCCACTCGAGGTTCTTCCGCCGGGTGATCCGCACGGGGGCCAACAAGACGACGTCCGTCCCGCCGAGGCCAAAGCGCTCGGCGAGTTCTTTCGCGACTGGGCCCAGCTTGAACAGCGCCGCCGGGTCGATGCCATTGGGGATGACGTGATTCGCGTCGACCTCGACGCCGGTCAATTCCTGCCACTCGTCGAGTCGCTGGCCGGAGACGAAGACCGAGGTGATGTTCGGGTTCGGCCGGCGCAACAGGTCCCAGGGCTCGCGCTCCTGCATCAAGGGGCGGTACAGGGGGTTGACCCAACTCAGGTCGTGCACCCAGGAGATGATGCGCGGGTGTCCCCGTTCCGCGATCTTCCAGAGGGCCGCGGTCAGCGGCAGGTTGAAGTGCAGGCTGAGCGCATTGTGAACGATCAGCGAATCGAGTTCGGTCAGCGCCGGCTCCAGCCGCCGCTGGATGGTCGCTTGCAAGGGGGCAAAGCCCGGCGGAACGTGACCGCGATCGAGCCCG
>DASZJR010000102.1:0-1734 GCA_035947855.1 Candidatus Dormiibacterota bacterium
CAATCCGTACTTCCGGCGCGACAAGCCGGGGATGTGGGGCTTCAGCCTCCGCGGCATCCGCGATTTCGCGCCCTCCTTCCTCGAGGCCGAAGCGGAGGCGATGCGCATCTATCGAGGCTTTCGCCGGCTCAACCCGTGAACCAATCGACCGTCACGCTCAAGACCGTGGATGGGCTTCATCTGTTTGTCCGTCGCTGGCAGGCCGAGACGGTGCCGCACCGCTGGACCTTCGTCGTCGTGCACGGGTTGGGCGAGCACGGCGAGCGCTACCGGCATCTGGCGGAGTGGTTCACACCCCTGGGCGCCACCGTTTATGCCATGGACCAACGCGGCCACGGGAAGAGTGGCGGCCCCCGAGGATACGCACCCAGCCTCGACGCCCTGCTCGACGACATCGACGCCGTCGTGACGCGAGCGCGAGCGGAAATCGGGGGGCCAGTGGTGCTGATCGGTCACTCGTTTGGTGGGCTGATGGCGATCGCCTACACGCTCGTCCACCCGGATCACATCGACAAGGCCGTCTTCTCGGCGCCGTTGTTGATCCCCAAGGTCAAAGTGCCCGCCTGGAAGCGGCCGTTGACCAAAATCCTCCCCAGGCTCGCGCCGCGCGTCGCCGTCTCCAACGAAGTCGACGCCAATCTGCTGAGCCATGATCCGGAGATCGCCCGCCGCTACGCGGCGGATCCGCTGGTGCACGACCGTATCACCGGCGGCCTGTACGGGGCCACGATCGCGCGCGGTGAAGAGTTCATCGCCCGTGCCGGCGAGATCCGCGTTCCCTTTCTTCTCCTGCAGGGCCGCGACGACGGAATCGTCGACCCGATCGGCAGCCAGCGGTTTTTCGCCGGCGCCAGGGCACCCGAGCGAGCGTTCTGCGTCTATCCGGGCATGTACCACGAGATTTTCAACGAGGTCGAACAGGAGAAAGTCTTTCAGGACGTCGAGAGCTGGTTGACCCAGCGCACCGACGCCCACCTCAGCGGCTGGAACCCACCACCCTGATGCGCACCGTGGTCCAGCGCGTCACGACGGCCTCGGTCCGATGGGATGGCGGAGAGGCGTCGATCGGCCCGGGCTATTGCCTGCTGGTCGGCGTCGCGGACAGCGATGAGGAGCGCGACGCCGACTATCTCGCCGACAAGGTCCTCAAGCTGCGCGTGTTCAGCGACGAGGCCGGCAAGTTCAATCTGAGCGCGTTCCAGGTCAAAGCGGCCTTCCTGGTCGTCTCGCAGTTCACGCTTTTCGCCGACGCCCGCGGGCAGAACCGGCCGAGCTTCCTGCATGCCGCCCGCCCGGAACAGGGCAAGCCGCTGCTCGAGCGCTTCATCGCCCGGTTGCGCGACAGTGGGCTGCTGGTGGAAACCGGCTCCTTCGGCGCCCAGATGGCGGTCGAGCTCGTCAACGACGGGCCGGTGACCATCGTTTTGAGCACCGACGCCTGGGACCCACGGATCGGCTGACCCTCGCTGCGCACCACGCCGTAGACATCTACGGCGGGAAGCGTAGGAGCGTATGAAGTGCCGGTGCGCATGCGTTGATGGCACGCGACGGCCTGGCGGCACCAGGTCACGTAACACACCGCTTAATGTCGTGACCGCGTGGCGGGGGTAGCCTGAGGTCGAGGACATTGACATGGTCATCAAGATGACGAACCGCATGCTGAGCATCGTCATTGCGATCGCCTTGACGAGCGGGGTCGTCGCCCACGCGGCATGGGCACCGCAGCGGCCGCTC
>DASZJR010000103.1:0-3508 GCA_035947855.1 Candidatus Dormiibacterota bacterium
CGGCCGGCTTGCCAGGCCTTCCGGGAGGCGCGGGTCATCGGTGATGGTCACGATCTCCGCGGCCACTTGCTCGCCGACCTTCCCGGCGAGTAACGAGCGTCGCTTGATGACCGCGTCGGCGCTGAAGGAACTGGCGAGCACGCCGAGGATCATCGCGGCGGCGTGCGGGTGCAGCACCACCGGGACGGTCGCAGTCGGCACCGGGCGCGCGCCCAGCAGTCCGGCCGCATTCTCAACCGCCTCCTTGACCACGCCGGCGAGGTCCAACGCGTCCATGTCGCGGCCATGGGTGAAGGCGAAGCCGGATTGCATCTCGGTGTCGTGTTCGGCAATCGTCTCCAGCACGCCGTAGGCGACGGTCCGGTCGAAGGATGCGTCGAGCCCGCGGCTGTTGTAGATCTCGACCTGGCCGCTGCCGTCGCTGTAGATCGCATCGCTGACCCGGCGGACGCGCGGATCGAGCGACGTGGCGCGCCGCTCCATCTCGAGTGCGAAGTCGATCTTTCGCTGCGGGTCGACACCGGCGAGCGCCGGCGACGCGAGGCCGCCCAACGGGTCAAAGGGCCGGGTGTCCGGCAACACATTGGCATCGTCGGCGTGGTTGTAGCGGCCATTGAGGAGCGCCTCATCCACCAGGAGGTCGAGCGCCGCAGGCTCGAAGTCGGAGGTGTAGGAAAAACCAACGCGATGTTCACGAAAGGTGCGAAGCCCGACGCCCCGACTCTCCGCTGACACCAGGGACTCGATCTCACCCTTGTAAACGCGAACGGTGAACTCGGTGCCACGCGAGATATAGAGCTCGGCGTCCTCTGCCCCGTGCGCTTTGCAGCGCGCCAGTACGCTTTCGCCGATCGGGTTCACGGCCGCATGGCGCCACCGGCTACCACCCCGGTGCCGCCAACGGTGAGTTCCGAGATTCGGATGGTTGGCTGGCCGACGGACACCGGAACCCCCTGGCCCTCCTTGCCGCAGGTGCCGGGGGCGAGCTTCAGGTCGTTGGCGACCATGTCGATCTTGTGCAGGGCGCGCGGCCCGTTGCCGACGATCGTGGCGCCGCGCACCGGCCGACCGATGCGGCCGCCCTCGATCAAGTAGCCCTCGGTCACCGCGAAGACGAAGTCACCACTGGTGACATCGACCTGCCCGGCACCGAGCTTCTTGGCGTAGAGCCCCCGCGGCGTGGCCGCGATGATGTCCTCCACCGAGTGCGCGCCGGCCGCAATGAACGTGTTCGTCATCCGCGGGATCGGCAGGTGCTGGTAGGACTGGCGACGGCCGTTCCCGGTGACCGGGTGGTTTTGCTGACCCGCCCGCAGCCGGTCGTACATGTAGCTGACGAGCACGCCGTCTTGGATCAAAACGTTTCGTCGCGTCGGCACGCCTTCGTCATCGACGGTCAAGGTTCCCCAACGGCTGGGCATGGTGCCGTCATCGATGGCTGTGACGATCGGGCTCGCGACCGCCTGGCCGATCTTGCCGGTGAAGACGGTCGATCCCTTGCCGACGAAGTCGGCTTCGAGCCCGTGCCCGCACGCTTCGTGGAAGAGAACACCACCGAACTCGTTTCCGATGATGACCGCCATCTGACCGGCGGGCGACGGCCCGGCATCGAGCAAGGCGACCGCGCGCTCGGCGGCGGCGCGAGCGTACTCGGCGGCCGAGGTGTCGTCGAAGAATTCGAAGCCGCGCTGCATGCCGGGCGCTTCCATCGCGGTTTGGATCTCGCCATTGCGCTCGGCGACGGCATGCACCATGAGGCGGACGCGGGTGCGGGAATCGGCATGATGGATCCCCTCCGAGGTGGCGACCAGCACCTCCTGCGAACTCTGACCGTAGCCGACGGCAACCTGTTTGACCGCGCCGCTCACGGCGCGGGCGGCCTGGTCGGCTTCGAGCAGCAGTTCGATCTTGGCCTCCGCCCCGACGGTGTCCGGCGGTACCTCGATACGCTGCAGATTTTTCGGCGTCCCGCTCAACTCACCGAAGGCAAACTTCCCGCCGCCGCGCCGCCCGATCTGCGCCGCCAGGTCGGCCGTCTTGAGCAGGCCGTCTTCCGAAAGATCCTCGGTGTAGACGTAGCTCACGGTTCCCTGGTGGATGATGCGCAACCCGGCGCCCAGGTCATTGCCGGAGCTGACGCGCTGCACCTTGCTCTCCTCGACACTGATCGACTGGTTGCGCTTGCGCTCGACGAAGAGCTCCACGAAATCGGCGCCAGACCGCAGCGCGCGCTTGATCACGCTGTCCACGAGTGACTGCTCGAGCAGTGGCATCTCGATGAGTTTAGCGGGGTGTTTCCCTTGACCTACGGCGTGGAACCTCAGGTTGGGGCCTCACCACGGGTTCGCGGACCAGCACTCGATCAATCGAGGCCGCACTCTCCCGTCAGCCTCGTCGCGTCAGGGTCAGTGGGAGCGCTGGTTAACCGGCGCCCTTCGCGTAGCTATGAAGTCCAACGATCCAGAGGTTGACGGCGTAGAGCGTGATCATGATCGAGATGAAACCCGCCGTCGCGATCAGCGCCGTGCGCCGCCCGCGCCAGGCGCGAAGACTATGCGAGTGCAGGTAGATCGCGTAGACGATCCAGGTGATGGCCGCCCAGGTTTCCTTCGGGTCCCAACCCCACCAGCGGCCCCAGGCATGCTCGCCCCAGATGGCCCCGGCCATCGTGCCGAACGTCCAGATGGGGAAGCCGAGCAAGATGGCGCGGAAGGTCAACCGGTCGAGCGTTTCCAGCGAGGGCAGGCGGGCGGCGACCGCGGAGCCGTTCAGCCATGACTTGACGTTGCTGCTGCGGTCCTTGACCAGGTAGAGCGCGGCGAAGACGAAGCTCGAGACCAGGATGCCGGAGGAGGCCATCATGCTCGAGACGTGGATCTTCAGCCAGTAGCTCTGCAAGGCCGGCACGAGCGGCTCGGGTGACTGGTAGAGGCCGTAGCCGATCCCCATCAGGGCGACGACCACGAAGAGGGCGACACCGCCACCCAGCGACGCCACCGGCCAGCGGATCGTCATCAGCAGGAAGACCGTGACCGCGACCAGCGACAGCATCGAGCTGTACTCGTACATGTTGGCGAGCGGGTAGTGGCCATCCGCAAAGCCGCGCGTGACGATCGCCCCAAGGTGAAGCACCGCGCCCGGGCCGACCAGCGCGATCCCGACCCAGCGTAGCGCCTCGCTGCGGTAGGCAAAGAAGGCGAAATAGAAGAACATGCCGCCGACGTAGAGGCCCATCGCGGCGAAATACAGGTGCAGCGACAGATCGGCGACGTTGCCCCGAGCCAGGTCGCCGCGCACGAGGGTGAAGGCCAGCAGGTAAAAAGCGAGCGGGACGAACCGCCAGAGGACCGGCCCGCGCCGCCGAACGACCGTTGTCGTCGCCGCCACTGGTTCGTTGACCGTGATCCGGGCCATCTCAGACCCCTGCCTTCGCCGCGACCTTCCCGCCGGACGCGACCAGGGTCAGCGGAATCATCTGCATTGCGTCATCGCGGAAGCGCACCCGCTG
>DASZJR010000104.1:0-4538 GCA_035947855.1 Candidatus Dormiibacterota bacterium
CGGAAGGCCGGGCGAAAACCGTGCTCTCCGACAAGGACACCCTGCTCAAGCTCTACCGTGAGATGCTGTTGATCCGGCGCTTCGAGGAGAAGACCGCCGAGATGTACCAGGCGGCCAAGATCGGCGGCTTCTGCCACCTCAATATCGGCGAGGAGGCGACCATCGTCGGCACGATCTCAGCCCTGCGGCCCGAGGACTACGTCTATAGCACCTATCGCGAGCATGGGCATGCCATCGCCAAGGGGATCGACCCAACGGCGGTGATGGCCGAGCTCTTCGGAAAAGAGACCGGTACCTCGCACGGCCGGGGCGGGTCGATGCACCTCTTCAGCCAGGCCCATCGCTTTTACGGTGGCTATGCCATCGTCGGCCAGGCGCTCCCGATCGCCTGCGGCAGCGCCTACGCCATCAACTACGAGGAGAAGGACGAGGTCGTGATGAGCATCTTCGGGGACGGCGCGACCAACATCGGCGCCTTCCACGAGTCGCTCAACGTCGCCAAGCTGTGGCATCTGCCGATCGTGTTCGTTTGCGTCAACAACCTCTATGGGATGGGCACCTCCGTCAGCCGCGCGTCCGCCGTCACCGAGATCTGGAAGAAGGCCTGCGCCTACGACATGACCGGCGAACGCGTCGACGGCATGGACGTGCTGGCCGTACGGCGCATCACCGACCAGTTGGTCGCCCAGGCGCGCGAGCAGCACGAGCCCAGTCTGCTCGAGTGCGTCACCTATCGCTACCGCGGCCACTCGATGTCGGACCCGGACACCTACCGCGGTAAGGACGAGATCAAGGAGTGGCAGACCCGCGACGCGATCCTCAGCCTCGCCGAGCACATGAAGAAGCAGAAGATGCTCACCGACGACGAGATCCAGCGGATCGATGAGGAGGTCACCGCCCAGGTCGAGGAAGCGGTGAAGTTCGCGGACGAGAGTCCGGACCCGGACCCGAAAGACCTTTATCGCGACGTCTACGCCGACGAGGTGGCGAGCTGATGGCCGTCCTTGCCATGCGTGATGCCCTCAACCAGGCGCTCCGCGAGGAGATGAAGCGCGATGCGTCGGTGTTCCTCCTAGGCGAGGACATCGGCCTCTACGACGGATCATTCAAGGTCACGCGCGGCTTGATGAAGGAATTCGGCGAGAAGCGCGTGCTCGACACTCCGATCGCCGAGGAGATCATCATCGGCACCGCCATCGGGGCGGCCATGTCGGGACTTCGACCGGTCGCCGAGATGATGACGGTCAATTTCATCATGGTCGCCATGGACCAGGTGGTCAACGCGGCGGCGCACATCCGCTATATGTTCGGCGGCGGGACGAAGGTCCCGTTGGTGATCCGCACCCCTGGTGGCGGCGGCCACCAGCTCGGGGCACAACACTCCCATAGCCACGAGAACTGGTTCGCGCACGTGCCCGGCCTCAAGGTCGTGGCACCCGGCACGCCGGCGGATGCGAAGGGCATGCTCAAGTCCGCGATCCGCGACGACAACCCGGTGATGTTCATCGAGAACGAGGGCACCTATGCCGTCAAGGGCGAGGTCCCCGACGGCGAGCACCTGGTGCCGCTGGACAAGAACGAAGTCAAGCGGTCGGGCGAGCACATCACGATCTGCGCCCACTCGCGCATGCTGATCGTCGCCATGGACGCCGCCGCCGAACTCGAAAAAGAGGGCATCAGCGCCGAGATCGTCGACATGCGGGCGCTGCGACCACTCGACATGGCGCCCGTGATCGCGTCGGTCAAGAAGACCAGCCGGCTGATCACCGTTGAAGAGGGCTGGCGCTCGTACGGCGTCGGCTCGGAGATCGCCTCACGCGTCTACGAGGAAGCGTTCGATTACCTGGACGCGCCGGTCGCGCGGATCGGGGCCGCCGAGGTGCCGGCGCCGTACAACAAGCGACTCGAGAAGATCGCCTTCCCCGGCAAAGCCGACGTAATCGTGACGGCCAGGGCGCTGCTCGGAAAGAACTGATGGCGAACGTTCAGATGCCGCGGCTGTCGGACTCGATGGAGACCGGCAAGATCCTGCGCTGGCTGAAGAAAGAGGGCGATCAGGTCCAAAAAGGCGAGCCACTGGTCGAGATCGAAAGCGACAAGGCAAACATCGAGGTCGAGGCCTACGCCACCGGCAAGTTGAGCAAGATCCTCGTCCCGGAAGGCGAAAGCGCACCGATCGGCGCGGTGATTGCCGAGATCGGCGACGGCAGCGCGGCACCGGCGGCGACGGCGCCCGCCCCGCAGGGCCAGGCCGAGGCCGCCGAGCCGACGCAAGGCGCGAGGCAGGTCTCGGCCGGGGCTCCACAACCACAGGCGACACGGGCTGAGGCGCACGTCGCGCAGGCCGAGAAAGCGGTGACCGCCACCGCCCAGACGGCGGCCGATGCCGGCGGAGAACAGTACCCGCACGGCGGACCGGACGACCGAACGGAGGTCGGCGCGGCCGCGCAGGCCGCGCTCAACGTCATTCGCCGGCCGGTCGAGCAGGAGAATGGCGAGCGGCAGCGCATCTCCCCCGTCGCCCGGCGCCTCGCCGAAGAACTCGGCGTCGACCTGCGCCGTGTGCAGGGGTCCGGCCCGGGTGGGCGGATCCAAAAAGAAGATGTCGAGGCCGCGGCGCAACGCCCGGCCACCCCCACCCCGACCCTCCCCAGCGAGCGGGGGAGGGAGATAGACCGGCAGGCGACGGCGCGTCCCACCGGCGAAGTCGAGGTCATCGAGCTCTCCAAGCTGCAGAGCACAGTGGCGACGCGTCTCGCTCAGAGCGCGTTCTCCGCGCCCCATTTCTACGTGACGTCGGAGATCGCGATGGACGACGCGGTCCGGCTTCGCCAGATGTTCAACGAGGCGGTCGACAAGTCCGAGGCCATCAGCGTCAACGACCTGGTGGTCAAGGCGGTGGCGCTGGCACTGACGAAGTTCCCAGAGGTCAACGCCTCATGGGCCGACGGTCGGATCGAGCGCAAGCGCGACATCAACATCGGGATCGCAGTGGGTCTTCCCGATCGCCTGATCGTGCCGGTGCTTCGAAACGCCGACCAGAAGTCACTCAAAGACATCGCCAGGGAGTCCAAGCAACTGATCGAGCGCGCCCGCAGCAACAAAGGGTCGGCGCAGGACTACATCGGCAACACCTTCAGCATCTCGAACCTCGGGATGTACGACGTCGACCAGTTCACCGCCATCATCAACCCGCCTGATTCGGGCATCCTCGCGGTGGGCGCGATCGAGGACAAGGCCGTCGTCAAGGACGGCCAGGTCGTGCCGGGCAAGCGGTTGCGCGTCACGCTCTCCGTCGATCATCGGGTCTTCTATGGGGTGACTGCGGCGCAATTTCTGCAAGAAGTCAAGCGCCTGCTGCAGAGCCCGATGGCGCTGGTTCTCTAGGCAAGCCGGATCTACTAGCTC
Source organism: Candidatus Dormiibacterota bacterium (assembly GCA_035947855.1). GTDB lineage: Bacteria > Chloroflexota > Dormibacteria > CF-121 > CF-121 > CF-13. The sequence goes on from DASZJR010000104.1 coordinate 3,409, forward strand.
AGCGCAGCTGCGACGGCGCGGCCGGCGGTGCGCCCGGAGAACAGGCAGCCGCCCAGGAAGGTGCCCTCCAGCGACCGGTATCCGTGCATGCCGCCACCCCCGAAGCCGGCGATCTCGCCCGCCGCATAGAGGCCGGGCAGGGGCGTTCCGTCGGATCGCAGGACGCGCCCGGACAGATCGGTCTGAAGGCCGCCCAGGGTTTTGCGCGTCAGGATCCGCAGGCGGACCGCAATCAGCGGACCGGCCGCAGGATCCAGGAGCCGATGCGGCGTGGCGACGCGAATCAGCCGGTCACCGAGGTAGCGTCGGGCGGCGCGAATCGCGAGGATCTGCGCGTCCTGGGTCATTCCGTTGGGGATCTCCCGGTCGCGGGCCGCGATCTCGCGCTCTACCCTGCCGGGATCCAGGCGCGGTTCGTCCGACAGGGCGTTCATCCCGCGCACCAGGTCGCCGACGTTGGTGGCGACCACGAAGTCGGCGCCGCGTTGCTTGAAGGCTTCGACCGGCGCCGGGCCAGACTTGGAGATCACCCGCCGCAAAAGCAGGCCGATGTCCTTGTTGGTCAGGTCGGGATTCTGTTCCGACCCGGACAGCGCGAACTCGCGCTTGATGATTCCCTGCGTCAGCACGAACCACGAGTAGTCGAAGCCGGTCTTCCTCAAGTGTTCGAGCGTGCCGAGCGTGTCGAACCCCGGGAAGAGGGGCGCGGGCAAGCGATTCCCAGTGGCGTCGAACCACATCGATGAAGGTCCCGGCAGGATTCGGATGCCGTGGTCAGGCCAGATCGGGTTCCAATTCTGGATCCCCTCCACGTAGTGCCACATGCGATCGCGGTTGATCACGGTCCCGCCGGCTGTTTCCGTGATGGCGAGCAGGCGGCCGTCGACGTGGGCCGGGACGCCACTGAGCATCTGGCGCGGGGGTTCGCCAAGTCGGGCCGGCCAGTTCGTTCGGACCAGGTCGTGATTCCCGCCGAGCCCACCGGAGGTCACGATCACCGCGTGCGCGCGGAGCTCGAATTCCCCCACGGAGACACGCGAGCTGGGTCGCCCTCGGTTCACCGCGCTCGGCTCGAGGATCTCCCCACGCACGCCGTCGACGACGCCGCCGGTGACCGTCAGCGCGTCGAC
>DASZJR010000105.1:0-44682 GCA_035947855.1 Candidatus Dormiibacterota bacterium
TGATGATCGAGGATGATGCCCCGACCCGGGAGGTCGTCCGAATGGCAATGCTGGGTCAAAACCTCAACCTGATCGAAGCCGATACCGGCGAGAAGGGCATGGAGATGATCGAGAAATCCGAGCCCGACCTCGTCATCCTCGACCTGAACCTCCCGGGGGTGTCCGGGATGGATGTCTGCCGCCAGCTACGGGCCGACGGCACCCAGGTCCCGGTCATCATGCTGACCGCGAAGAATGACACGATCGACGTCGTCGTTGGGCTCGAGGTGGGGGCCGACGACTACCTGACCAAGCCGTTTGAGGTACGGGAACTCTTAGCCCGGGTGGGCGCGCACCTGCGTCGGAGCGAGCAGGCGGTCTCGCAGGCACAGCCCAAGACGCGCTTCGAGTTCCCAGGCCTCATCATCGACATGAACAGCCGCCAGGTGTGGCGCGAGGGCAAGGAAGTCGCCCTGACGCTCACGGAGTTCAACCTGCTGTCGCTACTGGCCTCGCAGGCCGGGCAGGTGGTGAGCCGCGGCGAGCTGCTCCGCAAGGTGTGGGGCTACGAGGTCGAGATCGAGACGCGCACCGTTGACGCCCACGTCTACCGGTTGCGCAAGAAGATCGAGCGCGACTCCGAGAAACCGCACTACATCCACTCCGTCCCCGGGATCGGCTACCGCTTCGTCGCCGACTAGGCCTATCTCCCCCGGCCCTATCGAGCGGCTGATAGACGAGTACGGCCCCAAGGGCCAGTGGAGCGAGCTTGGCGTCGTTCTCGACCGCATGGACCGCGGGCGCCTGATGAACGGCGAACAGGAGATGTGGTTTCGGGCACGCGGCATCGTCGAGTTCCACACGAATCATCGCGCCAGGGCGCGGGAGATCTTCGAGGAAGGCGTCGGACATTTTCCGACTTCAGGCTGGCTGAACTACGGGCTGGGCCAGGAATACGAGGCGCAGGGGCGCATCGACGAGATGGCCGCCTGCTTTCGGCATGTCCGTCTGGAGCAGGTTGGGAGCCCCACGGTGTTGGCGATGGCGCGCTACTACTACTTATGGGACCGGTTCGAACTCGGCCAGCGGGTCATCCAGCCAATCTTCGACCACTACTACGAGCTGAAGATCGCGGATGACATGTTCCTCTACATGCGGGGGCTACCCATGTTTGACGAGTCGTTCGGCTACCGCGCCACCTTCGCGCGGCTAGCCGGCAAGCTCGACCAGGCGCGGTACGAGCTCGTCCGGGCGGGAGCAGAGCTCAGCGACGCGGACGTCGAGCGTCTTGGGCTGGATCTCGATGCGACTAAGACCGGAAACTGGGCCCCGGTGCTGGCCCATCTCGACTCGCTCCTCCCATCGCTCTCCGCCCGCTTGCCTAGCGCACAGCTCAGGATGAAACAAGCGGTGTTGCGCGGTCGGTCCGCGATGACGCTGGAGACCGCGCTGGCTGAGCTCGATGACGCTCAACTCAGCTCCAACGACCATGCCTGGTTGGAGGACATCCGAAGCCTCGCGCGCGCTGAACTGTTCCATCGTTTCGAAATGCTCGATCGAGAGCAGGCGGCGCTATCGGAATTCTGGCCGCGTCAGGCCATGCTGTTCGAACCGAACCATGCCTTTAACTTCGGGCTGATCGACTACCAGGAGACGCTGAAGCCGCACTACCAGTCACATCGCCATACCTAGGCGGAATGTGGTATGGCGCACGACGGCTTTTCGCGTTATCGTGGGCTGAGGGAGCAAGGCGGTCACCCAGGGGGCCCTCAGTGGGCAAGCTCATTGCCAGCGTCGACCCGGTACTTGAGGATTACATCGAGGCTGCTGCGCAGGCTGAGCACGTTCCCATCGACGAGTATGCGGGGGCCCTTCTCCAGGTGGGCTGGGAGGCCGTCTTTGGAATCCGCCGCTCCGAGCGGCTGAAGCGCGCGGCGTCCGCATCTCGGCAAGCCGAACTGCGGGCCAACTTCGTCAAGCTGCGGGCGGGACTGACACACAACGGTTCGCAAAACGGTGACAAAAACGGCGACTGATCAGGGCGCGCCGATGGCGGCGATCTCCTCCCAGAGATGCAGCGCGGCCTTTCGACCCAGGTAGAAGCTGTCCAGATCGAGGCGCTCGTTGGGCGCGTGCGCAAAACAATCCGGTAGGACGAAGCCGACCAGCAGGCAGGGCGCCTCGAGCAGCCGCCCCATGATGTCGACCGCGCCGATCGACCCACCGGCGCGGATCAACGCAGGATCCTGACCGTAGACCCGACGCAGGGCCGCTTGCGCCGCTGCGATCAGGGGATGGTCGACGGGCGTGATCCAGGGATCGCCGTGACCGCTCAGTTCGGTAAGGCTGACCCGAACGGTCCTTGGACTAACCTCCTCGATATAGCCGCGTAGCGCTGCGCTGATCGCCTTTGGATCCTGGTCGGGGACGAGGCGGCAACTGAACTTGGCGGCGGCCCAGGCGGGAATGATCGTCTTCGCGCCGGGGCCCTGATAGCCGCCCCAGATCCCGTTGACGTCGAGTGTTGGCCGCGCCCAGTTGCGCTCGGTCGGGGTGAAGCCCGCCTCGCCGTGCAGCGCTCGAAGGCCATAGGTCTGCATGATCGCGGCCTCGTCAAAGGGCACACGCGCGAACTGACGGCGCTCGTCGTCGCTCAGAGGCCGGACGCCGTCGTAGAACCCGGGCACCAGGATGTGGCCGGCCGCATCCTTGAGCCGGACGAGGATCTCGGCCAGGGCCTGAGCCGGATTGGGCGCAATGCCGCCGAGGTTGCCGGAATGCAAATCAGTGTTGGCGGCCTCGACCCGGAGCTCGAAGTAAATCAGGCCGCGCAGCGCGTAGGTGATCGCGGGGAACCCCTTCGCCACCATTGCCGTGTCGCTGATGACGCAGTAGTCGGCCTTGAGCCGGTCCCGGTTGGCCTGCACGAACTCCTCGAAGTGTGGGCTGCCGATTTCCTCTTCGCCTTCGGCGATCACTTTCAGATTGAGGGGTAGCTCGCCGGTCGTCCGTAGCCAGGCGTGGATCGCCTGCCAGTGCAGGGCGATCTGTCCCTTGTCATCGGAGGAGCCGCGGCCAAAGAGCAGCCCATCTTGTCGATGCGGCTCGAACGGGGGCGATTTCCACAGCTCGAGGGGATCGACCGGCTGGACGTCGTAGTGACCGTAGAGGAGTACAGTCGGCTTACCCGGCGCGTTCAGCCAGTCGGCGTAGACAACTGGGTGTCCGGCCGTCTCGATGACCTCGGCGTTTCCGAGTCCGATTCGCTGATACTGTTCGGTCAGGTGGCCGGCGGCGCGACGAACGTCGGCGGCGCGCTCCGGTTGACTCGAGATGCTGGGAATCTTGAGAAAGTCTTCGAGTTCTTTCAGCCCCTGGTCGCGTGTTTTGTCAAGGAATTCTTCCGGCGCGGTCATTGCTAGCGGGGGCCCTAGCTAGTAGATGAAGCCCAGCAGATCGAGCCCGGCGGTGGACTTGATCGTCCGGTAGTCGAGCCGGCCCCATCCGCCGTAGTTCATCTCGGATACGGTGAAGGACCCGTCCGCGTTCACGGACTCGACGTACGCCACGTGTCCGACCGGCGAGGACCAACTGATGCCCTGCACCATGATGGCGCCCACCATCGGGACCTGGCCCTCGGCGAAGCCGAACTGCTGCGCGTTGTACCACCACTGCCAGGCGTTGCCGGACCACGGCACATAACGCTTGTGCGCGACCCACCAGGTGCAATAGCCGTAGGGAAACTTGCCTCCGGATCCGTAGGTCGGGGCGGTGCTGTAGGTGACGGTGTAGTTCGTCACCTGCGGGCCGAAGCGGTTCCAGGTCACCGAGCGCACCGTCTTCTTGCCGATCCCCGGATCGGCCAGCGACGGTCCAACGCCGTCGGGCAACATCAGCATGGTGCCTGCCTTCAGGTGATCCGGATCCCGGATCAGGTTGAAATCGATGATGTCCTGGACCTTGACGTGGTACTGGATGGCCAGGCCGCTCAGCTGGGTGTTCGCCTGGACCTTGACCAGGATCCCGTTGACGGGCGGCACCACGAGGCGCTCGCCCTGAACGACCGCGGTCACGTCGGTGATGTTGTTAGCCCAGCGCAGGGTGTCCAGCGTCAGTCCGTAGCGGCCCGCGACGCTCTGGACGGTGTCACCCTGCTTGATGGTGTAGTAGGCGACGTCGCGCCGAACCGGCGTGTCCACACTGGAGGCGCTCATCTTCATGATGAACCCACCCTGAGCCAAGACCACGTCGTCGACGTGCGTGGTCCGCAGTGAAGCCGAAGGGGTGGGATTTGCGCCGTAGGCGGTGTCAGTGTGGAGTCGGTCGAAGGCTGTTAGTACCGGGATCACGGCCGCCGCTAACAAAACAAGCGTGTGCGTTAAAAACCGGCTCTGTGCCAGATCACTTCCCCCGTGATAGCCCGAGTTGGTTTTTCAGGATGGTAGCACAGGTTAGGCCGGCGCAAGTGTTCGGGTGGGCTCCCAGGAAAGGTGGAGGCAGGGAAGTGGTGACAAAAATGTGAAAATGGGTCAAAGTAACCCTTGGCGCTCAGGAGGCGCACCGGCCGGGTTCGAATACGAAATGGGCAGGAAGGGGCCCACGGAGGCACCGTTTGGGGTTCGATCGGGCAGACAGCACAAACCCGCGCCTTAACAGTTGTAAAGACTTCGGTAGGACTGTGAACTCTCGACGCTCGGTGGTCGACGGACCGACGCGTGGGCGCAGAGTGGCCGTCCTCCTGCTCAGTCTGGTTGGGCTGCTCGGCTTGTTGGTGGCACCGGCGGCGGTCCTCGCCGACACGCCGGGGGCGTCACCCTCACCCTCGCCCAGCCCGAGCCAGACGGCGTCACCCGTTGCCGGGGTCAGCCATCAGGGACCCATGCCGTCACCGGCGCCCAGCCCGTCGCCGGCCAACCCCGGCCTTCTAAACCGGCAGCCCCAGGGCCAGTTGATCGCCGATCTCACGGCGTCCGAGGCCCATGCCCTGATGCTGGAGAAGTCCCTGAACCAGTCGGAGTTGAGCCTGATCGCGCTCGGCCAGCAGATCCTCGACGCCGAGAAGCAGGTGGCCTCGCTCGATAGCCGAATCACGGCGGTCAGCGCGCTGCACGAGCAGGTCAGCACCCGCCTCCAGGCGGATCGCGCGCAGCTCGCCACCGTTATTCGGCGCCTCTACAAACACCAGGACAACTTCTTTGCCAGCCTCATCCGCTCGGGCGGCTTCGGCGGCTTACTGGAGACTCTCGGCTACAGCGACGTCGTGCTGGATGGTGAGCGAAGCCTGATCCGGGCGGTACAGGCCGACGACGTCGCCCTGGCCCACGCCCAGGCGACGCTGGAGCGCAGCCGGCACGCCAAGCAGGACACCCTGTCCCGGCTGGTGATCGTCCGTACCACCCTTGCCCAGGAGATCGCCAGCGAGCAGTCGCTCCAGACGCAACTGCAGGGGACGATCGATGAGGCGCTGGTCGCGCTCGACGCCATGCAGACCGACTCGCCGGAGATGGCGGTGCGGCGGGCAAAGCTCGTCAAGATGAAGACCGACAGTGTGCTCGGCCAGATCGAGCAGGCTGTCTTCGCCCAGCAGGACTTCCAGCAGGCGGCCCAGCTGATCGCGGAAGACCCGGTGCTGGCCTCGACCGGGCGCCTGCTCTGGCCGATCCCGCACGCGACCATCACCCAGGGCTTTGGCCCGACGCCCTATGTGTTCGAGGCGTCCTACGCCGGATTCCCCCACTTTCATACGGGGATCGATCTAGCAGTGCCGCTGGGAACCCCGGTGTTCGCGGCGGCGGATGGCGTCGTCATGCTCGCCCGACCCATGGCCGACAGCAACGGAACCCTCGTCGGATACGGGAACTACGTCATCATCCAGCACGATGCCGGCTTGAAAACGCTCTACGGTCATTTGCTGACGATCGGGGTCAAGGAAGGTGACATCGTCCGCCGCGGCCAGCTGGTGGGCCTGGTGGGCTCTACCGGCAACTCGACCGGGCCGCACACCCACTTCGAGGTTCGAATCGACAACAGCCCCGTCGACCCGTTGCAAATGCTCCCGGAGCTGGCTCCGCAGCCGGCGGCGCCCATCCCGGCCTCGCGCTAGTAACCCACCGGCGGCGCCGGCGTAGCGGTCGCGGAAGCCAGGTCGGAGGTCGCCGCGAACCACTTTCCGCCGATTCCCTGCCCGTAGACATCGGCCACGTCTCCATCCTTTATGTAGGTATACAGCGGGTGCCCGTTATAGAGAACCTGGTTGCCATTGGCCCCGCTGAGGACCGTCAGCTCTCCGGGAAGTGCCGGGTTGCTGGTGGGTGTGCCTGAGGTGGCGAGGAGCGGTGGCCAATTGGATACGCATCCGGCGGTGCAGGCGACCTTGGTCGCCGTGTCGGCCGTGAAGTAGTACAGCGTCAGCCCTTTGGCATTTTTCAGCACCGTTTGCGTCTTGTCGCCCACTTTGATCGAGGCGGTGTGGATCAGGGCCGCGCCGCTTGGCGATGGGCCGTTACTGCTGGGTGCCGTGCTGCCACAGGCGGCCAGCCAGAGGACGGCGACCGCCGGAATGATGCCCATTTGAATTCGAATCGTCCTCATGGATGCCTCCTCGGCCGGAAGTGTTGCGCCGTTGAAGGATACCGAGGGAGGTTACGATCGGCCCTTGCGCGGCGACAAAACATCTTGTACGATGTGCCGCACATGTCAGGGCGGGTTCAGTTCGCGGGCTTCTACTTTTACGCCTACCTCGGGCCGGCACGGGACCGGCTCGGGATGGGCTAGCGCCGCCCCTCCCGCCGCCCCCGTTCACCGGCCTCCTCCTCACACAAACAACTAACTTGGCGCGCCCAGGAGGCAAACAAGGATGGCGGTTCGAGGGATTCGCGGCGCGACGACCACGCAAGAAGACAGCGAGACCGCGATAGTCGACGCCACGACGGAGCTGCTGGCGCAGCTCGCCCGTGAGAACGCGCTCAGTGCGGGCGACATCGCCGCCGTCTGGTTCACCACGACGCCCGACTTGACGGCCGAGTTTCCCGCGGCCGCCGCCCGGCGCTTCGGTTGGGGAGACGTGCCCTTGCTCTGTGGCCACGAAATGGCCGTGCCCGCCTCGAACCCGCGGAGCCTCCCACGCTGCATCCGCGTGCTGCTCCTCGTCAACACCGACCGGCCGTCATCGGCGATGCGCTTCGTCTACCTGCGCGGCGCGGAGAAGTTGAGGGTGACAGCATGATCATCGTGATGCGGCACGACGCGACCCCGGCGCAGGTGGCGGCCGTCGTCTCGCAGGTGGAGGCGCACGGTTGCCGGACCCACCTAAGCGACGGTGAGGAGCGAACCGTCATCGGCGTCATCGGCACGAATCCATTCGCCTTGCGGGATCTCTTCATCGAGGCCCCCGGGGTAGCTGAGGTGGTACCCATCACGAAGCCATTCAAATTGTCGAACCGCGAGTTCCGATCGCGCGATACCCGCATCACGGTCGGTACTCATGAAGTCGGTGGCGACCGCCCCTGGATCGTGGCCGGGCCGTGCTCGGTTGACGGCGAGGAGATGTACCTGGAGACTTGCCGCAAAGTACGGGCGGCAGGGGCGCATGCGCTACGTGGCGGCGTCTTCAAGCCCCGCACCTCGCCCTACAGCTTCCAGGGGCTCCGCGGCGACGGGATCAAGATCCTGCGCGAGGCAAAACGTGAAACCGGCCTGCCGCTGGTGTGCGAGGTCCTGGAGGCGGCGGATATCGGGACGCTGGCCGACATCGTCGACGTGCTGCAAATCGGCGCGCGCAACATGCAGAACTTCCCCCTGCTATCCGAAGTCGGTCGTTTGCGCAAGCCGGTCCTGCTGAAGCGAGGCATGTCGGCGACGATCGAGGAGTGGCTGCTCTCGGCCGAGTACATCCTCAGCCAGGGCAACTACGAGGTGATCCTCTGCGAACGTGGCATTCGCACCTTCGAGACCTACACGCGAAATACGCTGGACCTCAACGCCGTGCCGCTGGTCAAGGAACTGAGCCACCTTCCGGTGATCGTCGACCCGAGCCACGGCACGGGCCGGCGCTCCCTGGTCACCCCGATGGCCCTGGCTGGGATCGCGGCGGGCGCGGATGGCCTGATCGTCGAAGTGCACGCCCAGCCGGAGGTCGCGCTCTCCGACGGTGCCCAATCCTTGACCCCGCAGGCGTTCGCCCATCTGGTCCAACAGGTCGATGCGGTGGCCGCTGCGCTCAGCCGGACCGTCGGAGTGGCCTGATGCGGGTCGGCATCGTCGGACTCGGACTCATTGGTGGCTCACTCGGCCTGGCCCTCCGCCGCCTGCGCCACTCGATGGACGTCACGGGCGTGGCACGGCGCGCGGAAAGTGCGGCCGCCGCGGTGCAACGCGGGGCTGCCAACCGGGCATCGACGGATTTGAGCGATGTTTCGGACTGCGACATCGTGGTGATCGCGACGCCGATCGACCAGATCGCCGGTGTGATTGAACGCCTCGCACTCATCGTCCCGGCCGGAACCCTCATCACGGATGTGGCCAGCGTCAAGCGGCCCGTCGTTGGGTGGGCGAAGCGTTTGTCGAATCCCTCGCGTTTTCTCGGCGGCCACCCGGTGGCCGGCAAGGCGCATGGCGGGCTGGACGAGAGCGATGCCGCCATCTTCGATCAGGAGCCCTGGATCTTCACCCCAACCCAGGGCCAGGACGTCCGGCCGTTCGACACATGGTTCGAGATGGTACGCGCAATTGGCGCCAGGCCGAGCTTCATGCGCGCCGACGCCCACGACCAGCAGATGGCGCTGCTCAGCCACCTGGCCTTCGCGATCAGCTCGGCCTTTGCCGAAACGGTGCAGAGGAACGCCGATTCGACGCTCGGAGGGCCAGGGTATCGCGGCATGGTACGCCTGGCCGGCGGCGACCCCGCGATGTACGAGGCGATCGCGCGGGAGAATCGCGACGCGCTAGTGGACGCAATCGATCGCTTCGATGCGGTCCTGCACCGCTATCGCCAGCGAATCGCCAGCGGAAACAGGGTGAAGGAGCTGTTTGGCGAGGGCGTGCATGCCGCTCGCTGAGGTGCAGTCCGCCCGCACCGTCTCACCGGCGATGCGGGTTGCCGGCGAACTCTCCGTCCCCGGCGATAAGTCGATTGCCCACCGTGTGCTGATGCTCGCCGCCCTGGCACAGGGCGAAAGCTGGGTGCACGGTCTTCCCGAGGGTGAGGATGTCCTGGCGACGGTGGCCTGTCTCCGCGCCCTCGGTGCCGACCTCCAGCGCAGTGGCCGAACGGCACGGATCCGTGGGGCGGGCCTGGGCTCGTTCGCGACGCCGCATGGCAACCTCGACTGTGCCAACTCCGGCACCACGATGCGACTCCTGCTCGGCATCCTCGCCGGCAGCTCGATTGCGGCGACCCTCGACGGCGACGCCTCGCTGCGGCGCCGCCCGATGGATCGGGTGATCGAGCCGCTGAGGCGTATGGGGGCGAGGATTGAATCGCCAGAGGATCGAGCCCCGATCGCTGTGCGGGGAACATCGCTCCAGGGCCGGCGCTACGCGGTGCCCATCCCGAGCGCCCAGGTGAAGAGCGCGCTGCTGTTGGCTGGACTTTCCGCCAGCGGTCCGACGACCGTTGTCGAGCCCACGCCCACGCGAGACCACACGGAACGGTTGTTGCGAGCGATGGGAACGGATGTCAACGCGACGGCGGACGGCGTTGTGATCCGGCCGTCGCATCAGCCGTTACGGCCGATCGAGCTGGCCGTGCCTGGCGACTTTTCCTCGGCCGCGTTCTGGATGACGGCGGCGGCGTCGCGGCCTGGCTGGTCGGTGATCATCGGCGATGTCGGCCTCAACCCAACGCGGACCGCGTTTCTCGAGCTGCTGCGGTCGATGGGTGCCGGCATCAAGGTCGAGGCATCTTCCGACGCCATCGAGCCCCGCGGCATGGTGACCGTGACCGGCCAACGCCTGCGGGCTATCGTCCTCGGCGCTGCCGAGGTGGCTGACGCCATCGACGAGATCCCGATCCTGCTCGTACTGGCGACGCAGGCTGAGGGCGTTACCACCATCAGTGGCGCCGGAGAGCTCCGCGTCAAGGAGAGCGACCGGCTTGCCACCATGGCCGAAGGCCTTCGCCGAATGGGCGCGATCGTCGAAGAGCGGCCCGACGGCGTCAGTATCCAGGGACCGGCCACCTTGCATGGCGCGACCGTCGATTCGCAGGGGGACCACCGCGTCGCGATGGCGCTGGCGGTCGCGGGACTCGTCGCATCCGGTCCGACCACGATCGAGGGCGCCGACTGCGTCGCCGTCTCATATCCCAACTTCTTCGCGCAACTGCAGGACCTGACCCATGAATCGTGATGCCAGCGTGCTCCTGCTGGGTGATCCGGTCTCCCGCAGCCTCTCGCCCGACATGCAAAACGCGGCCTTCGAGGCGCTGCGCATCGATTGCCGCTACCTGCTTCGTGAGGTGAACCGGGCTGGACTGGCCGGCGCGATGGCCGAGCTGCGCGGAGACGAGCGCATCATCGGCGCCAACGTCACCATCCCACACAAGGAATCGGTCATCCCCTACCTCGATGACCTGGACGCGCAGGCCGCTCGCATCGGCGCGGTGAACACCATCAGCCGGCAGGGCGCGACGCTCAAGGGCTGGAACACCGATGTCGAGGGATTCCAGCGCGCCCTCGATGAACAATTTCCCGCCCCCGCTCGCGGGGGAGGGCAGGGTGGGGGCTTTTCTCACATCGTGATCATCGGCGCGGGCGGCGCCGCGCGAGCCGTTGCCGCTGCACTGCAGCCGGCTGCCGAAGTCTGGGTGGTCGCGCGCGACATCGAGCGGGCACGACGCTTGTGCCACGACCTCGCGATCGTCCGTGGCGGCCCGGTTGAGATGGACTACCTGCAGGAGGCGGTTGCGAAGGCGCAGCTGGTCGTGAATGCGACGCCCGCCGACCTTCCACCGGCGTCCTGGCTGCGAACGGACCAGGTCCTCTTCGACCTGCGCAGCGGCCGGTCGGCTGAGGGTCGGGCCATGCTCTTGCACCAGGGTGCGGCGTCGTTCGAGATCTGGACCGGCAGAAAGGCGCCCCTTGACGTGATGCGGGCCGCGCTCGATCGCGCATCGGTACCGGCATGACCCTCCGCTTGCTCACCGCCGGCGAATCGCATGGCGAGCGGCTGACCGTCATCCTCGACGGCGTGCCCGCGGGATTGACCGTGCGTGAGGAAGACCTGGCCCGCGACCTGACGCGCAGACAGGGTGGTCACGGCCGCGGCGGGCGCCAGTTGATCGAGCACGACGAGGCCCACATCGTCGCGGGCGTGCGCGGCGGTTTGACGCTCGGCTCGCCGATCACGCTCGAGATCGCGAACCGAGACTGGGAGAACTGGCGCCAGGTCATGGCCGTCGATGCCGCGGAGGTCAAGCGCAAGCCGATCACGCGTGTGCGGCCGGGCCATGCCGACCTGGCCGGCATGCTCAAGTACGGGGCGAACGACGCGCGCGATGTCCTGGAACGGGCCAGCGCGCGCGAGACGGCGGCTCGGGTGGCGGCGGGCGGCGTGGCGAAACTACTGCTCCGGGAATTCGGCATGCGGGTGCGCAGCTACACCCGTTCCGTTGGTGCCATCGAGGCCACCGTACCTTCGCCGATCCCGTGGGAGGAGGTCGAATCCTCAGCGGTCCGCTCCCCCGATGGAGCTGCCGGCGAGGCGATGGTGAGCGCGATCGATGCGGCGCGCGAACGAGGCGACACGCTCGGCGGCGTCTTTACCGTGATCGCCGAGGGCGTCCCGCCCGGCCTGGGCAGCTACCGGCAGTGGGACACGAGGCTTGACGGCCTGCTCGCCCAGGCGATCGTCAGCATCCCGGCCTGCAAAGCCGTCGCCATCGGCGATGGCGTGGAGGGAGCAGGCCTGCCCGGCTCGCAGGTGCATGACGTGCCCGTCTACGACAACGGGCGCCTGGGCCACGAGACCAACCGCGCCGGCGGACTAACGGGTGGCGTCAGCAACGGCGAGCCGCTGGTCGTGCACGGCTACATGAAGCCGATCTCGACCCTGCTCAAGCCGCTGGCCACCGTCGACCTCAAGACGAAACAACCGGCGCGGGCCCACTACGAGCGCAGCGACATCTGCGTCGTGCCGGCCGCCGGAGTGGTGGGGGAGGCGATGGTTGCCCTGGTCCTCGCGGGCGTGCTGCTCGAAAAGTTCGGCAGCGACTCCATGACCGAACTGCGCCGGAACGTCGAGAGCTACTTGCAGGAGACGCGCCGGTGAACAACGTCGTGCTCGTTGGCTTCATGGGCAGCGGGAAGTCAACCGTGGGTCCGCATCTGGCGCACCGACTCGAGCGGCCGTTCGTCGACCTCGACGATGTGATCGAGGCCGAAGCGGGGCGATCGGTCGCGGAGATTTTTTCGAGTGAAGGCGAGGCCGGATTCCGGGAGCGCGAGTCGCGCTGCCTGCAGCGCGCCCTGGAGCGCGACGGCTCGGTGGTCGCGGTCGGCGGCGGCGCCCCTATGCGCGACGAGAACTGGGCCCGCATCCGCAGCGGCAACACGGTCGTGGCGCTGCTGGCCGAGCCTGGTGAGCTCGCTCGCCGCCTGGACGGATCGAGTGATCGGCCGCTGCTGGAGCCGGGCGCGCCGTCCGTGATCGCCTCACTGCTGCCAGCTCGATTGTCCCGCTACCTGGAAGCGGACGTGGTGGTCAAGACCGATGGGATCGACCCGGTTGACGTCGCCGAGCAGGTCGGCGACCGCCTCCCAGGGGGAAGACCGCAGCGCATCCTGATTGATATTCCAGGCTCACCTCACGATGTGACCGTCGGTCACGGTCTGTGCCGCCTTGTACCGGCCGCCCTGCGGAAACACAATCCCTCCCCCTCTGGGGGAGATGCTCCTTCAGAAAATCCCTCCCCCGTTTACGGGGGAGGGCAGGGTGGGGGCGTCCTCATCGTGACTGACGAACACGTCGCCGAACTGCACGCCAGGCCGCTGGTCGAGGCGCTTTCTTCAGACGGCATCACCGCGCACATGCATCTGGTGCCGGCGGGGGAAGCCGCCAAGGAACTCGGCGTGCTGGCGAGCATTTATGAGGCGCTGGCGGCTGCAGGCGTGGATCGACAGGGTGCTCTCATCGCCCTGGGCGGTGGGACGGTTGGGGATGTGACCGGGTTCGCTGCCGCAACGTGGATGCGGGGGATCCGTTATTTGCAGCTGCCGACCACCCTGCTCGCCATGGTGGATAGCAGCATTGGCGGCAAGACCGCGATCAACCTGCCCGCCGGCAAGAATCTGGTCGGGTCGGTTCACCAGCCCTCGGCGATCTTCTGCGACCTCGACTATCTCGCCACCCTGTCCGACGCGGAGTACCGGGCATCATTGGCCGAGGTCATCAAGGCCGCCCTCATCGCCGACCGATTATTCGTCGACTGGCTCGTCGCGAACCTGCCGGCGGTGCTGCGGCGCGAGCCACCGGCTGTGCGCGAGGCCGTCGTTCGCGCGATTGCGATCAAGGCCGCGGTCGTTGCCCAGGATCCCCAGGAGACCGGTCTTCGCGCCATCCTCAACTACGGGCACACCGTCGGTCATGCGCTCGAACGGGCCGCTGGATTCGGAAGGCTCCGGCACGGAGAGGCGGTCGCCTGGGGAATGGAGGTGGCGGCGCGGATCAGCCTGCGCACAGGTGCCTGCGGGCCCGAGACTGTCGCGGTGCAGCATTCGCTTCTCAGGGCCGCGGGTCTGCTTGCCGACCGACCCGCCGTCGCTCATGCCGAGCTGATGGAGGCGATGCGCCACGATAAGAAGTCGCGGGCCGGCAAGCTCCGCTGGGTTCTCCTGCGCGAGATCGGTCGGGCGGAGTATGGTCAGTCGGTCGATCCGTCCGTGGTCGAGTCATCGCTGGCGGAGGTGCTACCCGCATGAAAGTCCTCGTGCTGAACGGTCCGAACCTTGGCACCCTTGGGCGGCGCGAGCCGGAGGTCTATGGCACCCAGACCCTCGCCGACCTGGAGAAGCTGCTCGCCGAGCGGGCCCGCGAGCTCGACTTCGAGCTTTCCTGCCTGCAGTCGAACCACGAGGGCCAGCTGATCGACTGGATCGAAAAGGAGGGCGCCGCAAGCGACGCCATCATCATCAATCCGGGGGCGCTGTCCCACTACAGTCTTGCGCTCGCCGATGCATTGCGCGGCTCGGGCAAGCCCGTTGTCGAAGTTCACATCTCCAACGTCTTCGCCCGCGATCCGGAGCGCCATCGGATGGTGACGGCGGCGGCCGCCCAGGGTGTGATCTCGGGCCTTGGATTCGAAGGATACCTGGCGGCCCTGGATTTTCTCGCCGCAATGGATGGTTGAGGGCTGGACTGCTGAATTCCCGCTGGTAGGCTCAGCGGGCGAGGTGATCGACCTCCGGCGGGTCTTCCTCTCACACGGGATCGCCGAGCTGCCGCCGATGCGGCTCGATCAGAAGGCGTGGACCTTCGAGATTACGGTGCCGCTGGCGGGCACCGCCGCTCGGACACTTGTGATTTCCCAGGCCCGTCCCGGTCACGGGCTGATATCCGTCGCAGGTGAGCCGTTGACGCCCCGGGTTGGCGCCGCCGTGATGGCGCAGGTTCGCTACGTCCTCAGCCTCGACGTCGATCTGACGCCCTTCTACGCCATCGCTGCGGAGGATCCCGATCTCGCCTGGGTGCTCACGGGCGCGGGCCGGATGGTGCGCAGTCCGACCGTGTTCGAAGACGTCGTCAAGACGATCTGCACCACGAATACCTCCTGGGGCGGAACCACCCGGATGGTCAACGCGCTGGTCGAGCACCTGGGGGAGAAGGCGCCGGGGGCGGCGCCGGACAGTCCTTATGGGCGCGCCTTCCCGACGCCGGCGGCGATGGCCGCGGCGCCGAGTCAGTTCTATAAGAAGGTTGCGGGCGCCGGCTACCGCGGCCCCTATCTCAAGTCGCTCGCGACCGACGTGGCCAAGGGTCGCGTCGATCTCGAGGCGCTGGCGGGTACGTCGCGGGAGGATCTGCCGGACGGCGCGGTGGCCGACCGGCTGCTGGCGCTTCCGGGTGTTGGACCGTACGCCGCGGCACACATCATGCTGATGTTGGGGCGATACGACCGGCTCATCCTGGATTCGTGGACTCGCCCGACCTATGCGCGACTGCTCGGCCGGAAGCGTCCGGTGAGCGACCGGACCATCGAGCGCCGCTTCAAGCGTTACGGCCGCTACGCCGGCTTGGCCTTCTGGCTATTTCTGACTCGGGATTGGTTGCCAGACGACGCTCCGTGAGATCCTTGGGTATAACGATGAGCATGGCGGAGCTTCGGGTGCTGATCGTGTCCGCAAACCCGCTGGCCCGCGGCGGACTGGCGGTGCTGGTCGAGGGGATGAGCGACATGAAAATCGTGGGGGCGACCGGAGTCGCCGAAGCCGCATCCCTTGCCGGGCAACTACTCCCTGATGCGGTGCTGCTGGATGCCGGCGAAGGCGAAGCCGAAGAGCTCGATGCCATCGCCCGATTGGCCACGGCCCAACCGGGCTTGCCGATTGTCGCGCTGGCGAGCGACCACGGCGCGGTCTCGCAGGCGCTGACCTTCGGCGCGTCCGCCTTGCTGCCGGCCGCGGTCGATGGCGAAACCCTGGCGGCGGCCTTGCGCGCCTCGGCCCGTGGGTTGGTGACCATTGCGCGCGCCGACCTGGTGACGCTGCTGCCCCAGGAGGAGCGCATCGAGCCGTCGCTCCGGGCACCGGCCGAGGCGCTCACACCACGGGAACTCGAGGTGCTGCAATGGATGGCGCGCGGCCTGACAAATCGACAGATCGCCCGCCGCTTGCAGATCAGCGAGCACACCGTGAAATTCCACGCCGGCGCGGTCCTGGGCAAGCTGAACGCGCGCTCGCGCGCCGAAGCCGTGGCCCGAGCCATCGGCCTGGGCTGGATCCTGGTGTGACGCCGGCGACGATTGCCACCGGCGTCACCTCAGGGCGTCTTTAGTCGGGCCCGCCTTTCGAGTTATCGCCGCTGTTATCGCCGCCGTTAACGCCGTGTCCAACCAGCGTGCCGTTGACATCGATGTTGTCGAGCACCGCCAGTCCAAAGTTGTCAGGAGCAGTGTCCTGTCCTTCATCGAAAACGATGGAGATGCTCTTTACAGCGATGGCAGGAATGGTCTGAAGCGTGTTGCCATTCAGGTACGCCTGCAGCGGTCCGGTGGCGCCGCCCCATCGCAGCCGGATGAACCCGTTCCCGGCGTTTTGCGTTGTTGGCGGCGGTGAGCTGCAGCCAAGGAAGAAGAATTCGCCATCTTGCAGCGTGATATTGAAGCGCGCTGCCCCAGCCCCGCAGTGGGAGCCGCGAGGATCACTGGAGTCCGCTCCCGGCTTGCGGAGGTCGTAGCCGAGCTCGGTTAGGACCGTACCTTTGACCCCGACCAGTACGGCAGTGCCCGAGGCGTCGTTGAGCGTCGGACCGGTTTTTGCCAGCAGCAAGCCCTGGTTGCTGTGGTCTGTCGAATCACCGGTTGGGCAAGCAGGGTCAGTGTACTTACTTGGCGGAAGAAGACCGAACGGCGGATTGCTGTCGAACAAGACAACCGTCGCGTCGGTCGGGCAGCCAATCCCCGAAAGCCAGGTGGCATTCACCAGAAACGTGTGGTGCGGGTCGAATGTCCGTGCCCTTACGCTGAACCCCTCGTTGTCGGCCGCCACGGTCATGCAGGTCATGGTCAGCGCCAGAAACGCGACGATCAACGGAATGCGCCTCACGTATGCCCTCCTTCGTCTGCCCCAGACGAAACGAAGCGACCTGATACCTCCCGAACCCTCTTCTGGCCTCACCCCCGTTTATTGCTGGTTTAGTTGCGGTTAACTTTACAGGCTGTCCCGGGCAATTGTCACTAGCCGGAGGTCGATTCCCGATTGACGCCGTAGACTAGGCGGGAGCGGATGGCAGTTGACGCGGAAGGCTACGGCTATGGTTCCCACGAGGAAGGGCTCGATCGGCTCCTGAATGACGCCCGGGTGCTATCGCCGGCCGGCATCGAGCGCGTTGCCTGGGGCTGGGATCGGCACGAGGACCCGGCCGCCATGCAGCGGTTCCGGGATGCCGAGCGAGCCGCACTGCGTATCCTCGAGCAGACCAATCGTGATCAGGCGTGGGATGACGCGAAAAAGCGGATCCTGGATCTGACCGAAGGCCGGACCTCGCTCGTGTCGTGGAAAGCCGAGCATGGCGACGTCGGACACAAGGGCGAGCATGCTTTACTGGGCGCCGCGCTCGGGATCCTGGCGCGCGACCGGCTCAATCACGAGCAGTACGCCACGCTAGTGCGACCGATGGCCGAAGCGCTCCCCTGGTTGCTGCCCGAGGCGCCGCCCGAACCGCGCCGATGATGATTGCCCCGCGCATTGATCCTGGTGCCGCCAAAGCGAAACTGGACGCCGGTGATGCGGTCGCGCTCGATGTGACCAGCTCGTTGGTCTACCCGGCCGTCAGCCATCGAATACCCGGAGCCATTCGCATCCCACCCGAGCCCGTCATCCGTGGGCTTCAGGCCGCCCGGCCGGCGGCCGAAATTGCCAAGTACTTCGAGTCGGTGCCGCCCGACCGCGAGGTTATCGCTTACTGCACTTGACCCGACGAGGGCACCAGCGCCCGTGTGGCGCAATTCCTCCGACAACACGGGCGGCAGGCCTGGGCGCTGCGCGGCGGATTGGCGGCGTGGCGTGCCGCGCAATATCCGATGGAGTCAAAGCACGCCGGCCATGCTGCGGGGCCGGAAGAAGAGTGCCCCGACTGTCACGAAGAAGTCGGGGCACACATCGCCTGACGTCTAGTCGGTCAGCTCGTAGACGACCGCCACGTCGACGGTGACGTTCATCTGCCCGGCCTGGACGGGTGCGCCGCCGCCACCGCCCCCGCATTGGCCGCCCGCACCGCACGGCGAATACGATGATCCGCCGATCACTTCCGAAACCGACAGCACCTTGCCGAGGTGGCGCCCGGCGAGGCCCGCCCATTCCTTGGCCCGAGCCGCCGCCGCGTTCATCGCCGCCTGTCGCGCCCCTTTCAGCTGGCTGGTGTTATCGCTCAGTTGGAGCGAGATGCCATTGATCTGGATGTCGTTGCCCACCGCCCCCTGGGCCGCCCCAAGGATGGTGCCGACGTTCGCGATGTGATGGATCTTGACGTTGACGGTGTTCGCCGCCCGGTAGCCGATCACGTTGTACAGCTGCTCTTGATAGACGTTGATGCCGGTGGTCTGGATGTCGACGTCCTGGACACCCTGACCCTTGATGGCCTTCAGCAATGCGGTCATCTCGGTGTTCGCAGCGTTCATCGCCTCTAGCGCTGTTCCCTGCCTGGTTGACACGCCAAGGCTGATCAAGGCGTTGTCCGGCGTCGCATTCTGGGTGCCCTCACCGACAACGGTGATGGTGTCGCGCGGGCCGGCAACGGCGCCGGCGCCAACCGAGGTCTGGGTCGATCCGCCGGCGCCGGCTCGAACGGCCACTGCCGTTACCGCGGATGCCGCGATCGCGATCAAGGCGCCGATGACGATCAGGATTCCACGCGTGGCGAAGGTAGCCTTCAGCGATTGCATGATGTCGTTTCTCCTTCAAATGAACTCGGCGAGATGAATCATCCGTAAGAACGTGAGCTCAGACCAAAGCGTTACACCTGCCCTAATGGGCGGCTCGTTTCCCGGGCGTCTGGGTGATGACGCCGGCGGATCCAGGCGATAGCGTGTGAGCATGGCAACCCTCTCCGACCTTTCACGCGAAATTGCTGAGCTCGTCGGGCGTCTCGGTCCCAGCATCGTGCGGGTCGATGCCCGCCAGGGCCGACCAGCCACTGGCATCATCTGGGCCGACAATCTCGTGCTGACCGCGGATCACGTTCTCGAGCACGAGGACGCCATCCAGGTAACCGGTTCTCAGACGGCGGTGAAGGCCGCTGTCGCCGGTCGTGATCCTGGCACCGATCTTGCCCTGCTGAGGACCGAGGGGCTGAAAGGCGCGCCCGCACCACGTGGACGGTCGACGGACATCCGCCCCGGCCACCTCGTGATCGCGCTCGGTCAGCCGGGGGACTTGCAGGTCACGTTTGGGATCGTCAGCGGGCTGTCAGGTTCATTCCGAAGCTGGCGGGGCGGGCAGGTTGAACACCTCATCCAGACGACCGCCGAGCTGTTGCCAGGATTCTCGGGCGGACCGCTCGTCGACGTGGACGGCCGCGTCATCGGCATCAACAGCTGGAACTTTGGACGCGGCATCAGCCGGGCGGTCCCGGTCGAGACCGCCGAGCGGGTCGCCGAGAGCCTGAAGACCCACGGCAGGATCCGCCGGGCCTATCTCGGCCTCGGGGCGCAGCCGGTCCGGCTGAGCCAGGCGCTGGCCAGTCAGGTCGGGCAGGAGAGCGGGCTGCTGATCGTCACGGTCGAGGCGGGTGGCCCCGCTCAGACGGCGGGCCTGCTGCAAGGCGACACGATCGTGACCATCGACGGCGACCCGGTGCGGCAGCTGGACGAGCTCTTTGGCAAGCTGGCCGCCCTCGAGGTCGGCTCCGCGCACCGGCTCGGGGTGGTCCGGGCGGGCGATCGCAAGGACATCGCGATCACGGTCGGCGAACGTCAGAGCTAAGCGGCCTCGTTCGAACCTAGCCTGAGCTGGGTACGCTAACCAGCATGTATTGGTGGCACGGCGGCTTTCACGAGCCGGAACCGGGGGTCAAGCTGGAGTGGCCGCTGCTGAAGCGCGTCTTCAGCTACTTCATCCCGTACTGGCGTCTGGCCATGGTCGTGCTCGCCTGCATCGGCGTAGCGGCGGCGCTGGGACTGATCCCCGCGCTCGTCACCCGTGAGCTCATCAACTACCTGACCGCGCGCAACGGCGCGTTTGGCTACGTCGCGCTCTTGATCGGCATCCTCGTCGGGTCATCCTTGCTGGGCGGACTGATCGGCGTCCTCCAGTCGTACTTCAGCAACCGGATCAGCCAGAGCATCATGTTCGACCTCCGCAACCAGCTGTTCGACCGCGTGCTGAAGCAGTCGATGGCGTTCTTCACCGGCACGCGGACCGGCGACGTGATGTCCCGGCTGAGCAACGACGTCAACGGGGTGCAGAGCGTCGTCTCCGACACCATCTTCAGCCTCGTGAACAACGTGGTCATCCTGGGCAGCACGGTGGTCCTGATGTTCGCGCTCGACTGGAAGCTCACGATCGCGGCCCTCCTCGTGCTGCCGGCCTTCCTGCTGCCGACGCGCCAGGTCGGCAAGGCGACGTTCCAGGCGCGCAAGGCGACCCAGGGGAAGCTGGCGGAGATGACCGCCTACATGCAAGAGACGCTCGGGATCTCCGGTATGCAATTGGTCAAGGCATTCGTGCGGCAAACCGCCGAAACCCTGCGCTTTCGCAAGCTCAACGACGAGCTCCGCTTGCTCAACATTCGCCAGTCGATGATCGGCCGCTGGTTTTTCATGCTGATGGGCGTGCTAGGCACCGCGGGCCCCGCGGTGCTCTGGCTGTTCGGTGGCTACCTGGTGGTCACCGGACAGGAATCGCTCGGCACGGTGGTCACCTTTGCGACCGTCCTCCTGGGCCGTCTCTATGGCCCGGTGGGCTCGCTCGCGAATCTGCAGGTCAATGTTGTGGGTTCGCTCGCGCTCTTCCAACGCATCTTCGAGTACATGGATCTTCCGGTCGTGATCGATCAGAAGGCTGACGGGGTCCACCTTGACCAGGCGCGCGGCCAGGTCGAGTTCGACCAGGTCACGTTCCGTTACGGCGCCGGCGACCGCCCTGCGCTCAAAGACGTTTCCTTCAAGATCGAACCTGGCCAGCTGGCCGCGCTGGTCGGCCCAACCGGGGCGGGCAAGACCACGATCACCAACCTGTTGCCCCGCTTCTACGATCCGCAGCTCGGCGCCGTTCGGCTGGACGGCCACGATGTTCGCGATCTGACGCTCGAATCGCTGGGCCGCCAGGTCGGCATGGTCTTCCAGGACACGTTCCTCTTCCATGCCTCGATCCGCGACAACCTGCTCTACGCGAAGCCTGATGCGACGGAGGCGGAGATGGTGGCCGCCGCAAAGGCCGCCTATATCCACGATTTCATTTCGTCACTGCCGGAGGGCTACGACACGGTGGTCGGGGAGCGGGGGCATCGCTTGAGCGGCGGCGAGAAGCAGCGCGTGGCCATCGCTCGCGTCATCCTCAAGGACCCGCGTGTGCTGATCCTCGACGAGGCAACCTCTAACCTCGACTCCGAATCGGAGCACTTGATCCAGGTGGCGCTGCGGCCGCTCTTCGAAGGCCGCACCTCACTGGTCATTGCCCACCGTCTCTCGACCATCCTGGCGGCCGACGTCATCCTGGTCATCGACCACGGGGAAGTGGTCGAGCAGGGGCGCCACGCCGACTTGCTTCAGCAAGGTGGACTGTATGCGCGACTGTATCACCGGCAGTTTGAGGCTGCCGACGAGCTAGCAACCATCGCCTGACAAGGGAAGGAGAATCGAATCAACGATGGCAACCACACAGGTCTGTACGCATCTCGAGCTAATCCGAAATCCGCAGCCGCACACCAAAGGGTGCGAGGAATGTCTGAAGATGGGTGACACCTGGGTCCATCTGCGGCTGTGCGAGGTATGCGGCCACGTCGGGTGTTGCGACTCGTCGAAGAACAAGCATGCGACCAAGCACTACCGTGCCACGGGCCACCCGATCGTCAAGTCACTGGAGCGTGGCGAGAACTGGATGTACTGCTATATCGACGACGTCATGTTCGAGGTCGACTAGCGGGGTTTTCTCTCCCCGCTTGCAGGGGGAGGGTCCGGGTGGGCCTCAGGCGGCGAGGGTCCCTTCCGACTCCGGCGTCTTGATTTCGATCACTTCACCAAAGCGGTGGACCGTCTCGATGGCGTCGTAAAGGGCCACCGCCCGCTCCGCCGGAATGAGGTCCGTGATCTTCACGTAGTAGCTGCGGCCCTCGGGCCAGACCAGCGTCGGCACACCGAACACGCCGCGCCGAACCGCCTCCGCGTGCTCCTGCGCCAGCGTCGCGAAATCGGTGGCTTTGAGGTCCATCTCCCAGCGGGCGACATCCAGCCCGGCGCGCTCGGCCACGACCCGATGGGTCGCGTGCTCATCCAGGGGCAGGTGGTCCTCGTGGCGGGCACGCTGCAGCGCCAGACGGAACCGACCACCTGCTTCTTCGCCTTGGGCACGGGCCGCGCTCGCTGCCAGAAACGCCGGTAACCCCTTGGCCTTCGGATCGCGCTCCCAGACCGGCGGCTGGGCGTGCCCTTCGTGGGCCGCGTGGTTCTGGCTGAGGGAGAAGAACCGAAACTGCGGCCGGATCCGGCCGGCCTTCTCGACGTCGGCCAGCCACATGGCTCCGCGGTACGCCCAGGGGCAAAGGAAGTCGATGTAGACGGTTGGTTCGCTGATCGTCATCCCGTGGTCGAGTGTACCGGGGTCGCGGCTGCCAGCCGCGGAATCACTTCACTTTCAAAGTGATGTAGCGGCTCTAAGTCGTAGGCGACGCCCGGGATATAGATGATGAAATAGTCGATCCCGGCTTCGGTCAGGCTTTCCAGGTGTGCCGCAATCTTGTCGGCGTCGGCCACGAGCGTCCCTTCGCGGAAGGACTCGTCGCCACGGGCGTTCGCCCTGACCCGCTCGGGGTCCTCGCCTTTGCCGGTGACCAGGACTTCGACCTCTGCCGATTTGATGATGTCGTCGTAGTTGCGGCCGGCCGCCTCGCAATGCTCCCGGAGTACGGCGAGCTTGTGCCGGATCGTCTCCGGGTCTCCGCCGATGTTGCAGGCATCCCCGAACTGTGCGACGAGCTTCAGGGTGACCCGCTCGCCGGACCCAGCGATCCACAGGGGTGGATGCGGCTTCTGGACGCCCTTCGGCTCGTTGATCGGCCGGTCGATTGTGTAGTACTTTCCCTTGAAGGTGGGGTAGTCCTCGGTCCACATCTTGTGGATGATTTCGCAGGCCTCCTTGAACATGCCCATCCGCTCTTTCAGCTCCGGGAAGCCGTAGCCGTAGGCGCGCCATTCGTGCTCGTACCAGCCGGCGCCGATCCCGGCGTTCAGCCGCCCGTGGCTGGCGACGTCCACGGTGGAGGCGATCTTGGCGTACAGCGCCGGGTTCCGATAGCCGTTGCAGCCGACCATCTGGCCGACGCGCACCCGCTTGGTGTCCCGCACCAGCGTCGAGGTGATCGTCCAGCACTCGAAGACGGCTTCCAGTTTCGGTTCGGGCACCGTATGGAAGTGGTCGTAGACCCAGATCGAGTCCCATCGGCCTTTGTCCGCGGCCTGGGCCACCTTCGTCATCGCCTCATACTTGTCAATGGGGTCCTTGATCTTGACTAGGTCCGTCCGCCAGCCTTGGGGGACAAAGAGGCCAAATTTCACAGCCATGATTCGAGTTTAGAGGCCATGCCGGTCGAGGTGCGCTGCACGGCGGACGGGACCGGATATCGATGCGCTGTCGATGTTGTCGACCAAGGGTCCGCCACTCACCACACCGTCGACGTTTCGGCGGCCGAGCTGAAGCGGTGGGGGAGGGGACGCGCGGCGGAAGAGCTGGTCCGTGATAGCTTCCGGTTCCTCCTCGACCGCGAGCCCAAGGAGTCGATCCTCCGGGAGTTCAAGCTGTCGGTCATCACGCGATACTTCCCGGACTACGAGCGCGCCATCAGCGCGGGCCGGCCCTGAGCGCAGGGCCAGCCCACGATGCGCCGGTCGCGTTAGTCCCCTGACTGCCCCCGGTTCAGCTCGAAGATGAAGTGGTACTTGGCGCCGTTGTTGATCGAAATCAGCTTCATTTGCCCGCGCGCCTGGCTGTAGACGCCGGTGCCGCCGGTGATCGACAACACGGTGTCCGAGGTGTCGTTGAACGGCCCCTCGACTGTGATCTGCCCGCCGGCTAGGAATGTCGTCCATCGGCACTCCCAGGTGCCCGCCGATCCGCTCTCGATCCTGGTGCAGTCGCCGCGGTCGCTCCCGACCAGCTGCGTATCGGCCTGGTTGTAAACCGGGTTATGGAACGTGAGAATGCTGCCCGGGTGATCGCTTCCGTCAAAGACGGCATCGGTGACCGCGTGCTCGATGACGTGCACCGTCGAGCGAGACGATCCGGACGCGGACGCTGTTCCCGACAGTGCGAGTGCCAACGACGCCACCGCCACAACCGCCAAACCCAGCCTGAAATTCCGTTGCATGAATCCCTCCTTCTTTTCCCCTACGACTCTCCGAATCTTTACCGGTCATTGACACGACCGTGCGAGAAGGCTACATCGGCTCGATAGGCCTGTCAATTGGGCCTGATTCGGCCACTGGCCCAACCCAACGGAGATTCAGCACAGCGGGCAGTGGCTGCCAAGCCGTATAAAGAGATGAATGGCAGTTCGTCAACCGCTCGACGACAAGGTCCGCGACGCCCTCTCCCGACCGATGACGGTGGTCGACATCTCGACGACCGGCCGGAAGAGCGGACAGGAGCGCCGGCTTGAGATCGTCTTGCACAACATCGACGGCCGTCTCTACATCAGCGGCCAGCCGTCCCGAACGCGCCGCAGCTGGCTGGCCAACCTCGACGCGAATCCGAAATTCACGCTGCACCTCAAACGCGGCGCGCGGGCCGACCTCCCCGCGACCGCCCGCGAAATCACGGACCCAAAGGAGCGTCGCCAGGTTCTCGAGGAGGTGGCGAAGCACTGGAAGCGTGATGACGTCGACACTATGCTCGAGTACAGCCCACTGATCGAGGTGACGGTCTAACTGGCATTGACCTCCCCCGCTTGCGGGGGAGGGTAGGGTGGGCGCTCGAACTTAGTCGATCGCAGTCATGACGTGCTTGATGTTCGTGTACTCCTCGAGGGAGTAGATCGACAGGTCCTTGCCGTAGCCGCTCTGCTTGTAACCGCCGTGCGGCATCTCGCTGACCAGCGGGATGTGGGTGTTGATCCACACCGTGCCGAACTGCAGGCGGCGCGCCGCGTTCATCGCCCGGCCGATGTCGCGAGTCCAAACTGACGCCGCCAGCCCGTAGTCGACGTCGTTGGCCCAGGCGATCGCCTCGTCGTCATCCTTGAACCGCTGCACGGTAATGACCGGCCCGAAGACTTCTTTCTTGACGATCTCGGAGTCCTGCGTCACGTCGGTGACCAGGCTCGGCTGGTAGAAGTAGCCGCGGCCGGGGATGGGTGCACCACCGACCAGGACTTTGGCGCCGTGCTCGCGAGCCCGGTCGACGAACCCCTCGACGCGCTCGAGCTGCTCCTTGGCGACCATGGGCCCCATGTCGACGCCCTCCTCGAGCGGGTTGCCGACTTTGACCGACCGCACGCTCTCGGTCAGCGAGGCGAGCAGGTTGTCATAGATCTTCGGACCGGCAATCACGCGGGTGGCCGCGGTGCAGTCCTGCCCGGAGTTGAAAAAGCCGGCGATCTTCACCCAGGTGTTGACCGCCTCCAGGTCGGCGTCATCGAAGACGACGACCGGCGCTTTTCCGCCGAGCTCGAGGTGGACGCGCTTCAGCGTCTGCGAGGCTGCTCTCGCCACCTCTTTACCGGTTGCGACGTCGCCGGTCAACGAAACCATGTTGACGCCGGGGTGGCGCACGATGCCCGCCCCCACCGGTTCGCCGTCACCGGTGATGACGTTGAAGACGCCGGGCGGAAAGATATCCGCTGCCAGTTCGGCCATCCGCAAGGCCGTCAGTGGCGTCCACTCGGACGGCTTGAGGATCACGCAGTTGCCGGCGGCCAGGGCGGGGGCGACCTTCCAGATCGCCATCATCAGCGGGTAGTTCCAGGGGGCGATGGAGCCCACGACGCCGATCGGCTCCCGCCGGATCATGCTGGTGTAGCCGCGCATGTACTCGCCGGCGGCGCGACCTTCGAGCGTGCGGGCGGCGCCGGCGAAGAACCGCAGGTTGTCGACGCATGGTGGGATCTCTTCCGAGAGAAACAAGGCGCGTGGCTTGCCCACATTCGCCGATTCGATATTGGCCATCTCCTCGGCGTCGGCGAGAATCGCATCCGCCAGCTTGAGCAGCATCTCGCTGCGCTCCTTGGGGACGGTCTCGAACCAGTCCACGTAGGCTTTGCGGGCGGCCGTCACGGCGCGGTCGACGTCCTCCTGACTACCCTTCGGTACCTCGGCCGTGACCTCGCCGGTAGCTGGGTTGATGACCTCCTGCGACTCGCTGCCGGAGCCGTCGACCCATTCGCCGCCGATGAACATCTGGCGGCGCTTTACTGCCGTTGTTGCCATGACGCTCTCAACCTCCTCTCGCGGTACCGCCTGTTGACGAAGCTTTCCGCCTCAGCTAACCCGCTCCGCATCCGCAGCCGGTACATTGGAGAAGGCATCCGGCTCCGCTTCTATCCGCGCGACCCGATAGAAGGGTGACTGCCGGCGAGCCACGGAATAGATCAGCGCGACGACAGCGGCGACCATGACCAACACGGGGACAGCCACCACGAATTTGCCGTTCGTGGCGTTGACCTCGAATTTATCGGTGGACGTCCACTGGCTGTAGACCAGGTAGATGCCGAGTCCGAAGAGGGCAATCGCCGAAAGGGCTGGCACGATGCCGGCAAAGATCAGGCCCTTTGCGCTATGCGTCAGGGCGCGACGGTAGTACACGACGCAGGCGATGGCGGCCAGGCCGTAGTAGACGGAGACCAACAGTCCGAGCCCGGTCACGCCGGCCGCGACGATGGCGTTGAGGGCGCCGATGGCGGGCGAAAGGAGCGCAACCACGCCCGCAATGACCGCCAGAATGAGCGTACCCACGGCCGGTGTGCGCCAGGTCGGATGGACCCGCGCCCAGATCCCGCCCAGCACGCGGTCGCGGCCCATCGAGAAGGCCGTCCGAGCGCTTGGCAGCAAAGTGGTCTGCACGGTGGCCACCGTCGAGGAAAGGAAGGCAAGGATGGCGAGCGATGCCCATGGATCGCCGACGAGCTTCTTGGCAAAGGCGCTCAGGGTCGTGGCGCTGTTTGCCTGGATCTCGGCGGGGGTCAGCACCATCTGAATCGAGATGGCGGCCACAAGGAAGATGAAGAGCAACGCGATCATCCCAAGCATGCCGGCACGCCCGGGGTTCTCACGGCCGTCGGTTGTCTCCTCATTGAGGTTGGCGGCGGTGTCCCACCCCCAGTAGAAGAAGACCGAGATCACGACACCGGCGGCCAGCGCGCTGAACGAGCCGAAGGCGCGCGGGTCGAGCCAACTGAGCGAAAAGGTGGAGCCGCCTCCATGGAAGTAACCGAGGATGGCGAAGCCGAGCACGATGAAGTACTCGAGCCCGAGTAGGACGTACTGGAATCGGGCAGCGACGCGGATGCCAACCATGACCATGTACGTCACGAAGGCCAACCAGAGCACGCCGATCACGACCGCAGCCCCCTGGCTCGCCACCGAAGTGGTGTCGAGGTTGAGCGGCCCGATACCCGTCAGGTTGAAGGCGTTGAATAACTGCAACGTCGCCTGCCCCGCTTGCGGCGCCGCGAACGAAAGGAAGATGAGGCTTGCC
The DNA here is from genome assembly GCA_035947855.1 of Candidatus Dormiibacterota bacterium. Classification (GTDB taxonomy): domain Bacteria; phylum Chloroflexota; class Dormibacteria; order CF-121; family CF-121; genus CF-13. Next base: position 27,534 of record DASZJR010000105.1, read on the forward strand.
GCGATCTGCACAAAGCCGCTAAAAAACCCGAGCTTCGGATTCACGAATTTGCCCACCCAGCTGTAGGAGGCGCCGCAGTTGGGATCGACGCGGTTCAAGTAGTAGTACGCAATCGCCACGCCCATGACCGGCAGAAACCCGACCCAGATGGCAGCCGGGGCCGCCAGAGCGACGGCGAGCGCCAGCGCACCGATGGCCGTAGCAACGCTATAGGCGGGCGCAGTGCTGGAGACGGCGATGACCACGGTGTCGAGGAGCTTGAGCGCGCCGCGTTTGAGTTCCGGTGTCTCGCCCTGGGCCGCTGCGGTAGCCGGGCGGTCGGTCGTAGGTGTGCGAGTCGACATGCTCTCCCTCTCCTTCTAACGGGTGAATTTCCTGCCGCGAACAAGCGAACGGGCATTTGCCCCACCTCGCGGCGACCCTAGCATGGCGGCGGCCCGCCGATTCGTCAAGGGTCGGACGGCCGACTGCTTATCATGCGGGGTGATGGCCGACTGGCCCGGGCCTCGATCGCGGGAACTCCAGGCTGAGCGAGATCGCTACGTGCCGCGTGGGATGGCGTCGACGCTGCCGGTCTTCGCGGCCGCCGGAAGCGGCGCCAGCCTGACCGACGTCGACGGGAACCGGTACATCGACTTCGCCACCGGCATCAGCGTGCTGAACGTCGGCCACGGCCACCCCCGTGTGCTCGCCGCCATCCGCGAGCAGGCCGAGCGGCTGGTCCACTCCGGCGGGCCGGTGATGATGCCCGACGTCTATGTGCGCCTCGCCCGGCGGCTATGCGAAATCAGTCCCGGCGCCTTTCCTAAGAAAGCCCTAATGCTCAACAGCGGAGCGGAAGCGGTCGAGAACGCCGTCAAGGTGGTGCGCCAGGCGACCGGGCGTCCCGCCATCATCAGTTTCCACAATGCCTTTCACGGCCGCACCCTGATGTCGATGACGCTGACCGGAAAGGTTGCGCCCTACAAGCAGAATTTCGGTCCGTACGCGCCCGAGGTCTACCAGGTGCCGTATCCCTACGAGTATCGGCGTCCCGCCGGCATGGCCGCCGAGAGCCTGGGAGGGGCTTGCGTCGAGGCCGTGCGGCAGCTCTTCAAGACAACCGTGAGCGCCGATCGGGTCGCCGGTATCCTGGTGGAGCCGGTGCAGGGTGAGGGCGGTTTCGTGGTGCCGCCGCCGGATTTCCTGCCAGCCCTCCGCAAGCTCTGCACCGAGCACCAGATCCCGCTGATCGCGGACGAAGTGCAGACCGGCTTCGGTCGCACGGGAAAGATGTTCGCGGTCGAGCATTCCGGCGTCGAGCCGGATCTGATCGTCCTCGCTAAATCACTGGGCGGTGGGCTGCCGCTTGGTGCCGTCGTCGGGCGCAGCGAGCTGATGGATGCCACCAACCCCGGCGGGCTGGGTGGGACCTTCGGCGGCAACCCGGTGGCGTGCGCCGCGGCGCTGGCGGTCATCGACGTCGTGATCGAGGAGAAGCTTCCCGAACGCGGCAGACGACTCGGTGAGCGGGCGCTGGCACGGATGCGCGCATGGAAGGATCGTCATTCGCAGGTTGGTGACGTCCGTGGACTTGGTGCCATGATCGCGATGGAGCTGGTCACCGACCGTGCAACCCGCGAACCGGCCGGCGCGCTGACCAACGACGTCCTGCGCTACTGCCACACGCACGGCCTCGTTCTGCTAAAGGCCGGCCTTTACGACAATGTCATCCGCTTGTTGTTTCCGCTGACGATCGGCGAGCAAGAACTCGATCGCGGTCTCGACATCCTCGAAGAGGCGCTCAATCAACTCAAGAAGGTGTGAGGGATCATGAAACGACCGTCGCTTTCGATCGCGCTCGCTCTCGCTGCAACCCTGGTGATGACCGTGACCGCGGCCGCCAGCAGCACCTACACGGAGTGGATCCATGGCACCGAGTTGCCGAATGCGACGCCAACCGAGGGCCAGTTCGTCGGCGAGGCCACCGGAAGTTTCGCCGGAGCCTGGTACATCGATGTCCGGCATCAAGTCCTCGCGAGTCATCCTGTCTCGATCACGGGCGGGAGCTTCCGAATCAGCACGGTGATCAACGGGTGGCCGGACGAGATCCGGGGCTCATTCAAGTCTGGGACGGTCAGCCAGGTCAGCGGATTTCGCGGCTGCACCAATCAGCAATTTGCCGTCAAGGGCCTGCTGGTCGGCGTCGGCGTGGACGGCGGTAGCGGCACAGGAACGTTCCGGGCGACGCTCACGCACTATCGCGCCAACATCTGGCTTGTTGGCTGCATTGTCTACAGCGCCTCGATCAATGGCTCAGTAACGCTCACGTACTAGGTAGGGTGGGGGCATGACCGGCACCCCCTTTTCGATCCGCCCTGTCAAGACAGACGAGCTGAAGCCGTGGCTCGACCTTGCCAACCAGTTTCGGCATTGGCAGGAGGATGTTCCGGGGTTTCTCTTCGAAGAGACCTTGCGTCCGGTGGATGAGCCACGCCTGCGGCTCGGTGCATGGACGACCGAGGGCGAGCTGGCGGGGACGGCGGTGGCCGACGTGGGTGAGGACGGCGAGCGGTGGATCGATCGCGCTCGCGCATTGGTTGTGGTGGCTCCGGCGTACCGGCGGCAGGGGTTGGGTGGCCGCCTGGCCGACGAGGTCGAGCGTTTCGCGAGCAGAGCAGCAGTCAGATGGCTGGAAACCGAAACGCGCGAGCCGGAGCTCGTGGCAGCGCTGCCGCTACTGCAGAAGCGCGGCTTTAAGGAGCTCGAGCGGTACCAGACCTCGCGCCAGCAGCCGAGCACGGTGGACCTCAGCACCCTCGACCAGCTCCGGAGCCGCCTGCGCGGCGGCGGCATCGAGACGATTGCGCTTCCAGACATCGACGGCCAGCACACGCGCCAGGAGCTCTATCGATGCAACACCGCGATCTGGCGCGACATGCCGCATGAGGCGCACGTCGATTGGGAGGATCCTCCGTTGGAGACGTTCACGCGAAGCATCTTCGAGCGCCCCTCCACTCTGCTCGAGGGTTTCTTCGTGGCCCGTGACGGTGATCACATCGTCGGCTTGAGCTATCTCTTGCGCCGCCCCGATGGCGATGCGGAGGTCGGCGATACCGGCGTGCTGCGCAGCCATCGCCGCCGCGGGATCGCGCGGGTATTGAAGATGCTGGTAACCCGCTACGCGGCGCAGCACGGGATCTCGTTCGTCCACACCGACAACCGCGCCGATAACGCAGGCATGCTGGCGATCAACCGCGAGCTCGGCTTCAAACCGGGTGAGGTGATGGTGGTCCTCGAGAAGACGATGGCGTCGGTGGCCGCAATCTGAATTCCGAGGTCGCGCAGAACCAGCAGCGATAATGGCTGCTGCATGAGTGTTGTCGCGCGACCCGGTGGATCGGGTCTCGGCACCGAGACGCAGGGCTTTGCGATTGTCGTCGACGGATTGCGCAAGCGCTATGGAAGCCTGGTCGCCGTCGACGGCATTTCGTTCCGCGTCAAAGAGCGCGAGATCTTTGGACTGCTGGGTCCCAATGGCGCCGGCAAGACGACGACGGTCGAGATCCTCGAAGGCCTGCGCAGCGCCGACGATGGCCAGGCGCTCGTGGGTGGCATCGACGTTCGCAAGGATCCCCAGAAGGTCAAGAACGTGATCGGCGTGCAGCTCCAATCGTCCGCCTTCTTCGACGGCCTCAGCCTGGTGGAACTGCTGGACCTGTTCGCCGCGCTCTACGGGCGCGCGGTCGACGCCATGGCCATCCTCAAGAAAGTCGACCTTGCGGAGAAGGCTCGCTCCAAAGTGAATACGCTGTCCGGCGGCCAGAAGCAGCGGTTCAGCATTGCCACGGCGCTCGTCAACGAGCCGCAGATCCTGTTTCTCGACGAGCCGACGACCGGGCTCGACCCGCAGGCACGCCGAAACCTCTGGGAGCTGGCGCAATCCATCCGTGCCGAGGGCCGGACGATTTTCCTCACCACCCACTACATGGACGAGGCGCAGACCCTCTGCGATCGGGTGGCGATCATGGACCACGGCAAGATCCTGGCGATGGAGCCACCCGACGCGTTGATTCAGCGGCTCCTCGACAAAGGATTTCAGGGTGAGCGGGTGGAGCGATCGGCCAACCTCGAGGATGTCTTCCTCGACATGACCGGACACGGACTGCGCGAGAGTTAGCGTGAAGCGCAACCCCTTCCTGATGCTGACCTGGTCGTCGCTAAAGGCCTATTTCCGCAACCGCGGCGCCATCTTCTTCAGCCTGCTGGTGCCGCTGATGATCATGGGCATCTTCGGCTTGATCAACTTTGGCGGGAGCACCGCTTCGGTCAACATTGGCGTCGTCGACCAGGCCCACAATCAGGTCAGCGACAGCATCATCAGCAATCTTCGAGGAATCAAGGCGGTGAAGCTCCACCTTGGTAGCCTGGATGCCGAAAAGCGCGAGCTCACCCAGGGAAACCGCGACCTCGTCGCTATCCTTCCGGCCACCATCGGCCAGGGATCGACCGCCATCGCTGGTTACTACAACCAGGGCAATCCCCAGAATTCGCAGGTCGCGATCGCAATCATGAACCAATTCATGGATCGAGCCTCCTTCGCCCAGGCCGGCATTGCGCCGGCTTTTACCCTGCAGGCCCAGCCCGTCCAGAGCCGCAACGTGACCTACGTCGATTTCCTGGTGCCGGGCATGATTGCCCTGTCGATCATGCAGACTGGGCTCTTCGGGGTGGTGTTCACCTTCGTCCAGTGGAAGCAGCGCGGGATCCTTCGTCGCTTGATGGCCACCCCGATGCGGGTTCGCGATTTCTTCTTCTCGCAGCTGGTCACCCGGCTGACGACGGTGGCGCTGCAGATCGTCGTCCTGCTGGCGGTCGGGTTCTTCGTCTTTCATTTCCACTTCGCGGGCAACCTCCTTTACCTGCTGATCGTTGGCATCGTCGGTGGCGGCATCTTCCTGGCGATGGGCCTCGCCATCTCGGGGGCTTCCAAAAGTGAGGAGACGGCGGCGCCCATTGCGAACCTCGTTTCCCTGCCGCTGATGTTCCTCTCCGGTATCTTCTTTGCGCGCTCCAGCATGCCGAACTGGCTGCAGACGATCACGCAATACTCGCCCCTGACCTACGTCTCGGACGCCCTGCGCAGCATCAGTGTCGACGGCGCCTCGCTCTGGGCGGTGCGTGGCGATCTACTCGGCATCTTCGTCTGGCTCGGGATCACGGTGGTGATCGCCACCCGTCTATTCAAATGGGAGGTCGTGTGATGGCAGTTGAGCTCAGCCCGAAAATGCAGGCGTTTACCCAGGAGGTCTTTCCCGCAATCATCGGGACCAACCGCAAGGACGGTTCCGTCGAGATTGTGCCGGTCTGGTTCGAGCAGAAGGATGGGATCTTCTGGATCAACGGCGGGACCAATCGTGGCTGGTTCAAACACCTGGAGCGGGATCCGCGTATCACGCTGCTCTTGATCGATCCGAAGGAAATGTTCCGCTGGGCGCAGATCGAGGGGCGTATGGTCAACTGGACGGAAGACCCAGGCGGGGAGCACATCAATCAGCTCTCGCATCGCTACCTCAAGAAGGATTACCAGGGCCCTCGCACCGGCCGGATCAAGATCCAGATCGAGCCGCTGCGCGTCACCGGCGCGATCGATGGCCGGCGCTAAGAAGGCGGCGGCGCTCAGCCCGGCGGTCCGGAAGTTGGCGGCGTTGCCGATTCTGGTGATGATCGCGACCAAACGGGACGATGGCTCCGTGCAGCTGAATCCGGTGTGGTTCGAGCTGAAAGACGGCTTCGTCTGGCTGAACAGCAACACCAAGCGCGCGTGGCCGAAGAATCTGCAACGCGACCGCGAGCTGACGATGCTCCTCGTCGATCCGAAGGTACCGGACCGCTACGCACAGATCCGCGGTCGGCTGGTCAGCCTGATCCCCGACCCGAAAGCTGAGTTCATCGATCGCCTCTCCCATCGCTATACGGGCAAGAAATTCCGTGAGCTCGAACCCGGCGAACACCGGGTCACCTTCAAGATCCAGCCGGTCACGGTGACCGGGCAGATGATCTAAGCGCGCATGATGCCGGAACTCCTCCCGGCCAACACCTGGGATGCTGACCCGACGCTGCGTGTTCTGCTCAAGGCGTGGCTTCGAACCGAAACGCTGGGCGCGGTCGAGCCAGCGCTCCGCGAGATGGGTCGGGCGGCAGCGGAAGAGCTCCAGGCGTGGGGGGATGCCTGCGAAGGCCAGCCGGCGTTCTTGCGGTCGTTCGACGCCTGGGGCGAGCGTATCGACGGGGTGGTCTACCCGGATGCCTGGCGGCACCTGGCGGCGGTGAGCGCCCGAGCTGGGCTGGTGGCGTTGCCATACGAGGACCCCTCCCGTCTCGGCGCCGACGCGCGCCTGGTGCAGGCAGCGCTGTGTTACCTGTTCGCGCCCTCGACCGCAACCTACTCATGTCCGGTCGCGATGACGGACGGCGCGGCTCGGGTGCTCACCGACGCGGGCGGCGTCGGGCAGCCGCGTGCGGTGCTGGGGCACTTGATCAGCCGCCATCCCGGCGAGGCGTGGACATCCGGCCAGTGGATGACCGAACGCCAGGGCGGCTCTGACGTCGGGCAAAACGCCGTCGTCGCCAACCGTGATGGTGATCGCTGGCGTCTCTTCGGGCAGAAGTTCTTCTGCTCCAACATCGGGTGCGAGGTCGCCCTCGCACTGGCTCGACCGGAGGGCGCTCCGGCCGGAACGCGGGGCCTCGCGCTCTTTCTCGTGCCGCGCGATGGTCCCGACGGCCGCCGCAACCACTATCGCATCGATCGGTTGAAGGACAAGCTGGGAACCCGCGCCATGGCGACCGGTGAAGTCACACTCGACGGCGCCCAGGCGGAGCTGGTCGGCGATGCCGACCGTGGCTTCGCACAAATGACGGCCATGCTCAACATCACGCGGCTGCACAATGCGATCACGGCCGCGGCGACCATGCGCCGTGCGCTGATGCTGGCGACTGCATACGCCACCCAACGCCAGGCGTTCGGTCGAAGGCTCGCGCACCATCCGCTGCATGCCGAAGTCCTGCGCGAAATGGCCGCAGAGACCGACGCCGCGGTCTACTTCACCATGCGGATGGCGCAGCTGCTGGGACGGATCGAGGCGAAGACGACGAAGCCGGGCGAAGCCGCAGTCTTTCGGATCGGCATCGCGCTCGCCAAGCTGTACACCGCGAAGCAGGCGGTAGCCGTCGCGTCCGAAGCGATCGAGTGCTTCGGCGGTCAGGGCTACATGGAGGACACGGGATTACCTCGTCTGCTTCGCGATGCCCAGGTGCTACCCATCTGGGAGGGCACCACCAGCGTTCTGGCGCTCGATGTGCTGCGGGTGCTGCGCAAAGGCGACGCGCTCGACGCCCTGGGCGCGGAGCTCGAACGGCTCGATGCGCCAGAGCGCGAGTCCGCGCTTGACCTGGCGCGCAAAGCCAGTGCCGAAGACGGCGATCGGGCAGAGTCGACGGCGCGCCGTCTCGCGTTTTCGCTGGCGCGGTCCTGGATGGGTGGCCTCCTGGCGGAGGCCGGCGTCGAGATCAGGCCGCCAGGTATCGGGCTGCCGCGGCGGTAACGACGCGGGCCGCCTGCACGATTTCGTTCACCGCGATCCACTCATCAGTGGCGTGAGCCTGGCGGATATCGCCAGGTCCGTAGAGGATCGCCGGCGTTTCGGCTTCGTGCACCAGCAAGCGCATGTCGGATCCGTACGGAGCACCCACGAGCTCGGGTGGCACATCGAACTCCTCCGTGTGCGCGGCGCGGAGCGCGGCGAACGCCGGAAGATCCGGGTCAACCTCGACCGCATCGAACTGTCCCCCGTACCACTCGAGCTGCGGCGGATGCTCACTCAGCCAGCTGTCGCGCTGTGCGACATCGGCGAGGGCCGCGGCAAACTGACGGCGCACCTCCGCCGAGGCCATGCCGACCGGCACGCCGACGCGACCTTCACACTCCAACTCGTCCGGCACGGTCGACGACCATGAACCCGACCGAATGCGACCGATATTGAGCGCGTACGCAATCGGAAAGTCGCGGAAGAGGGGATGGGGCTGCTGATTCAGCGATCGCTCGAGTTGCCGGAGCCGGCCTTCGACCAGCTCGAACTTCTCGATCGCGCTGACCCCCTCGTAGCGAACCGAGGCGTGCGCCGACCGGCCGCCGATCCGTAGGCGGAACGTCAGCGCGCCGGCCTGCGCCGGGACCAGCCGCAGTCGGGTCGGTTCCAGGATGTAGGCGGCATCGGCACGATAGCCGCGATCCGCCATGGCGAAGGTGCCAATGCCGCCATCCTCCTCGCCAACGACGCTTTGCACGATGAGCCGGCCACGCAGCGGCAGCCCGCTTTTCTTGAGGGCCGCGGCCGCGCTGATGGCGACCGCGAGGCCCGCTTTCATGTCGCAAGTGCCGCGCCCGTACATCCGCCCGGCCTGAATGTGTGCCGACCAGGGGGAGGCATGCCACGCCTGGCGGTCTCCGAGCGGGACCACGTCGACGTGGCCGTTGAGGATCAGCGATCGCTCCCCTTTCTGCCCCAGCAGGCCGGCGACGAGCACGGCCTCCGTCCGCTCCACCTCCATGCCGGGAAATCGTGGATGGGCCTTCAGCCGGCTGACTTCCGCCTCGAAGCGGTCGACCTCGAGCCCCGCCTCCTCGAGCACGAGCGCCACGAGATCTTGCGCCGCGCGCTCGTTGCCGGTCACCGAAGGGACCCGGACGAGATCCTGCGCCAGCCGGATGCAGGCGTCCGGGTCGAGCGCTTGCAGCGCCCTGGTTTCTGGTCGCTGCGCGATCACGGGGTGAGTGTAGTCGGGTGAGAAGTTGTGGTGCCTATAAGCGTGGTATCTGCTGTTGGCCGTAAATGATCAGATCGATGGGCACGTTTAGAAGACCCGTCAGGCTGTAGACAAAGTTCCAGAACGCGGCGCTCACCGGTCCGCCCTGCCAGAGCAGGAAGAAGAGAATCAGCAAGGGCAGCATCCCGAACCGGCTGGCGAGAAGGCGCAGCTCGATCGACAGCCAAGGGGCGATCATTCCGAATCCGTCGAAGCCGGGAATTGGAATCAGGTTGAGCACGATCGCGGTGACCTGGAGGAAGACGAGGAAGGCCAGGGCGGCCCAGAACTGGACGTCGCCGAACGGCGGGACGCCGCCAAACACGAGGAATGGCCATCCGATCAGTACTGCAAACAGGAGGTTTCCGAGCGGACCCGCGGCCGAGGCGAACGTGCGCCAGCGATCGTTGCGGATGGCACGCTCGTTGAGATAGACAGCGCCACCGGGCAGGCCGATCCCACCAATCAGGAGAAACACAAGCGGCAGGGCGATGCTGAGCACAGGGTGCGTGTACTTGAGCGGGTTCAGCGAGAGGTAGCCGGCTGACGCGACCGATCGGTCACCACCCAGGAAGGCGATGAACGCGTGGCCGAACTCGTGAATGCACAGTGACGTCACCCAGCCACCGACGACGAGCAAGATGCTCAGCGGGATCGTGAGGCCCGGAGCGGCCCCGGACCAGAGCCCGACGCCCCCGATGATCATGGCACCCAGCGGGATGGCGAAGACCGGGCTCACGCGCACCACGCCATCGAGCGACGGCAGTGGCCGGCTGCGGAGTTCTTTCGTCGCGGAGCCGGGCGTCGTCAGGTACTGGCGGAGCGCGTAGAAGGTCACGCCGGCCTTCTCCAGCACCTCGGCCGTCGACGTCGAGTCCTTATACAAGAGCGCGAGCAGCATGTGAAGCGGGTCCACGCGATAGTGGCCCAGCTGCTCGGCTTCCCGGTGCGCGTGGTTCAGCATGTACCGCGTCGCGCTGCCAATCGGCACCGTCTTCCAGGATGAGGGGGTGGCGTTGCCGGCTCCGACCCGAAGCGTCTCCAGCTGCTCGATGTTCGCCCCCATCGCTTCGAGAGCCCGACGGGCGGGGTTGCGCGGCGAGAACACGAGGCCACAGAGCACCTGGACCGGTTCGACGGTGGGTGATCCGACTTGTGCCGCGAATCGCTGCGCGAGTTCGAGCACATCCCGAGCCGAGTCGGTGAGGGGGATCTCCCGGATGATCTGCTTCAGCGTCCAACCCTCAGTGGAGCTGCCGCGGGTCGGTTGCGGCGTGCTCAGGGCGTCTTGACGGTGCCGATACGCATCCGGAGCCGGCCCTCGATCTGTCCCAGCAGCCAGGCGGCGAACTGCTCGTGCGCGGGGTGTTGCTCTTTGACCACTTCCAGCATCTCGTCGTGGATGTGGGTCAGTAGCTTCAGGAACTCGCTGTCGTCCATTCCCCACCTCCTCGGCCTCTGGCATGGTGCACGCGTGGCCGGTGGGCAAATTGTAGACGGCTACGGGCAACAAAAAAAGCGGCCCGGCGTCAGAGGTCTGTGTGCTCGACCTCCGTCACCTCGTTGGTGTGGTGGTGGTGCCGGCTACCGGCGCGCATCCCGACGGACAGCTGGTAGACGACGCCGATGATCGCCAGCAGGAGCAAGAAGAAGACGAGGGAGCCGCCGATGTGAAAGCCGATGCCGGCCAGCCAGAGAATCACGAGCACCGCGACGATCGCCCAGATCAGACTTGCCAACGAGTCCACCTCCGTTGAATGGGACCGCGCGCGCTTGCCGACTTGATATAAGCGCTATCATCTATTTTGGGCAGAGGATGAAGATACAGTCAAGGGTCGAATGGCATTAGCTGTCCCCGAAACGTGGCGACGGCCGCCTGCCGTAGACGCGACGCAGCTGGCCGATCCGGTGGAGTCGGCCCGGGCCGCGGGGCTGCGCTACGTTTCCGACCACTCCCCAGGGATCCGGAGGAAGCGCGTGGGCAAGGCATTTAGCTACCGTGACAGCGACGACCACATCGTCCGCGACGCGGAGACCATCCGGCGGATCAAGCGCCTCGCCATCCCGCCGGCGTGGACCGACGTCTGGATCTGTCCTGATCCGCGCGGACACCTGCAGGCGACCGGGCGAGACGCGCGGGGACGAAAGCAATATCGTTATCACCCTCGCTGGCGCGAGGTCCGCGACGCGGTCAAGTACGATCGCATGCTCTCCTTTGCCGAGGCGCTCCCGAGGATCCGCGAGCGCACGGATCACGACCTCGAGCGCCACGGCCTACCGAGGGAGAAGGTGCTCGCGACCGTCGTGCGCCTGCTCGAAGAGACGCGGATCCGGATCGGCAACGACGAGTACCGGAAGGAAAACGGCTCTTATGGGCTGACGACCCTGCGCAACCGTCACGTCAGTGTGCTGGGGGCCGAACTCCGATTCACGTTCCGCGGCAAGAGTGGCAAGCACCATACCATCGAGTTACACGACCGGCGGATGGCGCGCCTCATGAAGCGCATCCTCGAGATTCCGGGGCAGGAGCTCTTCCAGTACATCGATGACAGCGGTCAGGCGAAGGACATCGATTCCGCTGACGTCAACGAGTACCTGCGCGAGATCACGGGCGAGGACTTTACGGCCAAGGATTTTCGCACCTGGGCCGGCACGATCCTCGCGGCACGATTCTTACGCGAGACGGCCGGGGCGGCAAATTCTCGCCGAGCCAAGAAGGAAGTGGTTCGTGCCATCGCCAGGGTCGCGGATGAACTTGGCGACACGCCGGCCGTCGCGAGAAAGGCATACATCCATCCTGCGGTGATCGCCGCCTACCTAGCGGGTGGCCTCAAGCCGATTACTGAGGAAGACGTCCCCGATCCCTACAAACTCTCCGCCGAAGAGCGGAGCTTGCTCGCTCTGCTGGGGAAGGCTGCCGCCTGAGACCTATCGCGCGCTGAGGATGAGGTAGCCGGAGATCGACAGCAGCACGAAGAGGGTCAGAATACCCACCGCCGCGAAGGCGGGGAGGGCCGTGCTCTTGTCGTCCGACGCGTCCATGAGGATCAATCCTGCGCGCGGACATTGAATGCCTCATGAGGGCACCCTATGCGTTCTCTAAGACGTGCGTCGTCAGAAAAGACGAAGGCCGGGCGCGTGCCCGGCCCTTATCGATTTCCGGTTTAGCAGGTCAGCTTGCTGCTCGGTCACCATGGTTTGCGCTGTCGTCTTGCGGTGCCACTACGGTGACGTGGCCGCTCATCCCGACCACGGTGCCGTCGGGCAGGATGCCGCCGTGGATCGTGCAATAGAACCCATATGTCCCGGGCGTCGTGAAGGTGATTGTGTACTCGCTCCGGCGTGTGAAGCCGGGTAGCTTCCCGGCCAGGTTCCAGTACTTGAACTGGCTCTTGGTCATCAGGTAACCGGAGTTCAGGTCGCCGCCACTATAGGTGGCTGGTGAGGGGGCAGAGGCAAAGATCTCACCAGGTGGCAAAAGCGGTGGATTGGCGTTCGCGTAGCCAAAGGTGACGCTGTGCGGGTCACCAAAGTCCGCCAGCTTGAAGGTCACCGATTCCCCGGCCTGAACGCGGACTTCGGCCGGATAGTAGTTGATGAAATCGATGGTGTGGTCGCCGGCGCCGGCCAGGGCGCCATCCTCGCTGTCGCGACGTAGCAACGCGGCATTGAGGCGGACCGAGCGGGCAACGTCCGCTGCCATCTGCGCGTTCGCGCGTGTCTGGTTCTCGGCATCCGTGCGGGGCAGGTCGCCGCGCGTCACTCGAATCGAGCCGTGCATGTACTGATGAAGCATGCACTGGAAGTGGTAGGTCCCGTTAGGAAGGTTGTTCCCGATCGTGAGAGTGAACGGTGGCGGCGGGAACGGTGATCCTGGTCCACCGCCGGGCGTCCCATTGACGAACGTCGTCGGAGTGTCGAGCGAGGTGGATCCGGTCAGGCCCGGCGGAGTGACGTAGTCGAGGACGTCCTTCCCCGCGGGCGGGTTGAAAGTCACCGTGTGGAATCCTGCCCAATTGAAATTGACCAGGTCACCCGGATGAACCGTGATGTCCGATACATAGAAGCGATTCAGCGAGGCAAACGATGCGAAGTTTTCGCCGCCAACGGTGATGTTCCACGTCGTCTGGGTCGACGCCGAAGCCGGAACGGCGGCGACGGCTCCAAGTCCCGTGGTTGCCAGTGCCATCGACAATCCAAGCGTGCGAGCGCGTGCCATGAATGGCAGCATCAAGATCCAAACCCTCCTCTCTAAAAGGCGGCTGACGAAATTCCCCGCCCTGTCTTATCACCGCCTGTAACTGATGTCAATGGGACCCCAAGGGGTTGTCAGTACCAGTAATTCGAGCCCTCGGCTGAGGCTGAGCCCGTTGGAGCCGGTTCGTCCCGCAGCAGCCCCTTGGGCCCGGCCAGGGTGCGGACAGCCTGCTCTGTGCGGGCAATGAAGCTGTCGTAGTCCTCGCCCGGCTGCGGGTAGAGGGGATCGCCGAATTTGATCGTCGCCGGGTGCCGCCGGGGGATTCGGCGGAAGCGAGGAAAGACCTCGTAGAGGCCGTCGATGTAAGCAGGCACGATCGGGACCCCGGCGTCGATCGCCAGGATCGCGGCGCCCTTTTTGAAGGTCCCGATGTTACCGGTCCGGGATAACGTCCCCTCGGGAAAGATGACGACCGACCAGCGATGGGCGAGATGTTGCTTCAAGCGATCCAGCGCCGGCCGGGCGCCGCCCGCCCGCGGAATCGGAAACGTGTTGATCAACAGCTGCGTCAGGGCCCCCTCCCATTTCCGCTTGAAGATCGAGTCGGCGGCTGCGACGACGAAGGCCCTGAAGCGGAAACGCGCGGGCAGCGCCTGCAGCATCACGACCGCATCCAGGGCGCTGCTGTGGTTGGAGACGAAAACCGCGCCGCCCTTGATTGACTTGACGCGATATCGGTCGATAACGGTGAGCGGCGAGAAGGCGCCCATCAGCGGAAAGATCAGGAACGTTTGTAGTACGGCGCGCGCGCCGCGGATCGATCCTCGCTGCGTCCAGGAGGGAGCCGTGACCGGCGGCGGGCTCGTGGTTTCCAATTCCCTCCCTTCGGTGGCCGGCCCAGTTAAAGTAGGTCCGCGGGTGCCATGCCGGACCATCGCAAGCGTAGCAACCGGGCGTCCGTTGGGGAAGGTCCATTGAGGACCTTTACAACGCGCTGATGGCTCGCCCGGTTCGGGCGACAGAAGGCGTGTCTGCCGAGGTCAGCCGCAACCTGGCCCTCGAGCTGGTCCGGGTCACCGAGGCCGGGGCCCTGGCCAGTGCCCGCTGGATGGGCCGGGGGGACAAGAACACCGCCGACGGCGCCGCGGTCGACGCCATGCGGCGTGCGCTTGGACTTGTCACGATGGATGGCATCGTCGTCATCGGCGAGGGTGAGAAGGACGAAGCGCCGATGCTCTACATCGGCGAACGGATCGGCACCGGCGAGCCTCCGCAAGTCGATGTGGCGGTTGACCCGATCGACGGCACGACGCTGCTCTCGAAGGGACTGCCGAACGCGATCTCCGTCGTCGCCCTGGCCGCCGGGCGCGGGTCGCTCTACGACGCCAGGCACGTCCACTACATGCACAAGATTGCGACCGGCTCCGATGCTGCGGGCTCGCTGAACATCGATGACCCCGTGGCGGTCAACCTACAACGGGTCGCCCGAGCGAAGCGCATGCGCGTCAGTAATCTCACGGTCGTCATCCTCGACCGTCCGCGACATGAGGGGTTGGTCAAGGAAGTCCGCGAGACGGGCGCCCGCATCAAGATGATTACCGACGGCGACGTGGCTGGCGCCGTCATGACCGCCATCGACGGTACCGGCCTCGACCTTCTCATGGGGATCGGCGGCTCGCCGGAAGCCGTGCTCGCCGCCGCCGCGCTGAAATGCCTCGGCGGCGAGATCCAATGCAAGCTCTATGCCCGCAACCCCGAGGAGAAAGAGAAAGCCCAGGCCGCCGGCGCGGATTTCGACCGCGTGCTCGGCATCGACGACCTGGTCCGAAGCGACGATGTTTTCTTCGCCGCCACCGGCATCACCGACGGCGAGATGCTGCAGGGCGTCAAGTACCACATGAACTGGGCGGAGACGGAATCGCTGGTCACGCGTAGCCGGTCGGGCACGCTTCGCCGAATTTACGCGCGCCACCACTGGGGCTACAAGCAGCGCGAGTGGCTGGGTCAGCCTGAAGAAGGTTAGCCCCGACCGAACAGACGCCAGCGATACACGAGGTAGGGTCCGAGGCTGAGGAAGCCGCAGGTGATCGCGGCGTGAACAAGAACCGGGGCGAATAACGACGCCGGCGACGACTGCCAGAGATAGACCAGACCCAGCGTCAGGCCCGCGGCCGTGGCCCCGACGACGGGGCGCCAACCCCAGCGATCGAGGAAGTGATAGGCGCCGAACACCGCGGTGGCCGCGAGCACCGCGAGCAATGGCGCGTTCCACCAGCGTGCCAGGCTGCCCTGCAGGAAGCCCCGGAAGAACCACTCCTCGATCGGGGCGTTGAGCACCAGGTAATAGGCGCTCTGCACGAGCAGGTCCGGCTCGGTCGGCACGAACCAGCGGCCGCTGCGGCGCGAGAGATAGACGTTGAACGCGGCAGCGACGACAAAGGCCGCCACCCCAACGGGAATCGCCACGAGCAAATCGCGCAACGGATGCGTGATCATCAGCCCGAGGTCGCGCAGCGGCGTCCCGGTGAGCCAGCTGAAGACGACGGGGACAATGGTGAGAGGGACGAGCCGAACCACCAGGTCGAGGCGCATCCACGACCAGCTGCTCGCGACGGTCGTGCGCAGGACAGCCGGCGCAGCCGTCACGTTTATCAGTCGGCGCCGGCCGCCGGTGGCCGCATGGGACGCCCGAGCGGCTCGAGGGCATCGGCCAGCGCAGACAGCTGAGCCGCGGATAGCCGCTTGCCAAAATGCTCGCGGATGCCGCGCAAATGGACCGGCCGGGCACGATGGAGGCGCAATCCGCCGACCGTCGTCAAGATCGCGAAGGTGCCTCGCCGGTCCTCGGCACACTTGCCCCGCTTGACGAGCCCGGCCTGAACCAGTCGGTCGACCAAACGGGTCAGACCGCTGCGGCTCAACCGGACCCGCTCCGACAGCTCGGTCATCCGCAGGCGCCGGTTGGGAGCCACTCCGAGTTGGATGAGGACGTCGAACTCGGCGAGGGTCATGTCCTCTTTTTCGACGAGTTCAGACTCCAGCTGGCGCAGCAGGGCGGCCTGGGCATCCAGAAAGGCCGCCCAGGCACGCAGTTCGGCGGGTTTGAGCTCGGCGGCCATCCGGAATAGATTCTCGCACCGAACTGTTTGCTGTAGGGAAGGTTGCTTATGCAACAAATTTCAGAGACCGGGAGGATTTCAGTTACATGAAGTGGGCATTTGACGTCTACCACAGCAGCGTCACGTTTACGATCCGGCACATGATGTCGAAGGTGCGCGGGCAGATGCAGATCAAAGAAGGCTGGATCGAGGTCGACAACGACGACCTGAGCACGGCCAGAGTCGACGTTGTCCTGGATGCAGCGAGCATCGATACCGGGGTTGAGATGCGCGACAACCATCTGCGCAGCGCGGATGGTCATTTCGACGTCGCAAACTATCCGACCATCACCTTCGCGAGCAAGCGAGTCGAGGGCAAAGATCCCGGGAACTTCAAGGTGATCGGCGACCTGACGATCCACGGAAAGACCAAGGAAGTCGCGCTCGACGCCAGCTTCAATGGCGAGGGCACCGATCCCCGGGGCAATCGTCGGGTGAGCTTCGAGGCGCAAACCAAGCTGAACCGCAAAGACTACGACCTGACCTGGAACCAGGCGCTCGAAGCCGGTGGATTTATCCTCGGTGACGACGTCAAGCTCGAGATCGGCGTTGAGGCCGTCCCGGCGCCGACGCCGGCCGAGGCCGAGAAAGAAATCGAAGCCGAAGTCGCGGTCGAGTCTCGCTAAGCCGACCCTCTTCATACAGCAGCCCGCCAGAGTTCTGGCGGGCTGTTTCGTTTCACGCCCGTCGCAGCGGGATTGGGGGGACCAACCGTTGCGTTTCCTGAGGGTCACCCGTGAGCCGGGCTGTCTGCCGCAATTGCTGGACGTGGTACATCAAGGGGGAGACCGTCTGCCCGCACTGTCATGTGCCGCTGACGCTCTCCGAAGCGGCGGCACCGCCCGCCGCCGCCGGCGGCCCGCTGCCGGACCCCGCCCCTCCGAGTTCGCCGCAGCCGTTCCCTGCTCTTGGAGCGTCGGGGACGGCGCGACCGAACTGGACGCTC
>DASZJR010000106.1:0-34985 GCA_035947855.1 Candidatus Dormiibacterota bacterium
GCCACCGCGCAGGACCGTGACGCGGCCCGGCTGATGGGCATCAACATCAATCGAACGATCGCCATCACCTTTTTTATCGGCTCGGCGCTGGCCGCGGCAGGCGGCATCATCAACGGGTTCTACCTGGAGACGATCCGGTTCGACCAGGGGTTTCGGGCCGGGCTCATCGCGTTTACCGCCGCGGTGTTCGGGGGGATCGGCAACGTCGTGGGCGCGTCCATCGGTGGGTTCGTGATCGGCATCATCATTGCGCTCGTCGCGGGTTACTTCCAGGGCGGCGGCCAATGGTCCGATGTCGTCGTCTTCAGCATCTTGATTCTGACGCTGGTCTTCCGGCCCACCGGGCTGCTCGGCATGCGGGTGCCTGAGAAATGAAATCCAACAAGCGGCCGTCGCTGGGCAAAGGCCTCGCGGCCGCCGGCAGGTCGCAAACGTTCCTTTACCTCGGGATTGGGATCCTCCTGATTCTCTTTCCAATCTTCGACTCCGATACCTCGCAGGTGAATGTTGCCGCGGTGGCGGGCGTATGGATCCTGCTGGCACTCGGCTTGAACATCGTCGTGGGGTATGCCGGGCTGCTCGACCTCGGCTACGCAGCCTTCTTCGCCATCGGGTCTTATGCCTTCGCGATCCTGGCATCCGGCCAGTTCAACATCCACATCTCGTTCTGGATCCTGCTCCCCGCCTCGGCATTGATCGCGGCCTTCTTTGGCGTGCTTCTCGGGGCACCCACCCTCCGTCTGCGTGGGGACTACCTGGCAATCGTGACCCTCGGGTTCGGCGAGATCGTGCCTCGCGTCTTTCGAAATGCCTCGGTCTTTACCGGTGGCGTCAACGGCATCGTCGGTCTCGACCAGCCGAAGGTGCCACCCGTCTTCGGCTGGAGCGGCAATTTCGGATTCAATCCCATCCCCTGGTACTACCTGATCCTGGGCGTCATCATCGTCTCCCTGTTTCTGATCAACAACCTGCGCAACTCGCGGCTCGGCCGGGCGTGGATGGCGATCCGCGAGGACGAAGTCGCCGCCGCGGCGACCGGGATCAATACGGTGACCACGAAGTTGCTCGCGTTTGCGCTCGGCGCGTCCTTCAGCGGGTTTGCCGGAACCTACTACGCATCCAAACTGTTCCTGGTGGCGCCAGAGTCGTTCAGCTTCCAGGCCGTGTCGGTGGTGGTCCTGGTCATGGTGGTGCTGGGCGGAATGGGCAACATCCGCGGGGTCATCGTCGGCGCCATCCTGATCTATTTCATTCAGACGTACCTGCTGATCCAGCTGCCTGGGTGGATCAGCAGCGCCACGGCAGCCCTCAACATCGATTTTCTGACCAAGCTCGATATCGGCAGTTACGTCCAGCGGTCGAACTACCTGATCTTCGGCATCATCCTCGCCGGGATCATGTTGCTGCGACCGCAGGGATTGATCCCGAGCGCCCAGCGCAAAGTCGAGCTGGAGCTGGGCACCACCGACGAGGCCGTCGCGGACCTCGGCTCGGCGTAGGCCGAACCATGCCGATTCTCGAAGTGAAGGACCTGACAAAGCGCTTCGGTGGTCTGGTGGCGGTCAACAAGGTGAACTTGAGCGTCGAAGCCGGTGAGATCTTTGCCATGATCGGCCCGAACGGAGCCGGCAAGACCACCGTATTCAATCTCGTAGCCGGGCTGTACAAACCCACGTCTGGCCAGATCATCTTCGACGGCAAGTCCGTCTACCCGGTGCGAGAGTTCTGGCGAACCTACCTGCCACCGCTGGCCGCCTACTACACCGTGGCGGACGTGGTTCGACGCAGGGCGGGGTTGGGACCGATGCCGCTCGGCCTCAAGCCGCACGCGGTGACGACCCTGGGGGTGGCCCGCACCTTCCAGAACATCCGCCTCTTCTCCTTCATGACCGCACTCGAGAACGTCATGGTCGGTGAGCACCCACGGATGCATGCCCAGGTCTGGGATGCGCTGCTGAACACGCCATTTGCCCGCGGCGAGGAGCGCCGCGTCCGCGCTCGTGCGATGGATCTCCTGCGGTTCGTCGGACTGGAGCGTTACGCCGACCAGTATGCCCGCAACCTTGCCTACGGCTTCCAGCGTCGGCTCGAGATCGCGCGCGCCCTGGCGACGCAACCCAAGCTGTTGATGCTCGACGAGCCGGCCGCCGGATTCAACCCGCAGGAGAAGGCGCAGCTGATGGGACTGATCCAGGAGATCCGAAGCCAGGGCATCACGATCTTCCTCATCGAGCACGACATGAAAGTCGTCATGGAGATCTCCGAACGCATCGTGGTCCTCGACTATGGGGAGAAGATCGCCGAAGGACCGCCCCAAAAGGTGCGCACTGATCCGCGCGTGATCGAGGCCTACCTCGGGAAGTCGGCGTAGTGTCGACGATCCTCGAGGTCGAGGGGATCGACGTCTTCTACGGACGGATCCAGGCGCTGCGCGGAGTCAGTCTGCATGTCGACGAGGGCGAGATCGTCACCCTGATTGGGGCCAACGGCGCAGGGAAGACGACGACGCTGCGGGCGATCTCAGGACTCACGCCGGCGAGCGCCGGCGCGATTCGTCTGCGGGGCGAGAACATCACGCGGCTCCAGGCGGAAGACATCGTACCCAAAGGAATCGGCCACGCGCCCGAAGGCCGGCGGATCTTCGCGCGGATGACGGTGCGGGAGAACCTCGACCTCGGCGGCTATATCCGCCGCGACGGCGCCGCTCGAGCGGACATCGAGCGCGTGTATACCCTCTTCCCCCGGCTTCGAGAACGGCAGAACCAACTCGGGGGAACGCTCTCGGGCGGCGAGCAGCAGATGCTCTGTATCGGCCGGGCCATGATGTCACGTCCGAAAGTCCTCTTGCTGGACGAGCCCTCCCTTGGTCTCGCCCCGCTGATGGTGGACACGATCTTCCAGGTCATCCGCGAGATCAACAGCGAAGGCACCACGATCCTGCTGATCGAGCAAAACGCCCTGAAGGCGCTGGGGGTCGCCGCTCGCGGATACGTCCTCGAGACCGGACGGATCGTCAAGGAAGGGACTTCCAAAACCCTGCTCGAGAGCCCCGACGTTCAGAAAGCCTACCTCGGGATCTGAATCGATCGAGCCCGCAGCGGCGCCCGCCGGATGAAACCCCGCGCGCTCGCCTCGCTGGTCATGCTTGCCCTCGGTGTCGCCGGCTGCACCGTCGGCGTCGGCACCCCGGCGCAGTCCATGGGGGTCATCAAGCTGGGGGTGGATCTGCCCCTGAGCGGTGACGATTCGCCGGATGGGCTGCCGGCGAAGAACGCCATCGACCTTGCCATCAAGCAGGCCGGACGCGTCTGCGGTCCGAGCCGACACCCCGATGCCTGTTTCGACCTGCAAGCGGTCACCTACGACGACGTCAGCCAGGGCATCCACGATCCGGCGAAGGGCGCCAAGAATGTCCAGCTACTTCTCGAGGACGCTCGGGTGCTGGCGATGGTCGGCCCGCTCTACGACAGCCTGGCCAAGAGTGAGCTGCCGGTCGCCAATCCGGCGGGGCTCGCCATGGTGAGCCCGGGCACGACGAACGAGTGCCTCACCCAGGAACCACCAGACGGGCACTGCCAGGGACTGAGCGCGCAGCTTCGGCCGCGTAGCCCAAACAACTTCTTTCGCGTGGTGACGACCCAGTTGGTCGAGGGAGCCGCCGGCGCCGATCTGGCATTCAAGGCGCTGGGAAAGAAGCGGGCCTTCGTGATCAACGATCAGACCACGTTCGGATCGGGGATCGCGACCGAGTTCGTGGCGCGCTTCGTTCGAGATGGGGGGACCGTCGTCGACCCATCGGATCTCGGCGCCTTCGATGCCGGCCAGCCGCCGTCGTTCGGATCGCGCGTCCAGCGGGCGATCGATCTGGGAGCGGATGCGGTTTACTTCGCCGGCGCGGGCATCGGCGCGGCGGCGTCGCTGCGGCGCGAGATGGCGGCGCGGATGCCCCAGGTGCCGCTGATCGGCAGCGACCGCCTGGCCAGCAGCCAGTTCGCGAAGTCCGTCGGCGCCGCCGCGCGCGGGTGCTATTACACCGTGGTCGGTCCCTACGCCGCCAGCCTTCGGTCCGCACAGGGATTCGTCCGTGACTACCAGAAGCTCTATGGCCCCGCCCCGGGCACCTTTAGCCTGCCAGCCTTCGATGCCACCAGGCTCCTGATCGCGGCGATCGCGCGGGCGATCGACGACGCCGGCGGGCAGCTGCCCACCCGCGACCAGGTACTCAAGGAGGTCGCGCTCACCAGGGACTACCAGGGCGCCATGGGCACGATGAGCTTCGATGCCCGCGGTGACACCAACCTCAGGTTGGTCTCCGCGTATCAGTGGCTGGGAGCGAACGATCCCGCCGGGCAGTTTGCCGCGCAGCCCGCGATCGACGGCTAGGTGATCGGGCGGCCGGTAACCAGCGCGAGCGCGATCAAGTAGATGCAGATCACGGCGAAGAGCCCGTATTCGAACATGATGCGCCGGGTCAAGGAATCGTCGAGCGCGTGGACCGTGAATCCCTGCCAGGCGTACCAGGCGAATGCGAGGATCACGGCGACGTACTGGCTGCCCTGGTTGAGGTAGTTCACCATGCCGAAGGCACCGAAGGTCACGGTGCCGGCGGTCAGGAAGGCTGAGAGCAGGGCCAGCCCCTCGCGCTTGGTCGCAAAGCGGAAGCTGCGGTAGCCGCTCAGCAGCGCGATGACGAAGATCGCGGTGAGCTTGATGGGATTCGCCAGGTCGTTCGATTGCAGGATCAGGTAAAAGAGGGCGAGGAGCACGCAGAAGGTGGTCGCGTCGCGCAGGAAGCGGTGGAGTGGGCGTTCGCGCCCCATGCCACGCGAGATATCCACGAAGCTGCTCGCGAAGATGAAGCCTCCCATGGTGAGCATTGCCACCGCGTGCACCCGGTAGTCCGGCGTCTGCAGCATCGAGAAGGTGGCGGCCGCGATGATCGTCAGTACCGGCGTGATGTAGTGGTCGAGGCTCGCCCAGGCCGGCGTGCGATTGCGGACGTGAAGGAAGACCAGGCCGAGCGTGACAAAGACCGCGAGGCCGGCTGTCGCCAGCCAGACCTGGCTCGGAGAAAGCAGCTCGGACTTGAAGGTGAGCCCAACGGCGACCGCCCACGTCGAGAGCAACCCGAGGTAGCGGGTGCCCAGCTGAACCGGGCGCGGCGTGGGACGGATTCTCGGTCGAACCTGTTGCCCTGGCCGTAGAGTCGCGGAAGAACTCGCCAGGGCTTCCGACATGGCGGCTAGTCTAGCAGGGAAACGTCCGTTTGGGGCTGGGGAAAGACAGCGCGATCTCGCACCGAATTTGTATTCGAAAACAAATGTTCGACGCGTGGCGACCGGTCTGTGGAAAGTGTGGAAAGGTGAATTTAGGTCGTGCTGGTTCCCTGCCGTCCATATTTGTCTTCGAGGCGGACCACATCGTCGATCTCGGGCGTCGACACCTCGAAGAACTCGCAGTCCTCAACCCCGATCATCCGGTGCCTGCGCCCGGGAAGAATTCGGCGCGACATGCCGGGGGTCAGCCGGTGGGTCTGCAGCTGGCCGCGGTCGTCCTCCAGCTGGAGGTCCATGACGCCTTTGACTAGCAGCAGGGTCTCGTCCTTCTGGCGGTGGAATTGCAGGCTGAGCATCTCTCCCGCGTTGACGTGAATCACCTTGCCAAGGTATTTCTCGGTGATCGCGAAGCGGTTCTCCCAGCCCCAGGGTTTTTTGACGATGTCAGACAAGTTGGCGTAATCCGAGCTTCTCTTCCAGCGATGCCAGCAGCTGATCGACCCGCTCCTTCGAGGAGGCCTCGCTGTAGACGCGGATCAGGGGCTCGGTCCCGGAAAAGCGGACCAGCACCCAGCTCCCGTCCTCGAGGTGGTACTTGAAGCCGTCATCGCTGCGCGAGCGCGCCACCCGCGCGCCGGCGATCTCGGTGGGCGGTTCCTTCTCCAGCCGGCCGTAGAGCTCGGCGCGGCGGGCCGCATAATCCTGCCGGTCGAGATGGAGGTCATGGCGGGCGTAGAAGTGCGGCCCGACCAACTCGGTGAGGTGAGCCATGATCTTCGACAGCGGCTGACCGTACTTGACGATCATGTCGGCGAAAGTGATGCCCGAAAGAATGCCGTCACGCTCGGGGATATGACCACGGAACGCGAAGCCGCCGCTTTCCTCGCCGCCCAGCATAGCGTTGGTCTCCGCCATCTTAGGACCGATGTACTTGAAGCCGACCTTGAGCTCGTGAACCTTGACCCCGAAGCGCTCGCCCAGCTTGTCGACCATCGACGTCGAAGTCAGCGAACGAACGACATCGCCTTTCAATCCGCGCTTCTCGACCAGGTACATCATCAGCAGCGCCATGACTTGCAGCTGGTTGATGAACGTGCCCCCTTCGTCGATGATGCCCACGCGGTCCGCGTCGCCGTCGTTGGCGATGCAGAGGTCGAAGCCGCCCTTTCGCATCCGCTCCATGGCCTCGGGCATCCACTGGGCGATCGGCTCGGGGTGCATGCCGCCGAAGCCCGGGTTGCGTTCGCTGTGGATCTCCTCGACGGTCGTCTTCCCGCCGGACAGCAGCGCCCTGACGTAGCCCTGGCTGGCTCCGTACATCGGTTCATGCAGGATCTTCAGGCCGGCCGCCTTGATCGCGCCCAGGTCGACGAGGCGATTGATCTGGGCGGCGTACGCCGGTTGCGGGTCGAAGACCTCGATCTTCCCCTCGCGCTGGGCATCGTCGAAGCGGACCAGGCGGACGCGCCCGCCGCGCTGTACTTTCTCGATCTCTTCCTCGAGCCGGGCCGTGACTTCGGGCGACGCGGAGCCGGCGTACTCGGGCTTGTACTTCAGCCCGCTGAAGTAGTAGGGGTTGTGGCTGGCGGTGATGACGAGCCCGCCGCTGGTCGCCTTGTCGAGGATGGCGTAGGTGGCCACCTGCGTCGGGGCCGGGGCGTTGACGACGAAGACCTTGACGCCGTTGGCGGCCAGCACCTGGGCCACTTCGCGGGCGAACAGGTCCGACGCGAAGCGCGTGTCGTAACCGACGATCGCCGAGGGGTTCGGCCGGCTCACGAGATATTGCGCGATGCCCTGGGTCGCGATCCGAACCGACTCATAAGTAAAGTCGTCGGCGATGATGCCACGCCAACCGTCCGTGCCGAACTTGATGTCGACGGTCAAGGCTATCGGGTCCCCATCCCGCACTAATCCTAGCGGGGACCGGTCAGCTGGCTTTTGCCGACCGCTCGCGGAGGTGCGCCTCGGGCTCGAGCCCGGCGGCGGCGAGGTCGTAGTGGAGCATCTCCCGGATCATCTCCGGGAAGGTGATGGTCGGTCGCCAGCCGAGCCTGGCACGAGCTTTGCTGGGGTCGCCGCGCAGATCGGGGACGTCGGCGGGACGGAAGTACGCTTTGTCCACCTCGACGTGGTCCTGCCAGTCGAGGCCCACCAGCCCGAAGGCGAGCTCCGCCAGCTGCCGGATGGTCCACTGCACGCCGGTGGCGATGACGAAGTCATCAGGCTTGTCCTGCTGCAGCATCAGCCACATGGCCTGGACGTAGTCTTTGGCGTGGCCCCAGTCCCGCTTCGACTCGAGATTCCCGAGCCGGATCTTCGTAGAACGCTTGGCGACGATGGACGCCACGCCGCGGGTCACCTTGCGCGTCACGAAGTTCTCCCCGCGCCGGGGTGACTCGTGATTGAAGAGGATGCCGCTGCAGGCGAACATGTCGTAGGCCTCGCGGTAATTGACCGTCATCCAGTGCGCGTAGACCTTGGCTACGCCATAGGGGCTGCGCGGATGAAAGGGTGACTGCTCGTTTTGCGGGGGCGGCGTCGAGCCGAACATCTCGGAGGTCGATGCCTGGTAGAAGCGCGTTGGGCGGCCGGTGGCCCGGATCGCCTCGAGCAGCCGCGTGGTGCCGAGTCCGTCGGTGTTGCCGGTGTACTCGGGCTGGTCGAACGAGATCTGTACCTGGCTCTGCGCGGCCAGGTTATAGATCTCGTCGGGTTCGACGGTCATCACCGTCCGGTTCAGGCCACCCGAGTCCGTCATGTCGCCGTAGTGGAGCGTGAAGCGTGCTCCCTCGAGGTGCGACGGGTGCGCGTGCTCGAGATGGTCGATCCGGCTGCGGTTCATGCTGGAGGAGCGACGCACCACACCGTGGACCTCGTAGCCCTTCTCCAACAAGAGCTCGGCGAGGTAGGAACCGTCCTGACCGGTGATGCCGGTGATCAGCGCGCGCTTTGCCACGGCCACAGTCTACAAACGTCAGGGTCGCGGGATTTCCCGCGTGTCACAGATACTCGGTCTTGCCCATCTGCTTGAGGCGATCGACGATCAGCTTGACGTCCTGGGAGCGCGCCTTGGGACAGATGAGGATGGCGTCGTCGGTCTCGATCACGACCATGTCCTCGAGGCCCACCGCGGCGACGAGCTTGTGGGGGGAGTGGATCATACAGTTCTTCGAATCGATCAGCACCGAGTCGCCCTCGACGAAGTTGCCGGCTTCGTCCTGCTGCAGGATGTCGTGCAGGTCGGCCCAGGATCCCAGGTCGTGCCACTCGAAGGTGGCGCCCACGACCAGCAGGTTCTTGGTGCGCTCCAGCACCGCGTAATCGATCGCCGCCGTGGGCAGCGTCCGGTAGATGCGATCGGCGTCATCCGGTCGCGCAGCCCGGCGGGCCTGCCTCACTTGCTCCAGCCCCGCGTACAGTTCCGGAGCGTGCTCCGCCATCTCGCTGAAGAGCACGTCGACCGGCCAGCTGAAGAGGCCGAGGTTCCAGAGATAGTCCCCGGCGGCCACATACCGTTGGGCGGTTTGCAGGTCCGGCTTCTCGACGAAGGCTTTCACCCGATGGACCGCCGGCGCCTGGTCGCCGTCGAGCGCCGGCCCGACCTGGATGTAGCCGAAGGCGGTCGAGGCATAGGGTGGACGCAAACCGACCGTCACCAGCGAGCGCTTCGCCTCCGCCCACCGTGCCTCGGCGTCGAGCGTTTTCAAGTAGGCATCCTCGTCATGACCGAGGTAGTGGTCGGCGTGGACCGAGAGCATGGTGGCCTGCGGATCGCGCTCCGCGATCGCGACCGCGGCGAGGCCGAGCGCCGAGGCGGTGCCGCGCCGCGCCGGCTCGACGATGAACTGCTGGTCCCGCAGCTCGGGGAGTTGTTCGCGGATGCTCTTCACCTGCGACTGTTCGGTCACGACGTACACGTTGTCCGTCAGGCGGGCGACGCGTGCCACCGTCGACTGGAGCAACGACTGTTCACCCTGCAGCCTGAGCAAGTGCTTGGGCGACTTCTCGCGCGAACGCGGCCAGAGCCGGGTCCCGCTCCCCCCCGCCAGGATCACGACATGCCGCGCCATCAGGCGGCGCTCCGCTCGTGTTGCCGCCAGTCGTCGAGCGTGTCGCGCAGCATCGTGTTCAGCGCGATTCGCGGGCGCCAGCCCGTCAGCCGCTCGAAACGGCGCGCATCGCAGACGTAGACGGCCGCCTCGACAGGGTGCGCCCGCGTGGGATCCACCTCCACCGTGATCGAGGCAGGCGTCATTTTCAAGAGCTTGGCCACGAGCTCGCGCAGCCGTGGCGCCGTCCCCGAGCCGACGTTGTAGACCTCGCCCGGCTTGCCCTTCTCCGCGGCCAGCAGGTAAGCGCGCACGATGTCGCGCACGTCGGTGAAGTCGCGGCGCGCCTCGAGGTTGCCCACCTTGAGGATCGGCGGCTGCTTGCCCAGCTCGATGCGCGCGATCTGCTGGGCGAAGCTGGCGATGGCGAACTGCGGCGCCTGCCGCGGGCCGGCATGGTTGAACGGTCGCATCCGGACCGCCGGCAGGCCATGACTCAAGTGATACTGCAGCGCCAGCAGGTCCTGGGTCACCTTGCTCACCCCGTAGGGTGTCAGGGGCCGCAGCGGGGTGGCCTCGTCGAGCCGTCGCGCGCGGCCGACCGGCCGTCCATACTCGTCCGCGGAGCCGACCACCACGACGCGCGGCATCGGTTTCTGCTTGACGAGCGCCGCCAGCAGGTTGGCTTCCAGGCCGGCGTTGGTGGCGATCGTCCCGGCCGGATCATCCCATGATGCGGCCGGGCTGCTCAGCGCGGCCAGGTGAAACACCCATTGCGGCTGGATCTCGCGGACCACGGCGTCGACCCGATCGCGATCGAGCAGGTCGACCTGGTGGGTCAGGACCTGGGCCGGCAGCTCCGCCCGCGGAGCCGGCCGGACTTGCCGGATCGTGCCGTGGACGGTGTGGCGTCGCCGCATCAAAAGCTCGCAGAGGTGACTTCCGGCGAAGCCGTCGACCCCCGTGACAAGGACGGTCTTAGCCGTCCTGCGACTCCACCACCTGGAGCCGTTGGACACCCGCCTCGGAGGCGAGCAGGTCCGCCTTGTCGGTCCGTTCCCACGGAAGGTCGACGTCGGAGCGGCCGAAGTGGCCGTAGGCCGCCGTCTGCTTGTAGATCGGGCGGCGCAGCTCCAGCTGGCGGATGATCTCCAGCGGGCTGAGATCGAAGTGCTTCTGGACCAGGTGCTCGATTTTGGGGACCGGGACCCGCTCCGTCCCGAAGGTCTCGACGAAAACCGACACCGGCTTGCGCACCCCGATCGCGTAGGCGACCTGGATCTCGCAATGGCTCGCCAGCCCGGCGGCCACGATGTTCTTCGCGACATAACGAGCGGCGTAGGCACCCGAGCGGTCAACCTTCGAGGGGTCCTTCCCGCTGAAGCAACCGCCGCCGTGCCGGGCGTAGCCACCGTAGCTGTCGACGATGATCTTGCGTCCGGTCACCCCCGCATCGGCCCGGGGTCCGCCCAGGACGAACCGCCCGGTCGGGTTGACGTGGATCGTCGAGCGCTGGTCGAGCATCTTCGCCGGGACCACCTGTTCGAGCACCAGCTCCTGTAGGTCCTCCCGGATCCGCTCCAGCTCGACGTCCTCGGTGTGCTGCGCGGAGAGCACCACGGTGTCGATGCGCATCGGGCGGCCGTCGACGTACTCGATCGTCACCTGTGTCTTGCCATCCGGCCCCAGGTAGGGCAGCGTCTTGTCCTTGCGCACGCGCGCCAGCTGTCGCGCCAGTTGATGAGCGAGCTGAATCGGCATCGGCATCAGCTCCGGCGTTTCGTCGCAGGCGAAGCCGAACATCATGCCCTGGTCACCGGCGCCGCCGGTGTCGACGCCCTGGGCGATGTCGGGTGACTGCTTCTGGATAGAGACGATCACGCCGCAGGTCTCGGCATCGAAGCCGAAGCCCGGATGGTCGTAGCCGGCCTGCTCGATGGTGTCGCGGATGATGTCCCGCATCTCGACATAGGTGTCGGTCGTGATCTCACCGATGACAAAGGCCAGGCCGGTGGTGACGGCGGTCTCGCAGGCGACCCGCCCCAACGGGTCCTTGGCCATGATGGCATCGAGGATCGCGTCCGAGATCTGGTCGGCGATCTTGTCGGGGTGGCCCTCAGTGACGGACTCCGAGGTAAAGAGATGGTTCCGGCGATTCATCGCGTCCCCGACTCCCAGCCGCTCAGGTACTGCGCCTGCTCGGCGGTGAGCGAGTCGATCGCGATGTGCATCGCGGCCAATTTTAGCCGAGCGATCTCGCGATCGATGTCGTCGGGGACCGGGTAGACCTTCGGTTGCAACTCGCTCGCGTGCGAGACGAGGTACTCGGCACTGAGCGCCTGGTTGGCGAAGCTCATGTCCATGACCGCCGCCGGGTGGCCTTCGGCCGCCGCCAGGTTGACCAGGCGGCCCTCGCCCAGCACGAAGAGCTTGCGCCCGTCGCGCAGCCGGTACTCCTCGAGTGACGTGCGGATGGTGCGAACGCTCTCGGCCATCCCGTCGAGCGCGCTCAGGTTGATCTCGTCGTTGAAGTGCCCCGAGTTGGCCAGGATGGCGCCGCTCTTCATCGCCTTGAGATGCGGCTCGTCGACCACGTTGATGTCGCCGGTGACAGTCACGAAGATGTCGCCTTCCCTGGCGGCGTCCTTCATCGGCATCACCCGGTAGCCATCCATCACCGCCTCCAACGCCCGAACGGGCTCGACCTCGGTCACGATCACATGGGCGCCCATGCCGCGGGCCCGCATCGCCAGGCCCCGGCCGCACCAGCCGTAGCCGGCGACAACGAAGACCTTGCCCGCCAGCAGGACATTGGTGGCGCGGATGATGCCGTCGATCGTGCTCTGGCCGGTGCCATAGCGGTTATCGAAGAAGTGCTTGGTCATGGCCTCGTTGACGGCCACGATCGGATAGCGGAGCACCTTCTTCTCCGCCATGCTGCGCAGCCGGATCACGCCGGTGGTCGTCTCCTCGGTGCCACCGATGACGTCGCCGATCAGGTCGGTGCGATCCTTGTGCAGCGCCGCGACGAGGTCGGCGCCGTCGTCCATCGTCATCGTCGGCCGGTGTTCGAGGGCGGAGGCGATGTGCCGGTAGTAGGTCTCGTTGTCCTCGCCCTTGATGGCGAAGACACTGATGCCGTGGTCCGCGACCAGCGCGGCGGCCGCCGCGTCCGCGGTCGAGAGGGGGTTCGAGGCGCAGAGGACGAGGTCGGCGCCGCCGGCCTTGAGGGTGATGGCGAGGTTGGCCGTTTCGGTCGTCACGTGCAGGCAGGCGGCGAGGCGTTGGCCCTTGAGCGGCTGCTCGCGCTTGAAGCGCTCGCGGATCTGCTGGAGAACGGGCATTTCCTGCGCGGCCCACTCGATCATCCGCCGGCCGTCGTCGGCCAGCTTCAGGTCCTTGACGTCGTATCGCTGCGCGGGAATGGTGGCCATGCCGCTACTGCGCCCGAGAGCCGTTGAGAGAAATCATGTCCACAAGCGTACTCAACCGGCCCTCGATCTCGGGCATCTTGGCGGTGGCGATGCGGCGCACACTGAAGTCTTCCACCGCCAGCGACCCCAGCACGCTCCCGTAGAGCATGCCGCGCCGCAGGACGTCGTCCCCATGATGACCCGCGCGCGCGACCGCGCCGAGCAGGCCGCCGGCGAAGGCGTCGCCGGCACCGGTTGGATCGCGCAGGGTCTCGAGCGGGTGCGCCGGCGCCAGGAAAACCCGATCCCGGGTGAAAAGGAGGGAGCCATTCTCGCCGCGCTTGATGATCACGACCCGCGGCCCATACGAGAGGATGTGGCGCGCGGCCGCGGGGAGGAATCGCTGGCCGGAGAATTGGACGGCCTCCTCATCGTTGACGAGGACGCAATCGACACGCCGGAACACGCGCTCGAGGCCGGGCCGGGCGGTGTCGAGCCAGAGCTTGATCGTGTCGCAGGCGACGAAATCCGCCTTCTCGACCTGGTCGAGGACGTCGAGCTGCAGGTCCGGCTGGATGTTGGAGAGGAAGATCACGCGCGAGCTGCGGTACTCGGGCGGCAGCACGGGGTGGAACCCGGCGAAGACGTTGAGCTGGGTATCCAGCGTCTCTCGCTCCTCGAGCCGGACGCCCGAGTAGCGGGCCGTCCAACGGAAGCACTTGCCCGGGAGCACCTCGAGCCCGCGCAGGTCGATGTCGCGCGATTCGAGGAGGGCGCGATTCGCCGGCGAGAAATCGTCACCGACCACGGCAACCAGGCGGATTGGGGCGAAGATCGACCCGGCAACGCAGAAGTAGCTGGCCCCGCCGCCGAGCACATCGGTGGCGCTTTCCGTCGGGGTGTGCACCGTATCGAGCGCGACGGAGCCAACGACGAGGATCGGACTAACGTCTCGCCCGCTTTTCCACGCCGGAGCGGGCTGATCGCCCATCTCAGAACTTCAAGTGGGAGACGACGTTGTATTCGGAGAGGTTGTCGGCCCCTTTGAGGAATTTCAGCTCGATCAGGAAGGTGATCCCGACGACGCGCCCGCCCAGCTGCTGCACCAGGCTGGCGGTCGTCCTCGCCGTCCCCCCGGTCGCCAGTAGGTCGTCGACGATCACGACCGACTGCCCTGGCTTGATCGCATCCTTGTGGATCTCGAGGACCGCGGAGCCGTACTCGAGCGCGTAGGCCTCGGAGATCTTCTGGCCGGGGAGCTTGCCCTCCTTGCGCACCGGGACAAAGCCCGCATTGAGTAGGTAGGCGAGCGCGCCGCCAAAGATGAAGCCACGCGACTCGACCCCGACCACCAGCTCGACCGCCTTCCCGCGGTAGGTCCCGGCCATGATGTCCACCGCCTGGCGAAAGGCGGCGGCATCCTGAAGGAGGGTCGTGATGTCCTTGAAAAGAATTCCCTCTTTGGGGAAGTTCGGCACATCGCGGATCTTCTCCGACAGAGCGCGCACGACAGCGCCATCATCCGGCACCCGAGTAGTTTAGGTAACTACCGGCCCCTGAAGCCGGAGCGTACGATCGACCACTCTTCCGGATTGAGGGCGCGCAGGCCAAGCAGTCCGGCGAGGTAGACCGCGGCCCCGATGATGATCAGGACGACGAGCGGCCAGGTGCGCACGCTGTAGACGACGATCCCCATGATCGCCGCGCTGGCCAGCACGGGCGCGATGCTGCCAACGATCGAGAGCGAGGTGAGACGCCCCCGCAGCAGCCACCAGCCGCCCGCGAAGAGGGCAACCTCGGTCACGGTCGAGGCGGCCGCCGCGCCGAGGTAGCCGTACGGCGGAATCAGGGCGAGGTTGAGGACAACGTTCACCGCAAGCGTGACGAGCGCGAGTCGAGTGAAATCGAGCTGACGGTTGATCGCGGTCAGCGTGTAGATGAAGGCGTTGTTCACGAAGAGCAGCGCGACCGACGGGGCAAGGATGCGCAGCGCCGGGATCGATTGCTCGAAGCCGCGCGTGACATGCACGACGGAATCGGCCGTCACCCCCAGGCCGACCGCCAGCGGCAGGCCGAGGATGGCGAGCATCTTGTAGGACTTCTCGTAGGCAAAGGCCAGCCGGCGGCGATCGCCCGCGGCGAGCAGCGACAGCGCCGGGAAGACCGCGCCCATCGCCGACTGCGGCACCCAGGCGACCGCGTCGATGTACTTGTTCGCCGCCGAGTACCAGCCAACCACCTGGAAATTCTTGAAGAGCTGCAGCAACACGATATCGAGCTGCGCATAGATCGTCGTAATGGTGAACGCGAGCGCCAGCGGCAGCCCGGCGGCGAGCAGCCTCCGCACGAAGAGGGCATCGAGCCGGATGGTCACCCGCTCGTGCCAGCCGAATCGGATCACGCCATAGGCAAAGAGGCAGGTAAAGAGGTAGCTGGCCGCGTAGACCCAGAGGAACGCGTCCCAGGTTGCCCGCTGCTGGATGGCGACGATAGTCAGCCCGAGCAGCAAGAACGATTCGGCGACGATCGCGATCGCCTCGTAGCCAAGTCGACCCCGGATGTAGAAGACGGCCCGCAGCAGGCTCGAGTAACTCGTGGTCAGTAACAGAACGAAAGCGGCAAGGGTGTAGGGAAACAATGCCGGGCTGAGTAGGCGCAGGATGGCCGCCAGGATGACAAGGGCCAGCAGTGAGAGCAGCAGCCGAGCGCTGAGCAGGTTCCCGAGATAGCGGGGCAAGACGGTACGGTCTCGGGAAGCGTCGCGGATGAACACCGTCTGCAACCCGAGGTCGGCGACGATCCCGAGAAGCGTGACGTAGACGATCATGGTGGCAAAGCGGCCGTAGTTGTCGGCCCCGAGGTGGCGCCAGAGCAAGACGACGACGACGAAGACCGCCAGCTTGGCAACGGCCCGCGCTCCGACGACCAGCATGCTGTTACGCAGGGTCTTTGACGCGAGCCGCTCGGTCACGGCGCGGATTCTAGTAGAGTTCAGCCGGCAATTCGTAACGAGATCGAAGCGGAACCTTCTGGCCGGCCGCTCCGTCTCATAGAGAGGATGCTCCCGCGCGCCTTCATCGCCTGTCTGCTTGCGGCGACCCTCGCCGGGTGCGGCGGCGTCGCGTCGTTGTTCGCGCCTGCCCCTGGAACGGTAACCGGTCACGTGCAAATCCGCGCCTGTGGCGGCGCCAACCGTCCGCAGCCGACCGGCTGCCCGGGGCAGCCCATGGCGGGCGCGACGCTGACGTTTCAGCCGACCGCTGCGGGAAGCACCTCTAAGATCACGACCGATTCTTCCGGCGCCTACCGAATCGATCTCAAGCCGGGAACCTACCGCGTGCAGGCGACTGAGGAGGGGTCGACCAGGCAGGGCTTCGCCGGATTCAGCGGCCCCACGACGATCACCGTCGTCGCCGGCAAGACGGTGACAGCGGACTTTACCTACACCATCCAGTTGCTCTAGCGAACGCGGGCGGCGATCACGTCTCTTAACATTCGTGCATGCAGTCGTCAGGAAAGCCGCGGGTGTTCAGTGGGATCCAGCCAAGTGGCGGCCTCCACATCGGGAATTACCTCGGCGCGATCCGTAACTGGGTCCGCGACCAGGACAAGTACGACAACATCTTCTGCATCGTCGACCTGCACGCCATTACCGTTCCCCAGGACCCGGCGGCGCTCAGGGATAACACCCTCGACCTGGCTGCCATCTACCTGGCCAGCGGGATCAGACCCGAGCAGGCGATGTTCGTTCAGTCGCACATTTCAGCGCACGCCGAGCTCGCCTGGATCCTCGACTGCTTCATTCCGCTCGGTTGGCTGGAGCGCATGACGCAGTTCAAAGAGAAGAGCGGCAAGGACCGCGAGCGATCGAGCGCCGGCCTTTTCACTTATCCGGCTCTGATGGCCGCCGACATCCTTCTATACGACACCCGGTTCGTCCCGGTCGGCGACGACCAGCGGCAGCACATCGAGCTCACGCGCGATGTGGCGCAGCGAATGAACCAGCGTTTCGGCGAGATCTTCGTACTGCCCGAGGCGATGATCCGGAAATCGGGCGCCCGGATCATGGGGCTCGATAACCCGGAAAACAAGATGAGCAAGAGCCTCGCCGCTGAGGTACCGGGACACGCGATCTTCATGCTCGATCCGCCTGAACTGATCCGCAAGAAGCTGGCCAGAGCCCAAACGGATGCCCAGCCCTCGGTGCAATTTCCGGTGGGGCCGGGGGTTAGGAATCTCCTCGAAATCTACGCAACGATCAAGGAGCTGGATTGGCCGGCCATTGAGCGCGAGTTCGCGGGCACATCGTACAGCGTGCTCAAGAATGCCGTGGCCGACGCCGTGATCGAGGTGTTGACGCCCATCCAGCAGCGCTACCGCGAGATCCGATCGGACGACGCGGCGCTGATGCAGCAGCTGCGTCGGGCGGCCGAACGGTTGACGCCGGGCGCGAACGCCACCCTACATCGCGTCCAGGCGGCGGTTGGGCTGCGCTGACCGTTACCAGTTCGAGTAGGGACGGGTCAATGCGGGATGAAACCACCCGGCATCACCATGAAGAAAGATGGCGACCGGGCGCTGCGGGAGCTGCATCACGTAGGCCACGTAGCCGTCCGGAAAACGCTGCGCGAGCCGGCCGAGCACGACCTGGTCCCGTTGGTCGACCACGACGGCGATGGGCGCATTCCCCGGCAGTTGGGCCACGTTCCGGTAATCCAGAAACGTCCATGAGACGTGCCCCTCCGTCATGAATTGAATGGGAATGGTGCGGAACGGATCGGGATTGACCGTGCCACGATTGGTGTAGGTGATGGCGACGTAGAGCTGGCGACCGTTCCAATCCGTGGCATCCATGAATCGCCCGACGTCGACCCGGTCGCCCATCCACTCGATGTACAGGCCGGGCACAGTCGGGTAGACGGCAAAGTAGAAGATGGCCGTCCAAGCGAGACTGATTGCCCAGACGGCCGCTGCCGTCAGCGCCGCCCGCTGGGGCCACACCTTCTGGAGGACGGCGTCCAGGCCAACCGCCGCCAGCAAGTAGGCGGCCGGAATCAACCCGCTGCCGCGCAGCATATGGGGCGTGCGATCCGACAGCCCAACCACCAGGGTGAACGCGCCGAGCCAGAGCAGCAGCAGCGCATAGCGACTCTCGCGCCAGCGCCTGACGGCGACCACGATCCCGGCCAGGAAGGCGAGGCCCACCAGGGGATCGAAGAGCGGCAGATGCGGGACGTTGTATTGGCGTTCCGGGTCGCCCCAGAGGTTGAAGACGGCGAGTGTCCGCCACGCGTGATCGGCGAGCCGGAACGGTAACCCCCAGATCGGCCCTCCGCCCAGGACGGAGACGCCGGCGGCTCGATTGAGCACATCCGGATGCAGCAGCGTCGCGATCCCGATGGGGGCCACCACCACCGCCGCGGCAACGACGTAGATGGTCCAGGTGGACCGAGTCCCCGGCAGCTGGCGACCGGCCCGGATCCGCAGGACGATCAATCCCGCGAGCACCAGCACCACCAGCCGGTAGCCCGTGTAGGTATAGACCCCGAGGCCGATCACCGCGCCGGCCAGGGCCCAGCG
Organism: Candidatus Dormiibacterota bacterium; assembly: GCA_035947855.1. Classification (GTDB taxonomy): domain Bacteria; phylum Chloroflexota; class Dormibacteria; order CF-121; family CF-121; genus CF-13. Next base: position 18,322 of record DASZJR010000106.1, read on the forward strand.
CACGTTCCCACCGCGGCGGACGGCCGAGAAGAGGAGAAGAAATGAGAGGTCGAGGAACAGTGGGACCAGCGCGGTTCGGTACCCGAGCCGGCTGTAGTGGACGGCCCAGAAGGACACGGCCAGGAGCGCGGCGCTGATGAGGCCGATGCGGCGCCCGAAGAGGCGGCTCCCCAGCAGGTAATGGATGGGGAGCGTCACCAGCCCGATCACGACCGTCGTCAGGTAGAGGGCGATCGGTTTCCCTCCCACCAGGGCGACGCTGATGGCATCGAGCCAGGAGATCATGCCCTCGATGCCGTTGCCGGTTCCCCGCGGGTAGATGACCTGGAGGCCGTGCTTCGGCACGCCCAGCGCGTCCAGCCCGTTCGCCGCGACGTCCGCGTACAGACCCGGTGGAAAGGTATCCAGCCGAAACGTCCGCAGGATGGCGGCGACAATGAGAATCCCCACCACACCGATCGATGCCTGGTACTGCCAGGCCGCGGCCCTGAGCCGGGCTACGCCGTGCCCTCCGACACCTTCTCCGTGACCTGGTACTCGAGGTACATGCCGAGCATCAGACGGGTCTGCGCCTCCAGTGCGGGCAGGACGCTGAACAACAGCCCGACGATGGGATAGAGGCCGAGCTGCACGTAAGCCCAGATCTGATGCGGCACTCCCCAGGTGCGCGGCATCGGCGGGTTGATGCGCCGCTCAACCAGGATCAGCGCGGCGATGTTCAGAAACGCGATGTTGATCAGGATAAAGGCGTAAAGGCCGAGCTGGTCGGCGGCGAGGGTCAAGTTCCAGTCCTCCGACAAGAGACGCGGGAGGGCGGCGCCAAACAGCAAGAGGAGCGGCAGCGTCGCCCAGGTTAGGTGGTTGAAGATCATGTAGCCATAGCGCCGCGCGCGTAGCCAGAGGGGGATCTCGGGGTGGCGCAGCAACCGGACCGTCGCGTAGGGAACATCACTGACGCCCCACGCCCAGCGCTTGATCTGGTTGTACTGATTGGCGTGCGTCTTGACTCGCTCCCACGGCATGCCTCGGTCGGAGGCCTCGGGCGCGTCGCCATAGATCGGGAGGAAGACGGGGACCATCTTCAAGCGGCCGTGGGTCGCGAAGAAGGACTTCCAGTAGAAGCGGGAATCCTCCGGGATGACGTCGTCGTCCCAGTAGTCGGCCTTGATGACCAGGTCGAGCGACATCGAGTAGCTGCTGAAGGCGACCAGCCGGTCGGGGCGCGAGGAGAGGAACATCTGCCACTGGGTGCAGGCACTCGCCATGATGCGCACCGCGAAGGGCACGCGCCAGAGGTTGTTGTGGAACATCGGAATGGGCTGGAACAGGCACTCGAGGCGCCTGCGGTCCTGGACGTAGTTGTAGGTCACGTAGGCGAAGTACTGGCGGTGGACGCGGAAGTCCGAATCCAGGTCGGTGAGGATCACGTCTTTCGCGTCGAGCCCCATCGCCTCTAGCTCACGGCGCAGGACAGGCCCGCCATAGGCCATCGCGGCTGACTTGCCCACGACGATGCCCGGCAGCAGCGGGTCTTTGATGTGGATGAAGGCGCGCATGCGGCCGCCAAACTCCTGCTGGAGCCGGTGGACGTTCTCCCAACCCGGCCGGTCGCTTTCCCGGGTGATGATCGCCAGCACCTTGTTTTCGGCCGGGTAGTCGGCCTCGGCGATCGCCCTGACGGTCTCGCGAAGGATCGGGTAGGGCTCGGTGTAGGTCGGAATCAGGACGGCGTGCACGATCCGATGCGGATCCACTGTGGTCGGCGAGATGGTCAGCGCCAGGCAACGCTGCCACCAATCCTCCAGCATCACCCGCTTCATCTTTCGGTAGGTGCCGCGAATGCCGATGACGACCGTCGCTGTCCGGACGAACCAATAGACGTCGACCAGGAAGATCGCCACGGCAATGTAAGGGGCGAACAGGAACGATGCCACCACCGGGGCGATCAAGATAGTCCAGGTGAGCGCACCCGGTGCCACTTCCAGGGCACGCTGCACGCGTCGTTCGCCCTTGCTCAGGGATGCCCTTTTTGCCACCTCTTCTAACCCTAGTGCACCAGGGCCAAACCTGTATTCGGCGGCCGGGTGGCGAACGCCCCAGTTTGGCGTTATACTGGTGGCCGGGTTAGACAGGCTGACGCTCACGCCTGTCCGACGCTCTGCCGAAGGGGTGGCTAGCCGTCGGCCCACCTGTGAAAGCCAGGCCCAATCTTATGCGCCACAAGGAGCGCCATTGACCTTACGGTTACCGCCTGTTGTCGCGGGGTCCCCGTTCGCCCATCGGGCCCCTGATATCACCGCGGTCCGCCTGCTCGTCTACGCTGCGCCGCAGAGCCAGGCTGAGACCCTACTCGCCCACCTCGGCCAGGAGGCGCTCATGGGGTTGCTGACCGAAGCCACCGAGGGTGACGGCTACGTCGATATCAAGCACGCCCCGGTGCGCTTCACGCTCAACCTGCAGAAGCGGACGGAAACCACCATCGAGCGCTTCGGTCTGACCGGCCAGCTCTTCGGGCTGCCCGGCCGTGATGTCGCCTTCGTCGTGGAGCGGGTTCAGCCCGATCCGGACCCGTCCAAGGATGCGGGAGACGTGCTGACCCTGGAAGTCGCCGAGGCGGTGGCTGAGGCCGCCGCCTACGTGCCGGAGGAGGATTGGGTCCGCCGGCAGCTGACCGCTCTCGAGGAGGCGGCACAGTTACCGCTGGTTTTGGCCGGGCAGGCCTTTGCCAACCACGAGCGCCAATGGCTCGCCTGGCAGGCCGAGCAGGACGCCCGGCCCTACGAGGTCGAGACCGAGGGCGTGATCTGCAGCAAGTGCGAGAGCCTCCAGGTGGCCGGTGCGAAATGCACCGTTTGCGGCGCCACCAACGGCGACCGCAGCGCCGGGGCGATGCTGGTCCTCAGCCGTCGAGGCGGGTTCAAGGAAGGCGACCGTGTCATCATTCGCACCGCCCACGGAGCGGATCGCGAAGGCACGCTGCTGCGTGGTGAAGGCGGCGGACGCCGCTGGTTGGTCAAGCTGCGCGAGGAGGGCTTGCTCGGGCCGGGCACGATCCGGCCGCAGCCGATCACTGCCGTCGTCGAGGTCCAGCAGCGAACCCTGAATGGCTTTCCGGCGGGCGACATCAGCCTGCGGCGCGTGGCGGCGCTGCTGATCGCCCCCGACGAGGTGCTGCCCCCAGGCACGGGCGACTTGCAACCGTTCGATGAGCGGCTGAACCCGAGCCAGCAGCAGGCGGTGCGGAGCGCCGTCAACCTCTTCCCCGGGAGCATGCAGTTGGTGCAGGGCCCGCCCGGGACCGGCAAGACGACCTCGATCGTCGAGACGGTTCGCCAACTGGTCGCGCGCGACCCCAGCGTTCGGATCCTGATGACGTCGCATGCCAACACGGCGGTCGACAACGCGCAGGAGCGTCTGCAGGGCCTGGACTCGCTGCGCATGGTCCGCATCGCCGAGCCCGAGAAGGTCGATCCGAAGTTCCGCCCGAGCATCGTCGAAGCCGACGATCCGCGGGTGCGCAACGCCCATGTTGTCTTCGGCACGGTGAACCGCATCGCGCTCGCCTGCAAGGAAGCCGAGATGTTCGACTGGCTGATCCTGGACGAGGCGAACAAGGTCCGCTTCACCGAAACGCTGCCCCTGTTGCGGCTCGCGCCGCGCTGGTTGCTGGTCGGCGATCACCGCCAGCTACCTCCGGTCCTGGACGAAAGTGCCGCGGCGTTCCCGGTCGAGGACGACGAGGCGAGGTCGATGGTGCGCGATGCGAGCTTTTTCGAGTTGAGCTGGGTCGTCCTGCCCGAGACCAACCTCGTCATGCTGGATGAGCAGTACCGAATGGCGGCACCGATCGGCAGCTACGTCTCGGTGGCATCGTACGACGGGCGGCTTCGGAACTCGCCGGAGATGGCGGCACTGCGTTCGCCGCTGCCCTGGCCCTTCAACCGTAACCTCACCTGGCTGACAATCCGCGGTCGGGAAAAGAAGGGCGGCTCGGGAAGCATCTCGAATCGCGCCGAGATCGAGGCGGTCGGTCGGGTGGTGCGCCACCTGCAGCGACTCGGGCTCGAGCAGCTACGCGTCGCCGTGATCGCCATGTACCAGGACCAGGTCACGCAGCTGCGGCGTGAGTTGCGGATGGTGGCACTACCGGGGCTGGCGGTCGACACCGTCGACGCCTTCGAGGGTGAGGAGGCCGATGTCGTCATCCTCAGCCTGGTGCGCAGCAACGAGGCGGAGCGGATCGGCTTCTTGAAGAAGGCCCAGCGACTGAACGTCGCGATCTCGAGGGCGAAGCAGCTGCTGGTCGTGGTCGGCGATATCGAGACGATGACCGGTCGCGAGGGACAGGATCTCTACCGTCCGTTGCTAGAGCACATCGAGCGCGAAGGCCGCGTCGCCGGCATCGGCGCCCTGCATGCGATGGATGCGGCGGTCGGTGGGCGTCAGCGAGGCGATCGTCGACGGCAGCGGGTTGGCGCCGCCCCGGCGGCCGGAGGGCGATCACGCCGGCGCCGCCGCGGGTACGGACCGCGCCCGGTGACCGCGGGGGCTCCCGTTGCCGGCAATGGCGTCGCCGCTCCCGAGGGCGGACCACCAGCGACAGAGAACGGAACGGCCCCACCCCGGAAGTTCCGGCGTCGCCGCGGTCGACGCCGGGGCTCGGCCTCACCAGCCAACGGGAGCGCGACGGGTGATACCCAGGGCGCACGACAGGCGGATGGCAGCGCGCCGTCGCTCGCGCCGAGCCCAGCGCCCGAGCGCGAACCCGCAGCGCAGGCCGTCGAGCACAGCGTCTGACGACCACCTCAGGCTAAAAAGCACTGACTGACCACGGGCCCCAGCACTACATCGACCTCGCGGATTGGCGCCGCCGTGTCGGTGACCTTTACCGTCTGAAAGGGCCTGATGCGCTGCAACGGTTTCGGCAGGGTCGCGATCAGCTCTTTCGAACACACCCGCAGTCGCCCCTATCGCCCGGAGCGCAGGCCGTGTTCAAAGGCCTGTCCTATTTCGACCACGATCCGAGTTATCGGATGACGATGCGCCTCGAGCCTGCCGACGCGGGGGACCCGCTGGTAATCGACACCGGGGGTGAGGATGGCGTCATCACCTACCGGCGAGCCGGCTGGTTGCGATTCCGGCTCGGCGGCCAGGATTGCCGGCTCACCGTTTTCAGCCTGGTCGGCTACGGCGGAGGTCTGTTTCTTCCCTTTCGTGATGGCACGTCGGGCAAGGAAACCTACGGTGGTGGGCGCTACCTCTTCGATACGGTAAAGAACACCGACGGCCTGGTCCTCGAAATGACCGCTGGCTCACCAGACATGACGATCGATTTCAACTTCGCCTACAACCCGTCGTGCGCCTACGACGCGCGTTGGGCCTGCCCGCTCGCGCCGCGCGAGAACTGGCTGCCGGTCCCCGTGCGCGCGGGTGAGAGAGTATTTGCTTGAGTAAGACCGCGCTGATCACCGGCGCCTCCGGTGGGATCGGCTATGAGCTGGCGCTGCTGTTTGCCCGCGACGGCTACGACTGCATCCTGGTTGCCCGCAGCCAGGACAAGCTGAAAGGGCTGGCCGAGCGCCTGGAGAGTGAGCAGCGCGTCAAGACGCTGGTGCTCGCCAAGGATCTTTCCAAACCGACCGCTGTGGATGAGATCTTTGAAGAGGTCACCGCCGCGTCGATGCACGTCGACGTACTGGTCAACAATGCCGGCTTCCCGGTGTTCGGTCCCTTCGTCGACACGGACCTGCGGGTCGAGCTCGAGATGCTGCAGGTCAATGTCATCGCGCTGACGGCGCTTACCAAGCTGTTCCTCAGGGGGATGGTCGAACGTCGAGCCGGACGCATCCTGAATCTCGCATCGACGGCGGCATTTCTGCCCGGCCCGCTAATGGCCGTCTACTACGCGAGCAAGGCGTATGTCCTGTCGTTCTCTCAGGCGCTGTCGAACGAACTGCGTGGCACCGGAGTCACGGTCACGGCGCTCAGCCCCGGGCCGACGCGAACCGGCTTCCAGAAGCGGGGCGTGATGGAGGACTCGCGCCTGGTGCAGGGCCAGATCGCCGATGCGGCCTCGGTCGCCCTCGCCGGCTACCGCGGGCTGATGGCCGGCAAGACGATCGTGATTCCCGGCTTCACCAACAAACTGATCCCCTGGGTCGTTCGGCTCTCGCCGCGGGGTGTCGTGACGCGAGTCGTGCGCCGAATGCAGGAACGCGTCCCGCACCCTTAGTCCGAGCGGTGGAAGCTCCCCGTGAGGTGCCGAATCGCAACAGCCCCCTCCAACCCCATCTTCACCTCGTAACGCAGCGTCTCGCCGTCCATCCACATCGAGCGGCTGATCGCAGTGACCGGCTTGGCAGTCGGCGTGCGCCCGACGCTGGCGCACTCGACGTCGACTCGGCGGCCGTCGACCCGACCGAGCGAGATCTCCGCGTAGCCGATGGGCTGGGCGATGACGAACTCGACGCGGCCCTCGCCAACCAGCCGCATGTAGCCCGCCTCGGCATGCATCGGCTGGCCGGTCTCGAGCGACTCGGTTCGCTGGGTGTAGATGAGAAACGGTTTGCCGTTGTGGGCGAAGCGGATCTCCTCGCGATAGCGGAAGGGCTTGATGCTCGGGTACTGTCCCTCCCCTTCTCCGCGCCAGGTGCCAAGTAGGAAGCTCACCGGGGTAAGCGCCGGATTCAGCTCGGTGGCGATCATGGGCTCCATGTTAGAGGCTGAAAATTGCCCTCGGCAGGACTCGAACCTGCGACGCCCTCCTTAGGACGGAGGCGCTCTGATCCCCTGAGCTACGAGGGCATGCTCCGGCGGCGCGCCAGAGAGAGGTTATCATTGACATTCGCCAATCGGGGCGTAGCTCAGCCAGGTTAGAGCGCTCGGTTCGGGACCGAGAGGCCGAAAGTTCAAATCTTTTCGCCCCGACCACGATTTCCTCACCCAAGCCCCTTGACTTCCGTCGCGGCATTATGCATACTCAGCATACATACTGAGTATGGGAAGTCGAAAGCTTGTCGCTTAAGTACGGCGTGCTGGGGCTCCTCAAGGAGCAACCCCTCCACGGATATGAGGTGAAGAACCGCTTTGAAGCCATGCTCGGAGGCACCTGGGACGTCAATATCGGCCAGATCTACACGACGCTCCAGCGCCTCGAGCGCGACGGGCTAGTCCGGCCCGTCGGTCATCGCGGCGACCGCGGAAAGCTGCTCTACGAGCTATCGCCGGAGGGCCAGGAGGCGCTCGACGAGTGGCTCGCTACGCCGGACTCCGGGCCTCAACAGCTGCACGAGGAGATCTACGTGAAACTCCTGCTCGCGACCCGCATCGCCAACGGCGACCTGAAGGGAATGCTCGCTCGGCAGAAGCGTGCCTACCTGCAACGTCTGCGCGACCTGAACCGGCTGGAAGAAGGGGCACGCCGTGACGGCCGCATCGATCTCGCGCGACTCGTTCGCGGCGCATTACTTCACACGGAGGCAGATCTCAAATGGATGGACGAATTGTCATCAGAGCGTTTCGGGACGGAGGGGGCGAAAACCGAATGAGCGAATTGGTCCGGGTGACCGACGTCACCAAGGTTTATCAGGGCGGCATCACCGGGGCCCTCAACGGCGTCTCGGTGAGCATCGAGCAGGGCGAGTTCACCGCGATCATGGGACCCTCGGGCAGCGGCAAGTCCACGCTGCTCAACCTTGTCGCCGGAGTCGACCGGCCGACGTCTGGCACGGTCGTCGTCGGCGGCACCGACCTCGGCAAGCTGGGTGAGACGGGACTTGCCAGGTTTCGGCGGGATCACATTGGCTTCGTCTTTCAGTTCTTCTACCTGCTACCGAACCTCACCGCGCTCGAGAATGTCCTCATCCCCGCCCAGCTCAAGGGCAACTCACCTAATGGTCGAGCCCGCGAGCTGATGGAGCGGCTCGGCATCGCCGATGTCGGTAATCGCTATCCCGCGCGACTGAGCGGTGGTCAGCAACAGCGCGTCGCGATCGCCCGCGCGCTGATCAACCAGCCGACGCTCCTCCTCGCGGATGAGCCCACCGGTGCGCTCGACACGCGCAGCGGCGAACAGGTGATGGAACTCCTCGGCGAGCTTCATCGCGACGGCCAAACGGTCCTGCTCGTCACCCACGATGCCAAACTGGCGACCCGTCATGCCGCCCGCGTGATCAGCGTGATGGACGGAACGATCGTCGACGACGCGCGCCTGGAGAGCCCGGAGCGAGCTGCTGCCGAGGTGATCCGCGTCCGCGGCGAGGAGGCAGCGCGATGACCGCCGTCCTGCTTAAAGCCATGCGGGACTTACGCCGGCGGCGGCTGCAAGCCGCGGTGATCTTCGTGACGACACTGCTGGCCGTTGGCACTGGCACGATGGCGCTTACCCTCATCGCACAGACGCGTGACCCGTACCAGCTGGCATTCGATGCGCAGAAAGGCGCTCATCTGAAGGTTGCGTTCGACGGCCGGATTGATCCGGGTACGATCGCCGGGACGCCGGCCCTCATCGGGGCGACCTCCCACGGCGGGCCTTATCGAGCGACCGACATCCAGTTTCAGTCAGCGGGACACAAGTACGTCGTGACCGCCGTCGGCCGCGACAATCCGGGAGGTGACGTTGGGCAGGTCCGCATTGCGGCGGGCCATTGGCCATCCAGCACGACCGAGATCGCGCTGACCCGGTCCTTCGCCGACCTCAACCACATTTCCATCGGAGACAGGCTCAAGGTGGTGAGCGTTCCGCAGGAGCCGGTCCTCACCGTCGTGGCCGAGGTGGTAGACATCGATGAGCTCCGGGCGGACGTCGGCGGCGTCCAGCACGCCTGGGTCCTCAGTCCGTCGATCGCCCCATTGACCGCGAAGGATGCATCGTTCCTGATGGACTACCGCTTCGCTAGCGACCCGACCAGCGCTCAACTCCAGGCCCATCTGGATACCCTGCGCGCCTCGCTTCCCGCGGACAGTGTCACCAGCTCGGTCAACTACATCTTTGTCCGTGCCGTCTTCCACGTCTCGACGCAGATCCTCACCGGGGTGCTCGTCGCCTTCAGCCTCTTCGCGCTGGCTGCGACGGCGGCGATCGTGGCCAACCTCGTGACCGGGATCGTCATCTCATCGTATCGCGAGATCGGGATCATGAAGGCTGTCGGTTTCACCCCACTGCAGGTGATCGGCGTCTTTGTGCTCCAGATCCTGGCTCCCGCGGCAGCGGCCTGCATCCTGGGCATTCCAATCGGGTCGATCCTGAGCCAGCCGCTGCTGGCGAGCAACTCGCAGGCGCTGGGTCTCGCCTATCAGCCGGCGTTCTCACCCGCTCTCGACCTCGTCGCGCTTGTTGGGGCGCTCCTCATCGTGGCCATCGCGGCGGTGATTCCGGCGGTTCGCGCCGGCCGGCTCAAGCCGGCGGTGGTCATCGCCAACGCGTCAGCCCCTCGCGGCAACAGCGGCCGCTGGCTCCGCCGCCTGGCATCTCGCGCCGGACTGCCGCGGCCCGTCGTCCTCGGTCTCGGCGAGGCGGCGGCACGGCCGGGCCGGTCGATCCTGACCCTCCTTGCCATCGTTCTGGGCGTCGCCACGGTCGTCGTTGCTCTGGGAGAGGCGCGCAGTTTCAACAAGATCTACACCTACGAGGGACATATCGGACAGGTGGATGTGGTCGTCACCAAGAGTCCCGCACTCGCGGATGTCGAGGCAATGCAACTGATCAACTCGCAGCCGGAAACCATGCGCGTGGTGGCGCAAGCGACCACCAATATCAACGTTTCGGGAATCGGTGATCCGGTTAACACGCTCGGCTTCCGCGGTAACTCTGGGGCGCTTGGCTACCTGATCTCTCCGGGCCACTGGTTCACCGGTCCCGGTGAGGTGGTTGCGAACAGGGGCTTCGTCCAGGACGCCCACCTCAACCTCGGCGACACCTTTACCGCAACGGTCCATGGCCAGGCCCTCAAGCTTCGCATCGTGGGCGAGGTCTTCGACTTCAGCGCCGGTCCAGGAGGCCACATCCTGATGCTCGACTGGTCGACATTAACCGCCGCGGTCCCGGGCCTCACGCCGTCCGTATACCAGGTGACGCTGAAGCCCGGCTCGAACCTCGACGGCTACGTGAAGCGCCTGGCCTCGGCCCAGCCGGACCTGCTCGATGTTCAGGCCAACAGCACGGGCAATACGGCATTTCTTACCGTGATCGCCGGCGTCCTGTTCGGGATCGCGGCGATCGTCGCGCTAATCGCGATCGCCGGCGTCTTCAACACGATGTTGTTGAGCACGCGCGAGCGCGTGCGCGACACCGCCACCCTCAAGACGCTCGGCATGAGCCCGCGGCAGGTGATCGGCATGGTCGCCACCTCAGCCGGTTCCCTGGCGCTGGTGGGCGGTCTGCTAGCGGTACCCGCCGGGGTCGCGCTTTACCGGATGCTCTTCGACCAGCTCAGCAGCCTCGGCGGCAACATCACGCCGCTCGCCTTTTTCGACGTCTTTGCCCCGTGGGAGCTGATCGCGATCCCGCTGGGAGGCATCATCGTGGCCGTGGTCGCGGCCGCCATTCCAGGCCGCTGGGCGGCACGCACCAACGTCGTCGAGGTCCTGCACGCCGAATGACCGACTCCTTGCGCGGTCACGAAGTCATCAGCCTCAGGTCGATATCCACGGACATGACAACGACTCGAATCTCGAAGGAGGAAACCTATGGTAACCAGCTATCCGGTACAGTTCGACGTCGACTTCCCGACTCGACCGCTCGATCGGTGGGCGACGGCCTTTCGGATCTTCGCCGCACTCCCGATCCTCGTTCTGCTCGGCCTGCTGTCGCAAGGCGCCATACAGGACGGCGACCACCACGCGACGACGACGCTCGCGAGCAGCGTCGGCCTTCTCTTCCTGCCCATCGTCCTGATGCTTCTGTTCCGCCAGAAGTATCCGCGCTGGTGGTTTGACTGGAACGTCAATCTGTTTCGATTCTCGAACCGCGTCACAGCCTACCTCGCCCTGCTCGATGATCACTACCCGTCAACCGATGAGGAGCAGGCCGTGCACCTCAACCTCGACTATCCCGATGCTCGCCAGTTGAACCGCTGGCTGCCCCTGGTCAAGTGGTTCCTCGCCATCCCCCATTACATCGTCCTGTTCTTCCTCGGAATTGGCGCCGTCGTCGCGGTCATCGTCGCCTGGTTCGCGATCATCTTCACGGGCCGGTATCCGGAGAACCTCTTTCGCTACGTCGTTGGCGTGATCCGCTGGAGCAACCGGGTCGCCGCCTACGCCTTTCTCCTGGTCACCGATGAATACCCGCCGTTCCAGCTCAGCTGATGAGCCGCGCCACATGAGAGCGGTTGTCTACGACCGGTACGGGCCGCCAGAGGTGCTTCGACTCGAAGACGTCGAGCGGCCCGTCCCCGCGGAGGACGAGGTCCTCGTCAGCGTCCATGCGACGACGGTCAACCGGTTCGACACCGCGACCCGTGAAGCCAACCGACGGAGCGGCCTGGCCATCTCGTTGATGAGCCGACTGGTTTCAGGCATCCGCCGGCCGAGGCATCGGATCCTCGGCACCGAGTTTGCGGGAGAGGTCGGCGCCATCGGCGCCGCCGCCAAAGCGTTCGCGGTCGGTGACCGGGTCTTCGGCACTACCGGGCTCAAGTTCGGGGCGCACGCGGAATTCCTCACGATGTCGGCGAGCGCCCGGATTGCGCACATGCCGGCGGGGATCAGCTTTGAGGAGGCCGCGCCCATCTGCGACGGCGCGCTCAACGCCCTGACGTGCCTGAAGCAGGCCGATTCCGGAAGGGCCGCACTATCCTGGTCTATGGCGCGTCCGGGGCCATTGGCACCGCGGGCGTCCAGCTGGCCAAACGGTTCGGCGCCGACGTGACGGCGGTGTGCAACACATAGAACCTCGAGCTCGTGAGGTCGCTTGGAGCGGAGTGGGTGATCGATTACACCAGGGAGGACTTCACCAAGACCGGCCGGGCCTACGACGTCATCCTGGACGCCGTCGGCAAGCCTTCGTTCAGGCGAAGCCGCGCCTCGCTGAACCCGGACGGCATCTTCCTGCCGACCGATGGGCTCGCGAATCCGGAGTACCGGCCGATCATCGACCGCCGCTACCGGCTCGAGGACGTCATCGAGGCGACGAGGTACGTCGAGACAGAGCAGAAGACAGGAAACGTCGTCCTGACCGTTAGCCGATAGAGATGACGGGCCGAGCCTTCTTTTCGATGCTGATCTTCGTCGGCTTCGTGGTGGCCGTGATGTGGTTCGCCGTTCTACCCGCCCTCACGACCTTCAGGCCAACCCTGCCCTGATCAGTGGTGACCGGCCACCCGTCAGAGTTACTGCGCTATTGCGGGCTCTGCGGTCTCCAGCACCGCCAGGTTGCCAAACGCTGATCGGGCGTCCGCCGAAATCGTGGGAGTGATCTCCAGGACGCCGATCATGACCCTGTGGCGGACCGCATCGATATTCCAACTGATCAGTTTGGTGCCGACATCCGTCGCCCAAGGCTGCGCACCCGTTACCTCACCTACCACAACGTCTAGCGCGGCCAGGCTGGGCCCGGCCACCACGAATCCGAGCCGCCATGGCTTTGGATACTGAAAACCCGGTCGCGCGCTGGCCTGCAGTACCGCAGACTTCGCCTGCGCCACGCTTGCTGGATCAGCGGTCGGGACCACGAAGATCGTCACGATGTGGCTAGCCGGATCTCCGAACAGGCCCCCGAAGACCTCTCGGTTGCGCTGGACCACACTTTGCATATCACCGATCTGGCTCTCGTCGAACTCCTCTGAGCCCGGGCTCGCAACCGTCGGCAATGCGGCTGGCACAAACGCCATCGACTGCGTGAATCCCGAGCATCCGGTCACCTTTCGGGCGCGGCTCGACACCACCTGGCCGCCGCCCAGGGAGAGTTTCTGCCCAGCTACGAGTACCTGCTTACCGCTTCGGTCGTATACGGCCAACGGCTTGCCTTGCGCCGCGTAGCCGCGGGGCCATACGATCGCAGTGCGCGTCTTTTGCCAAACCATCGAAACGCACGCGGTCCCATCGAAATTGAGCTGCGCGTCTGCCGTCCCGTCGAGGATCGTCAGGAGATTGGTTTCGGGTGCCGCTGTGGCGATCGAATAGCTGCCTTCGTGTAAGGCGGCTACCGGGCTGCACGATGCAGCGAGAACGGCGCAGAGAGCCGCAAGCCACAGTGGCTGGTTGGATGGCTTCATGGGTCCAGCTTTATTAAGACCGGCTGTGCGCCGAACGGTTCGACGTTTTACCTCGACTGGGTTACGAAATAGTCAAAAGAGCGATGCCGGCCACGATAACGAGCGCGCCGGCGACCCGGAGCCAGGCGCCACGCCGCTCGCCCAGCCTCCAGATTCCCCAGGCCGTCACCAGCACGATGGCCGACTCGCGGAGCGGTGCAATGATCGCCAGCGGCGCGACGCTCAGGGCGAACAGGATCATGAAGTAGGCGGCCGTCATCAGCACGGCGACGGCAACGGAGAGCCGCGGTTCATCGCTCAGGCGCGACCCGGGAATCCGGCGAACCCTCGAAAACGACACCAGCAGCATCGCGCCGAACAGCCAGAGAAGCCACCCATAAACCCACGGCGAACCCAACCGGACACCGATCCGGTCCAGTGAGGTGTATGCCGCAATCATGACGCCAGTCAGCAGTGCCGGCGCGAGCGCCGAACCCGCGTTGGATGGTCGCCGGACAACCCAGATCCCTGCAAGCAACGCGATGACGCCCAGGATTGCCGGTGCGTGCAACCGTTCCCCCAGCAGTATCACCCCGACAAGGACCGCGAGGAGTGGGGCCGTGCCACGGGCGATTGGATAGACGACCGAGAGCTCCCCGCGTTGATAGGCGGTGGAGAGCGTGATGAAGTAGATCAGCTCGAGAAATGCCGAGGCGAGCGCAATCAGCCAGCCTGCGAGTGGTAGTCCGGGACGGCCGGACAGAACCCATGCCACGGCAACCGGCGGCAGCGAGAGCACCGTGCCCCAGGTCAGCGCCCTCGTCGCCAGTGCGAGTGGGTTCTCGGATGCCTTGAGCATCGCGTTCCAGGTGGCGTGGAAGACCGCGGCTAAGAGGACAAGGGGCAGGACCGCCAGCGGCACGAACGGAGTCTAGGATGTTATGTATGGCGCAAAGGACCGCGCGCAAGTCGGCCACCGCCCCCACCCCAACCCTCCAAGGCAAGCGGCGGAGGGAGACGGAGGAATCTCCCAGGGCCCTGCGAGCGATCTGGAGCGGCGCGATCTCGTTCGGGCTGGTGAGCATCCCGGTCCGCCTTTACACCGCGACCCAGTCGCACGACGTCCATTTCCACCTGTTGCATAAGAAGGACGGCGTTCGGTTGCAGAACGTCCGCTGGTGCCCGAAAGACCAAAAGGCTGTCCCGTGGGACGAAGTCGTTCGTGGCTTCGAGTACGCCAAGGGCAATTACGTTCCCATCACCGAGGAAGACCTCGATCACCTGCCTGTGAAGACTGTCCATACCGTCGACATCTCGGACTTCGTCAAGCTCGAAGAGGTCGACCCGATCTACTTCGACAAGGCCTACTACCTGGCCCCCGAAGAAACCGGTGCCAAGGCCTTCGTGCTGCTGCGCCAGGCGCTCCAACAGACCGGGCGCGCGGCGGTCGCCAAGGTCGCGATTCGCGACAAGGAGAGTCTCTGCCTGGTGCGACCGTATCTTGATGTCCTCTCGATGGATACGTTGTTCTACGCGAACGAAATCCGATCGACGAAAGACATCGCGGTCGACGGCGTCGGGGTGTCGCCCAAGGAGATCGAGATGGCGGTCTCCTTGATCGAGAACCTGAGCGACCGCTTCGATCCCCAGCGGTACCACGATGAATACCAGGCGGCACTGAAGAAGCTGATCGATGCCAAGGTCGCCGGGGCTCCCTTGCCGGCGGCGCCGTCCCAGCGGGGCGAGAAGATCGTCGACTTGATGGAGGCGCTGCGGGCCAGCGTCGAGGCGACCAGGAAGAAGCCGTCCGGCGAGGGGGATGGCGAGGCGCCGGCGACACGGACGCGGACGATTTCGTCGCGTCGTCGAAAGAGCGCCTGAGTTCCTTCAGGGCCAGAAGAGGTGGCCGAGGAGCATCCCGATCGCAACCGCAACGACGTAGCTGAAGCGCGGGTAGGCGCGCACCAGCGAGCGGATCAGGTTGGTGAGCGGCGCCTGGCCCTTGCCCAATGAAATCGTCTCATTGAGCATCAGGATGAAGACGACGCCGGCGAAGATGGTGACAAGCAGCGAGAGGATCGCACCCGGGCTAATGTGCAGCACGTCGACTCATCAGCTGGCGGATCGTGCGCGGCGGCGGCGCGAGCAGTCCAGTGGCCGGCCCCCAGAGAAAATGGCCCAGGGCGATCCCAACGAGGATCGCGATCACGAAGGCGAGGCCGGGAAGGTCGTGCGTGGCGTCACGGAAGTAGTCGGTGATCGTCTTGTTGTCGGTGAAGAGGGCCCAGGTCTCGAAGGCGAGGAGAAGGAAGATGGCGCCGACGACGGCCGTGACCAGCAAGGAGACGATGTTGCCTCGGTTGAGGATCATCGGGCCGAGCTTAGCCCTTCCAGTCGACCAGGAATTCCTTTTCTTTCTCCTCCACCTTGCTGCCGAGCACGGGGTGGAGTTCGATCGCCGGCGAGTACTTGCTGGCCGGGACGGTCCGTCCCAGGGCCTCGGCGATCGCACGGACATAGTGTGGCGCTCCCCCACAACAGATCCCGATGTAGTTGACACCCAGGGCCTGCGCCCGCCGCGCATAATCCGCCATCTCGAATCGCGTACAGAGGAACGGCTCGAGCGCGATGGGAAAGACGTTCGTTCCATCGGCGGATTTCAATGACTCGAACGTTGGCATCGCCGCCTCGGTCTTGTAGGGAACGGGCTGCATCGCGACGTAGCCGCTGACCCGGTTACGCACCTGTTCGATGAGCGGCAGCATGGTCGCCGGCCCCCGGTCGCAGTTCAATCCGACGACGTCGGCCCCTTGGTCGGCCAGAATCTTGCAGGCGTCGACGTAGTCGTAGCCGTCCCACGTCTGGTGTGGCCGCGTGGTGGCCAGCGTCACCATCGCGGGCAGCTTCAGCTCCTTGATCACCTCGAGCCCGATCAGCGCCTCGCCCAGGTAGTCATTCGTCTCGGCGATGACGAAATCGATCCCCTCGTCCACCGCCCAGGACAGCTGCTCCTCGTACATGGCGCGAACCACCTTGGAGGACGCCTCCTTATTCTTCGGGTCGTACGCCCAGGTGTTGCAGATATCGCCGGCGACGAGGGCGTCGCCTTCGCGCGCGACCTCGTTCGCGATTCGCACCGCCTGCCGGTTCATCGCCTCCAAATCGTTCTCGCGGCCGACGTCTTTCAGCTTTCCGCGATGCGCGTAGTAGGTGAGCGCCACCATGACGTCGGCGCCCGCGCGCAGAAACTCGCGATGGAGCTCCCGCAGGGCGTCGGGGAAGTCCAGGACGACCTCGGGCACATATGGCCCGGCCTTGATGTAGCCGCGCCGCTCGAGCTCGAAGACATAGCCTTCGGCGCCCAGCACCACGCCGCTCTTCAGGCGGTCGAGGATGCCGCGTCCGCTTCTAGCCGGCACGGCTGACCACAAAGCGCTCCGGGGAAAAGCGCGAGATGTCCTCGACGGTCCG
>DASZJR010000107.1:0-16740 GCA_035947855.1 Candidatus Dormiibacterota bacterium
TCGCCGGTCTCCTGCCCAACCAGAACATCGGGGTTGTCGAGCCGTGGCGGCAAGTGGCTCAAGACCTGAGCCAGGTCCTCAGGACCGATCTTGCAGGCTCAACCCGCTCCGTGCGACCACTGCGTGAGCCGCACTTTCTCCACGGTACTCATCATTTGCACTGTACTCGACACCTGTTACCGTCACCTCAGTGGAGGTGACGTTTCTCGGGACGGGTGCGGCCTTCTCCCCGCACGCCTACAACGCGGCCATCCTTGTCGACCGGACCATCTTGATGGACGCGGGTGCCCCGCTCACGGTCCACCTGCCGAAGGCCGGCGTGTCGCTCGATGAACCCCGCGCGGTGATGCTCAGCCACTTTCACGCCGACCACACGTTTGGCATCGCCTGGCTGATCCTCGGCCGGGTGCTGCACCACGAGGACTCGCCACCCCTTACCGTCTTCGGACCCACCGGGACGACGTCCTACCTCGAGCGACTGCTCGACTTTGCCTGGGGCGAGGAGATGCGCCATTACAGCTGGGAGCGGCTGCAGCTGACGGTGCACGAGCTCTCCGGCGGGGATGCCTTCGAAGTCGATGGCAGCCACGCCCTCGCCTATCGGATGCGCCACGCCCGCCGGCTCGATTGCCTGGGTTACACGATGGAGCGCGGCGGCGTCCGCCTGGGTTACAGCGGGGACGCGGAGATGTCAGCCGAGCTGGAGGCCCTGGTGGCCGCCTCCGATCACATGATCACGGAGATGACCTACGACGAAGAGGCGGGCGGCCACATGCACCTGGGGCGCAAAGACGTGGAGGGGCTGATGGCGCGGCATCCATCGACCCGGTTCATCATCACGCACCGAGGGAGCAACGGATCGGTCAACGGCGCCGTGATGGCGCGCGACTTCCTGACGCTGCATCTTCCGCTCTGAGGACGCGTCCCTGGCCAAGGGCATCGCGCCAGGCCTTCGCCACCAGCCGCGGGTAGCTGCCACGAACGCGGCTCCAGGCGGCGCGCGCCTCGGCGAGCTCCGCGGCCGAGAGGCCGCCTTGACGGAAGCTGGCGCGGGTATACAGCGTCGCCAACCGCCGGACCTCTTCGTCGAGCGGTGGCAGCGAGTCTGCCAGCCGGCCGCCGAACTCCTCCGGTGTGTCGCCCACGTGTCGCGGAATCTTCAGCCGATCGCCGAGAAAGAGCAGGCGACGCCAGATCCGTGGCGGGTCGCGGGCGATGCGCAGCCAGCGAAGGGCGAGCAGGGTGGCGATCGTCAGGAGCAGCAGGAGGCCGCCAGCCACGATCAGCGCCTGCCGCCAGATGTCCGGAAAGATCCCGGCGCCGCTGCCGCCCACGGCTGGAACCGCCCCGGCCGACTCGTTTGGCGTGATTTTGGTCGCCGTGTCCGCGCCGGTGGGTGCGACGGGAACCAGTTGATCCGGGGTTTGCGGGCGATTGATCGGCGAGTTCGTCCCGTCCGGGGTTGGCTCGAATGGAATCCAGCCGTACCCGGGGAAGAAGACCTCGACCCAGCTGTGCGCTTCGATGGCGTTGACGAAGTGCTGATGGGTCTTGTCGTCCAGAACCCCGGCGCTGAACCCCGCCATTTGCCGGGAAGGAATACCCAGCATCCGAAGCATGACGTTCATGGCCGTTGAGAAGTCCTGGCAGAAACCCCTCTGGGAAACGAAAAGGAAGTTGTCGATCGGCCGCACTCCGGCCGGCGCCTTCGGCGGGGTCAACGTATAGACGAATCGTCCCTTTTCGATGAACCACGCTTCGATCGCCTTCGCCCTGTCATAGGGTGTGGTGGCCCCCGCGGAACGAACGATCAGCTCGGCTAGGTTGAGGATCTCCTTGTCGCGCCCGGTATCGGCGACCCGGCCGTCCTGGTAGAGGGTGGTGTAGGGCGCGAGCCAGGCAGGATAGTCGGTGCCCGCGGCCTGCAGGTCCTGCACGTCGACATTGGGGACCGCCTCGGTAACCGAGTAGGTATAGGGCGCCGGCAGCCGCTTCGCGAACACGATCTTGTCGACAGTGTCGAAGCTGGCCGTGGGGGTGCTGTCGCCGATGACATTGACCAGCGCCGGATTGGGACCGTTGATCGGGCTGACGACCGAGGTCATGATGCCCCGCACCCTGGTGGGCTGGTTGTCGACGGACATGATCTCACCACCGCTGAAGACGGTGTTGAGCAGTTGCTCGGGCGGAACCAGCAGGCGGAAGGTGTTGTGCAACACCTGGATCTTCTGGATCGGCGGCAAGTCATCGCGTGGAAGTGTTTCGTGTGCGTTGAGCAGGGGTTGCTGGCGCACCGGCACCTCCTGCGTGGACGGCAGCTCGTACCACTGGATCCCGTTCCAGCCGGCCAGCGCGATACCCCGCCAGTAGGGATAGAAGGTCGGGCTGTCACCGCTCACCGTCATCAGGGTCTTGGATTTCGCCGTGAGCTGTGAGCCGGGCCTCACGGTTTCGCTGTAGCCGACCGATCCCGTCGCGCCCGACTGGGACCCGCCCCCGCTGCCGATCCCGAACGGGTGAAACGCGTCCGCGTGCGTGACCCCGGGGAAGAGCACGCCGCTGATGTCGGTGCTGCTCAGCGGCGGCAGAATGAGGAAAGCAACCGCGAGAATGGCGATGATCGCCTCGATGCCGACCTCGCCAAATGTCCAGCCGATATCGGCCGCGTGCGGGACGCGCCGGGTACGCCATCCCTCTTTGAGGCCGACGAAGTTGAGGCGGAGGAGGACCGAGGCCGCCGCGGCCAGCCAGACAACCGTCAGGAAGATCAGGCCTGGGCTGACGTCGTTGATGATCTCCACCGCCAGGATGGTGCCAGTGGGCAGCAGGGCGACGAGCCCGGCGCGCCGGCGAAAGATCCACCAGCTGGTCCACAGCCCCGTGAGGGCGAACATCGCAATCAAGCCGATCAGGAGCAGCAAAGTAGTTTGATCGGGCAGGGCCTGCAGCCACTTGAGCAGCGCCGCAGGGCTGAAGCGAGGACCGGTCAGCGGCGAGGGCGTCAACAGTAACAGGGAGAGGATCGCCGTCGCCAGCGAAGCGAACAGGTAGGCGAGCCGCGAAAAGCCTGCGACGATGAAAATCCACCCGAGCACGGTGGTCATCGCGAGGGCCGGCACCAGCCGGCCTTCCGTGCCGGGCACGCCCCAGCCTGATCCGGATCGCTCGACCGCCGCCGCCACGGCCCATCCCATCAGCAGCGCCAGCAGGAGCAACAGTCCGGTGTTGCGGAAATCAAAGGTGGCGAGCACCCGGCCGGCACGAAGGACGCGAAGGGTCAAGCGACCATCCTCATACTGCGCGCGGAAGAGCCCGGCGGCCCAGGCGGCGCCGACCCCGGCCAGGAGGAGGAGGAAAATCGTCCCCGGGTTAACTTGCGGCAACCCGTTTCTCCGGGGCGAGCTCGAGCTCGCCCGCCCCACGGATGATCCACCAGTTGACCGCCTGCCGCCAGCGGCCGGCCGGTGCCAGCGATGGCTGGCTGCCGCCAAAGCCCCGCGGATCGAGGTAGACGACCAGGCTGCGCTGGCCGCGGACGCCCAGGTCGAGCAACGCCTCGAGCCACTGGTCATCCGCGGAGGGCGTGATCACGATCAGGCCGCCGCGGTGCCGCCATTGCTGCCGCTGCGAGTTGAGCAGCGTGGCGAGCGAGACGGTCCCGTCGGCCTGCGCCAGCGTGAAATGCTCGAAGAGCTTCTTCTGCTGCTGTTCGCCGCGGGCCGCCTCGATCACGCTGAGCCGGCTGTCGTTGCTGACCAGGCCGATAGCGCCGCCACGCCGCAACGCGGCATCCGCGATGGAGGCGGCCATGCTCATGGCGTACTCGAGGGTGGATTCCGGCGCCTCGCCGGCGTGGACGGAGGCCTGCAGGTCGAGCACGATCCAGGCATCGCCGCCCTCGCGAGTTTCGAAGCTGCGGCTCATGAGCCGGCCGAGGCGCGCCGACGAGGCCCAGTGGATGCGCTTGACGCTGTCGGTCGGCACGTACTCCCGGATGGTGGTGGCGTTCGGGGGGATGTCGAGCACCCGCCCGCGGAGCTGTTCGTCGCCGGCGGTACTGGGGGCCAGCGCATCGAGCGATCCAACCGGTCGTATCACCGGGTAGACCACCACCGATTGGCTGCCGGCCACGCGGAGCGAGCGGGTGAAGAGGCCGAAGGGATCGCCGTAGCGCAACTCCACCGGACCAAACGTGAAGAGGCCGCGCTGCTTGAATTGACCGCGCGACGTCCACCGCCTCGTCCGCCGGCCCTTCAAGCTGAACACCCGCCCGGGGTCATACCCCGGAAGGTTGGAGAAATCCGTCAACTCGATCAGCGGGACCGGAATCCAGGAACGATTCTCGATCGTGAACTGCTCTTCGAAGTCGTCGCCCACCTGGAACTGGCCCTCGGGACTGGTTCGCACGACCGAGAGGTTCTCGCCCGCGAGCCGGCTCCAGAAGTAGCTGACGACGAAGATCAGGACCAGCGCATAGAGCAGGCTGTACGCGAGCCGGATTCCGGTGATGTACGCAAAGAAGAAGAGGAGCGCAAGCGCCGTGACCAGGGGAAGGCGCGGCAGCCGCATGGGACCCGGCGGCTAGCCCGCCACTCGCCGTCCGAACCGCGAGACGACGTTCGGCGGCGGTACCGGCTCTGTCTCCAGGATCTGCGTCAGCACTTTCGCGGGTGTGAGGCCGCGCAACTCGGCGTTCGCCTTGAGGATGAGGCGATGGGCGAGCACCGGTTGGGCCAGTGCCTTGACGTCGTCCGGCGTGACGAAGTCCCTTCCCTCGAGAGCCGCCCGAGCTTGCGAGGATCGAAACAGGCCGAGCGAGCCGCGGGAGCTCGCCCCCAGTCCGATGTCCACGTGCGACCGGGTGCGATGGGTGACGCGCGCCATGTACTCCTTCAGCTGCTCGTCGACGTAGATCTCCTGGACCGCTTTCTGGCCGGCGAGCAGCTCGTCGGCCGTCGCTACCGCCTCGAGCTGGTCGATCGGTGATGACCGCTGAAAGCGATCGAGGACCTGGACCTCATGGGCAACGTCGAGGTAACCGAGGTTCACCCGCATCAGAAAGCGGTCGACCTGCGCCTCCGGCAGCGGGAAGGTGCCGGCGAATTCAACCGGGTTCTGCGTCGCCAGCACCAGGAAGGGGAGCGGAAGCGGGTAGGTGGTGCCATCGACCGTCACCTGCTTCTCCTCCATCGCTTCCAGCAGCGCCGACTGCGTCTTGGGCGTCGCCCGGTTGATCTCATCGGCGAGCAGGATCTGCGTGAAGATCGGACCCTGGCGGAATTCGAACTGCTGGGTCGAGGGGCTATAGATGTTGACGCCCGTCACATCCGACGGAAGCAGGTCGGGCGTGAACTGGAGCCGCTCGAAGCCGCAGTTCAGCGAGCGGGCGAGGGACTTGGCCAGCATGGTCTTGCCGACGCCCGGCACGTCTTCGATGAGGATGTGGCCGCGGCTCAGCAGTGCAATCACGCAGAGCTCGACCTCCGCCGCCTTGCCCACAAGCACTCGGCCGACGTTTTCGACGATCCGCGAACCGAGCGCCTCGACCGATCCGTTCTCCACCTGCATCCTGTTACTTCCTTTTCGATGATCCGGTTCCGCCGTCAACGATGCCGGCTGCCAGTCGAACGCGCGCTGCCCTCGATTCGTTACCTCGCCGTGCGCCGTCGCATGAGCGCGGCGGCCAGACCTCCGATCGTACCCCCACTCAGGACGAGGACGTCGTCGATGACCAGCCCAAGCGTGTCCAGGCCAGCCGAGCCCAGCGGACCGACAGGGCCGATGGCCGCGGCGAGCTCCGCCACCACGATGAAGCCGACGGCCACGATGATGCCGTTCCAGGTGGCGCCGCCGACCGGTCCGATCAACCCGGCCAGGAATCCCCCGGCGAGCAGGGCGACGAAGATGAGCAGCCCCTGCGAGACCAGTGGGGCGCGGTGATTCGGGAAGAGCAACGTCTCCCCCACCAGCCGAATCACGACGGCGAGCACGAGCCCGAGCCCGGCGGCGAACCAATCGACCCTCCGCCCACCGCCCGCCTGAGACCTCGCCATCGGAGTTGCCTAAGTCTATCGGTCAGAGCGCACCGACCGCATGCAGGATGCCGGCGAGCAAGGGCGCTACCACCAGCGCCGGGAGGAAATTCGCGACCTTGATCGACTTCAGTTCCAGCAGGCCAACCGCAATCCCGAGGACGGCGATGCCGCCGGCCGCCGTCAGCTCCGCGATCTCCAGGTCAGACAGGCCTGCATGGATCAGGAAGGCAATCAGGGTCAGGCTCCCCTGCACGACGAGCACGCTGACCGCGGAGAGGATCACACCCCAGCCCAGCGTCGCCGCAAACACGATCGCCGTGACACCATCGAGCGTGGACTTGATGGCGAGCAAGGTGATGTCGCCGCGCGTGCCGTCGAGGAAGGAGCCAAGCACGGTGAGGGGGCCGACGCAGAAGATCAGGCTGGTCGTGATGAAGGCCAGGCTGACGCGCCCCGGTTCGCCGCCGCGGCTCACCCGGCGCTCCGCCCAGGCGCCGATCGCCTGCACGCCGTCGTCGAGCCGGAGCAGCTCACCGATCAGGACCCCGAGCAGCACGCTCACCAGCAGGATCAGCGGGCTGTGCGTCTTGAGCGCCATCTGGATGCCGATCACCGCGACGAAAAGACCGATCGCGGCGCGGATGGTCCGTTGGAGACTTTCGGGGATTACGCGTCCGAGGGTCAGGCCGACCGCGCTGCCAGCGAGGACCGTCCCGGTGTTGAGCGCGGTCCCGAGGCCGGGGATCATTTGAGCCCGACCACGTTGGTCGCCGCCACCGGCCGGCTGAAGCCCTTCAGCGTGACCCCCCGGACCGGCTCGACATCGACGAGATCTTCAACGGCGGCGTAGAGCCGCTGGCTGATCAGGATCTCTCCGCCTTTGGCCTCTCCGCTCAGGCGAGACGCAAGGATGACGACGTTACCGGTGGCGTTGTACTGGAAGTGCCCTTCGTATCCAACCCGGCCGAGCGTCGCGTAGCCGAGTGCGATCCCTATCCCCAGGTCCAGCTCGTATCCGCGGCGACGCCAGCCGCCGGCCAGCTCACGAAAGCGCTCTCTCATCCCCAGCGCGCACCGGATGGTCTGCGCTTCGAACCCGAGGGTGGAAACAGGGTCATTGAAGAACGCCATGATGCCGTCGCCGGCCAGATGCTCGAGGGTGCCGTCGTACTGCGCGATCAACTGGCCCATCGCGGCCTGATATTCACGCAGCACACTGAAGACCTCCTCCGGCTCGGCCGTCTCCGAGAATGTGGTGAAGCCACGCAGGTCACAGAACATCGCGGTGATCTGCCGGCGGTGGCCCGCCAGCAGCGCCTCTCCATCCTCACTGGCGATCAGCGATGCGACCTGAGGCGTGACGTAACGCGAGAGTTCTTCGGTCTGGCGCTGCAGCGCGCGAACCAACCTGACATTTTCGATCGCCACCACCGCCTGGTCGGCGAAGGTGGTCAGGATACGGATTTCTCGATCGGTGAAGGGCCGCACCTCGCGGCGCCAGACCGTGATGACACCGATCGGAAAACCCTCTCGGAGCAACGGCACGCCGAGGATGGAACGAAACCCCCCTGACCCTTGCGCTTCGGCGAACTTGTAGTCAGGGTCCGCGAGCGCGTCGTCCATCTGGACCGGCGCTGCTTGCAGAATCGTTCGTCCGACAATGGTGTCGCGACCGGGCTGGAAGCGATGGCGTCGGATGATCGCCCGATACTCGGGGCTCCCCACGCCAAAGTGTGCCGCCTCGAGGTACTCGTGCGTTTGTGGGTCGAATTGGACGATGTCCCCGTGCTCGGCGGCGCAGAGTCGGACGGCGCTCTGGATCAAGGCCTCGAAGACCGGGTCCAGGTCGGCGGTCGAGCGGCTGATGACCCGAAGGACATCGCTGGCGGCCATCTGCTGGTCCAGCGCGTCAGCCAGCTCGCGGGCGCTGCGCGCTTGCTCGATGGCGACCACCGCCTGATCGGCAAAGATCGTGACCAGCTGGATTTCCTCAGCCGAGAAGGGTTCCGGTTCGGTGCGCCACATGGAGAGGACGCCGAGAACCGTGTCGTCCCGGATCATGGGCACCCCCAGCATGGCTCGGAATTTGCCCAGCCGCTGCGCCTCCCAGTACGTGTACTCCGGGTCGAGCAAAACATCCGGAATGTGGATCGTCCGGCGTTCATGGCCCACCCGCGCCGTCATGGTGCCCATGTTGTCGATCCGGATCGGGCTTCGTCCCGTAAAGGCGCGGAAGTCGGGCGTGATGTTGAAGGCCACGTCCATTCGAAGAATGTCGCCAACCGGCCGGTAGATGAATCCCGACTGAGCGCGGCACAGGCGGCAGGCGCGCTCGACCACGGTTTCAAGTACCGCCTGGAGATCGAAGGCCGACCTGCTGATGATCTGCAGGACTTCGGCCATCGCCGCCTGTCGTTGCTGAGCCCGCTCCAGCGCGACCTGGGGGTCAGTCATTCGGATCCGTCTTCGGCTACAGCTTTTCGAAGCGGTCGACGTTCATGATGAAGACCGTCGCGCCGCCGACCTGCACCTCGACCGGATAAGGGACGAAGAAGTCACCGGGCTCGACCAGGGGTGGCATGGGGTTCATGAACTCGCTGCGGGTGCGGCAGTTCTCCTTGATGAGGCCGAGCACCTCTTCGATCCGATCGTCGTCGATGCCCGTCATCAGCGTCACGTTCTTGTGCTGCAAGAATCCGCCGGAGCTGGCGAAACGGGTCACCGAAATTCCGCGGTCGTTGAGGGCATCCATCGTCGCGGACGCGTCCTCGCTGTGCACGACGGCGATCAGAAGCTTCAAGCCGATCGCCGCTCCGCCGGGCGGACGCCGGCCTGCGCCAGCGCCTCGCTGACCACCGCGAAAATGCGCGCGGCGACCTGGTCCTGATCGGCCGCGGCGTCCACCTCCCGCCAGCGCCGAGGGTCAGCGGCCGCCATCTCCTGGTAGCCGGTGCGGACACGCTGGTGAAATTCTGCCGTCTCCCGATCCAGCCGATCCTGCGCCGGCCGGGGAATCCTGGAGAGGCCGGTCTCGACCGGCAGGTTGAGCAACATCGTCAGATTCGGTTGAAGCCCACCCGTCGCCTGTGACTGCAAGCGTCGCAGCGTGTCCAGATCGAGCCCGCGCCCGTAACCCTGGTAGGCGAGCGTCGAATCGGCGTAGCGATCGCAGAGCACCAGCTCGCCTCGCGCCAGGCGCGGGCGGATCACGTCCTCGACATGCTGGGCTCGCGCCGCGGTGAAGAGCAGCGCCTCCGACCAGGGGGTCATCCGGGTCAGTTGCTGGCCCAGCAAGATGGGACGGATCATCTCCCCCACCCTGGTGCCGCCCGGTTCGCGGGTCGTCCACACCGGATAGCCCCGCTCGGCCAGCGCCGACGCCAGGCGATGGATCTGGGTCGACTTGCCGCCGCCCTCCGGCCCCTCGAAGCTGATGAAGAACCCGCCTGGCTTCCCCGCGGTTTCCACCTCGCGCTGAACTATAGCGAGTTCAGTCTGCGGTGGTGTAGATGCGCAACCGCCGATTCGGTTCCTTCCCGGTGCTGCGCGCCGTCAGCTCGTGACGCTCGACCAGCTGGTGCTGCAAGCGGCGCACGTAGGCGTTTTGCGGCGAGAGCTCGACCATCGAATTGGTCGCTTTTGCCCGGCTGATCCCCTCGAGGGTCTCCTGCAAGGCCGACTCCGTGGGGTCGGGCGTGTCCAGCTGATACACGCGGCTGAGCGCATTCTTGATCTGGGTGATGGTGTTGCTCTTCAGCACCTGGATCGGGATGCCGCCGGCTTCCGCCTCCTTGAGCGGCGAGTCCTTGCGCCGGTAGTAATTCTTCAGCGTGACGATCAGGTCCGCCTCCTCGATGTGGTTCTGGACGCGGATGGGGACCTTGAGCTCGTTGATCGCTTGCTCCAGGTAGTTGCGGCTCACGCCATAGGGAAAGACCGACACCGTCTCGTGCAGACTGCGCGACCGCGGCGCTTCGAGCGGCTCGCGGACGGCCGCGGTTCGCATCGGCGCCGCCTCGGCAATCCTCGCCACGATGGCGCCATCGGCGCCGCGGATCCGCATCTGCGGCGGCTTGAGGGTGCCGCGCAGCGCCGCGTCGACCACCTCCGCCAGCGGCTGGTGGATGGCCAGGCGATCGCGGTCGTGGATCTCGACCAGCACGTCGAAGGTGGGAGGCGACTTGCGTTCGAGGACCGACTTCTGGGTCCCGCGGCGTCGCGCCTCTTCGTCCGAGAGGGTCACGGTCTGGATACCGCCCAGCAGGTCGTTGAGGGTGGGGTTGACGAGCAGGTTCTCCAGTGAATTTCCGTGCGCAGTCGCGACCAGCTGCACTCCGCGCTCGGCGATGGTGCGCGCCGCCACCGCTTCCAACTCGGTGCCGATCTCGTCGATGACGATCACCTGCGGCATGTGGTTCTCGACCGCCTCGATCATGACCGCATGTTGCAAGGCGGGCGTGCGGACTTGCATCCGGCGCGAGCGGCCGATCCCCGGGTGGGGAATGTCGCCATCGCCACCGATCTCGTTGGAGGTGTCGACGATGACGACCCGCTTTTTCATCTCGTCGGCGAGCACGCGGGCGCACTCACGGAGCATGGTCGTCTTGCCGATGCCTGGGCGGCCGAGCAAGAGAATGCTCTTTCCGCCGATGACCATGTCCTTGATGATGTCGATCGTCCCGGTGATGGCCCGGCCTACGCGGCAGGTCAGGCCAATGATCTGGCCGCTGCGATTGCGAATGGCGGAAATGCGATGGAGCGTCCGCTCGATACCGGCCCGGTTGTCGTCACCGAACGAGCCGACTCGTGTCGCCACGAACTCGAGGTCTTCCGAGGTGACCGGCGTTTCGTCGAGGATCACCTCGTGGTCCGGAAAGCGGGCCTCGGGCTCGCGTCCGAGGTCGAGCACGACCTCCAGCAGCAGGCCCTGATGATCGAGACGCTTGACCGCCCGGTTGAGATGTGGCGGTAGCGCCTGGAAGAGCAGATCGAGCTCCCCCGGATCGGCGTCGGTCAGACCGTTGTTGGATCGTCGGAGTTCATGCATTGCTTCAGCCATATTGGGGTACCAGTCGCTTCTCCTTAATTCTTACCCGCATTCGGGCGGGGATCTTCAACGGCAGCTCCCGCACCATCAGCGTCTGGGAGGCGATCACCTCGAAGCCCTCGCCGCGCAGCAGTCGGATGCCTGCCTCGTCATAATGCCGCAGACTGCACCAGACAGCACCCGAATGATGCTGAGCAACGTAGGCGAGCGACCGCTGCAGCAGGGCGGGCCATAGGTCCGCCGGTTGGCCCGCCGCCATCAGGCCGAGCGTATGGGGGCGTCCACCTCCTCCGGGGACGAGGCTCATCCAACCGACCACCTGGACCCGCTCGACGACGAAGCGCGGCTGGCCGGCGCGGCGTGGCATTCGGGCACCCCGAAGCCCGATCGCGAAGCTGCGGCGCCATTCGGCGAAGTTGGCTGCCTCCACCGCCGCGACCGATTTGGGCGTGGTGGCGCAATAAAGAAGGTAGAGGCCGAGCTCATCGCCGCGACGCATCGCCCGCCAGCCCGCCAGCGCGGGTGCGGGCCGGGGCGCGACCGCCTCGCTGAGAAGGGCATGCTCGGTGGCATAGGCGGTGAAACCGCGGGCTCGGAAGAGATCCGCCACGGGGTCATCGACCGGCACCCGCACCACGAACTTGGTCACGCCGCGATTCAAGCCCTCGTTGAAGAGGTGATCGAGCAGCGCCGTCCCGTCATTGAATCGGTCGAGGTCCGGGCTGAGGCAGAGGTTCAGGATCTGCCAGGCATTGGGGCCTAGGGCGGCAGTCTCGGCCTGGACGAACCCCTGGATGGCGCGCCGGCGAGAGTCTTCCATGACGTAGACGTAGTCGGCGGTCGAGGTGATCGGCAGGATCGAGGAAAAGGTGCTGTTCAAGAGGAACCAGAGCCGTGACGAGGCGAACTGGCGTTTGAGCGGGGTGCGCTCCACCTCCCGCACCTGCTGCCGGTAGAGCGCCTCGATGGCGGCGAGGTCCTTCAACTGTGCCGGACGCACCTTGAGCGTCATTTCGTGTTGCCGTCGAGCGACAAGAAGTACTGATGCCAGCGGCGATCGGACGTCAGCTCCGGGTGGAAGGCGAGCGCGAGGCGGTTGCCTTGCCTGACCGCGACCGTCTGATCCCCGTGGCGCGCGAGTTCCTCGACCTCCGGCGCCCGCTCGGTGAGCTGCGGGGCACGGATGAAGACCGCCGGGGCTCTTCCGCCGATGGCCGCGGACTCCACCTCCGCCTCGAAGCTATCGATCTGCCGGCCGTAGGCGTTGCGCCGGACGCCGATGTCCATCAACTTCAGCGGTTCCTGGTCCGGCCGGCCGTCCTCGATCTCGCGTGCCATCAGGATCATGCCGGCGCAGGTCCCCATCACCGGCATGCCGGCCGCGCTGCGCTGCTGGATCGATTGCTTTAGCGCGGGGTCCATCAGGTGCGCCATCGTCGTGCTCTCACCCCCCGGCAGGATCAGGGCGTCGACCGCCTCCAGCTCACTGGCGAGACGGATGGGAACGCCCTCGACCTCGCATGCGCGCAGCGCCGCCAGGTGTTCCCGAAAATCGCCCTGCAGCGCAAGGACGCCGACGCGGCGGCGTGGAACGCTCACCAGCCTCTGCCGGCGAGCAGCTCCTCCTGGGGAATCGCCCCAATCTCCAGCCCCCGCATCGCTTTGCCGAGGCTCTTGGAAGCGTCGGCCAGGATGTCCGGCCGGTCGAAATACGTGGTCGCCGCCACGATGGCTTTGGCGCGCGCGGAAGGGTTCTCCGCTTTGAAGATGCCCGAGCCGACGAAGATGCCGTCGCAACCCAGCTGCATCATCAGCGCCGCGTCGGCTGGCGTCGCAATGCCGCCCGCGGCGAAATTCACGACCGGAAGGCGGCCGAGCCGAGCCGTTTCTTCCAGCAGGTCGGAGGGTGCACCGATACGCTTGGCCTCGATGACCAGTTCCTCGGGGCCGGCAGCGTGAAGCTTGCGGATGGCGCTGGTGACGGCGCGCATGTGCCGCACTGCCTCGACGACATTGCCGGTGCCGGCCTCGCCCTTGGTGCGGATCATCGCCGCGCCTTCGGCAATTCGGCGCAGTGCCTCACCGAGATCCCGGCAGCCGCAGACGAAGGGCACCTTGAAGGGATGCTTGTTGATGTGGTGTTCCTCATCGGCCGGCGTGAGGACCTCGCTCTCGTCGATGTAGTCGACTCCGAGCGACTGCAGGATCTGGGCCTCGACGAAATGTCCGATCCGGCACTTCGCCATCACCGGGATGGTGACCGCCTCGATGATGGCGGTGATCAACGCTGGATCGCTCATCCGGGCGACGCCGCCCTCACGACGGATATCGGCGGGCACCCGCTCCAGGGCCATCACCGCGACCGCGCCGGCGTCCTCGGCGATCTTGGCCTGCTCGGCGGTAACGACGTCCATGATGACGCCACCCTTGAGCATCTCGGCCAGCCCGGCCTTGACCTTCCAGGTCCCCTTCCGCTCGCTCGCCCCGCTGGGTCCCTCCGCCACGCCCTCATTTTACCGCTGGCCCACGCCAATTCAGGCGCAACTCGTGGACGCCGCGTGACGGGTGGGTCGCGGCGGCCCGGCAAATAGCCGAGCGCGACACTAGAATCGTCCGGCAATGCGGGGGCCTCAGGGAACGCGACGGCAGCGGTTGGTCGCCCTGATCGTCGCGGTGGCCCTGGGATTGCCGGCGCTGCTGGGAATTGCCACCGGGATCGGCCTGCTGGTCACTCCTTCGGTAGACGACATGCCCAAGCGGGTGGATGCCATCCTCCAGCAGCACGGTGGAACGCGAGTCCGGCTCAACGACATTCCGGATCAATTGAGCGAGGCGCTGATCGCCATCGAGGACGAGCGCTTTTACCAGCACAGCGGTATCGACACCCAGGGCCTGATCCGCGCCGTCCTGACCGACCTCTATCATCACCGGGCGCTGCAGGGGGGAAGCACCCTCAGCCAGCAGCTGATGAAAGTCCTCTACATGAACAACGATGATGACGGCTGGCGGAAGCCCGAGAATCTCCTGCTCGCCTTGAAGGTGGAGTCGCGCTTCGACAAGCACACCATTCTCGAGAACTACTTCAACGCGGTGTACTACGGGCACGGCGCTTACGGAATCGGCATGGCCTCGCAGATCTACTTCCACCTCCCTCCGGCCCAGCTTGACCTGGCCCAAGCATCGATGCTGGCCGGCCTTCCCCAGTCGCCCTCCTATTACGACCTGTACCGCAATCCCTGCTCCGCCCGAGCTCGGCAGTTCAACGTCCTGGCCCAAATGGCGCACGATGGCTATATCAGCCAGGAACAAGCCGCCGCCGCCTATGCCGAGTCGATCGGCTTCCCCTGCAAATAGCCATGGCGCTGGACCTCGTCCTGCTCGGACCGCCCGGATCGGGAAAGGGGACCCAGGCCGCCCGGCTGACGGAGCAATACCGGATTCCGGCGATCGCCACCGGCGACATCCTGCGCGCCCAGGTCGAGGCCGGGACGCCGCAGGGTCAGCGTGTCCGCTCTTACCTCGACCGCGGCGAGCTGGTGCCGGACCAGCTGGTGGTCGACATCATCCGGCACCGCCTGTCCGAGCCCGACACCGAGGCCGGCTTCATCCTCGACGGCTTTCCACGGACCGTGCCGCAGGCGCAGGCCCTGGACGCCATGCTGGCCGAACTGCAGCGTCCGCTCGACGCCGTCCTCTATCTGCAGGTTGACCGCCAGGCGCTGCTCGACCGGCTCGGCCAGCGGCACCGGCAGGACGACCGCCCGGACATCGCCGACCACCGGATCGACGTCTTCCTCGACCAGACGGCGCCCCTGATCGGCTACTACCGCGACGAGGGCAAGCTCAGGCTCATCGATGGGTCGCGACCGCCCGAGCTGGTTGCCGCCGCGATCGACGACGTGATCCGCCCGCTGGTCACCGCCGGTGACGGCCCGAGTACCCGGCCCACCGCGAGCTGAGCGGCAAGCGGCCCGGCTCGTTTGGCCGGCCCTAATTTGGGCATAAACCAAAGGTCTCGTTGGTTGTCTCTGACGAGACTACAAGGAGAAGCAAGCAATGCCCGAACTAAAAACTGATTTCATTCCCCTCCTCCCGCT
The DNA here is from genome assembly GCA_035947855.1 of Candidatus Dormiibacterota bacterium. Taxonomy (GTDB): domain Bacteria; phylum Chloroflexota; class Dormibacteria; order CF-121; family CF-121; genus CF-13. Next base: position 15,180 of record DASZJR010000107.1, read on the forward strand.
GACGAACGGGGTGGTCCTGCCGAACATGGTGGTCACCATCCCGCTGGAGCGCGAGGAGGCACAAGCCGCCGTGGCCGCCGCCCGCCAGGGGGACGGTCTCGTCCTGCTCGTTCCTCGGGTTGGAGGGCGCTACGCCGCGATCGGCACCGTCGCCAAGCTCGAGGACTCCCGGAAATTGCCGAACGGCATCGAGGTCGCGATCCTGCAGGGCCTGTATCGGGCTTCGGTAGGCAGCGCCGCCGCCGGGACGGGCCCGGCCCTGCGCGTGGTCGCGCAGCCGGCCGAGGATGTCAATCCGCTGACCGAGACGTCGCACGTCCTGGCCCGCGAGTACAAGGCCCTGATCGAGAACCTGCTGGAGCTGCGCGGCGCCTCCGAGGTGGTGCAGATGGTGCACGGCATCGACAAGCCCAATCAGCTCGCTGACCTGTCCGGCTATTCGCCGGACCTATCGCTCGAGCGCAAGGTCGAAATCCTGGAAACCCTCGACGTCGAAGTGCGCCTGCAGAAGCTGATCGAGTGGACCCGGGAGATCCTCGCGGAGGCCTCGCTCAAGGACAAGATCCGCAACGACGTGCAGGAAGGCATGGACAAGCGGCAACGCGAGTTCCTGCTGCGCCAGCAGATGGAGGCCATCAAGAAGGAGCTTGGCGAGGCCGACGGCGACATTGCGGGCGAGTACCGCAAGAAGATCGAGGAGGCCGGCATGCCCGAGGCCGTCCGCAAGGAAGTCGAGCGTGAGCTCGGACGCCTGGAGCGGACCAGCGAGCAAAACCCCGAGGCCGGTTGGATTCGCAACTACCTCGATTGGATGCTCGACATGCCCTGGAACAAGAAGACCGTCGACCTGTTCGACGTCACTGAGGCTCGGCGGATCCTCGACCAGGACCACACCGGGTTGGACGATGTCAAAGACCGGATCATCGAGTTTCTCGCCGTTCGCAAGCGGCGCGATTCGCGCGGCCTGTCGCTGGTCGGTGGCCGGGGCTCCGGTGCCATCATCACGCTGGTCGGACCGCCCGGGGTGGGCAAGACCTCGCTCGGCGAGTCGGTCGCACGCGCCCTTGGCCGTAAGTTCACCCGGATATCGCTCGGTGGGATTCACGACGAGGCGGAGATCCGCGGTCACCGGCGCACCTATGTTGGTGCCCTGCCCGGTCGGATCGCGCGCGCCCTCAAAGAGGCCGGAACCAGCAACCCGGTGATCATGCTCGACGAGATCGACAAGGTCGGCAGCGACTACCGCGGCGACCCGTCGTCGGCGCTGCTGGAAGTGCTCGACCCGGCCCAGAACCACTCGTTCCGCGACCACTACCTGGAGGTCGACCTCGACCTTTCGGAAGTGCTCTTCATCCCGACGGCCAACGTTTCGGACACAATCCCCGGGCCCCTGCTCGACCGGATGGAGATCATCCGGCTTGACGGCTACACGGAAGAGGAAAAGCTTGCCATCGGGCGCGACCACCTGCTCAAGCGGCAGCTGGATCGTAATGGGCTCACTCCCGAAGAAGTGGTCGTGAGCGACGACGCCATTCGGCGCATCATCGCCTCGCACACCCGC